>NZ_AP017422.1:7200000-7507202 GCF_002355595.1 Filimonas lacunae
TGCCGGTGGTGCGGCCCATCCAGTAGGAGGTTTGCTGCTGTGCTTTTGCAAAGGTGGTACAGATTGTCAGGGTTAGAATTACTATTGCTTTCATAGATTGAAGTTAAGCAAAGCGGGACAATTATCTTTGGGGGCATGACCAACCAGTTACATCATCCATCTGTTTGCCTGACACCGGAGCAAACAACTATCATACGCAATAATGTACACAAAGCAGAAGCTGCGGAACAGCTACAACCGGAACAAATAGCATTGGCAGTGGAGCAGCGCTGGTTTACTATGCTTGTTCCACTGCAATACAATGGCCTGCAAAAAGCATTGCCCGAAATGGTGCGGCTGGAAGAAGCTATTGCCTGGGCGGATGGCAGTATGGGTTGGGTGGTTACCCTGTGTTCGGGAGCGGGGTGGTTCGGGGGCTTTATGCAGCCTTCACTGGCAGATGCTGTTTTTGCTAACCCACATGCCTGCCTGGCAGGTAGTGGCGCCGCTACAGGCACCGCAGAAGAAACGGCAGAAGGTTACCTGGTAAGCGGTAAATGGTGGCATGCCAGTGGGGCGCCACACAACACGGTATTTACAGCGAATTGTCGGCTGGTAAAAGAGGGCAAAGTGCTTACGGATGCAGCGGGGCAGCCGTTGGTAAAAGCCTTTGCGTTAATGCGGGAAGAAGTAACATTGATACCCACCTGGCAATCGTTTGGATTAGTAGCTACTGCCAGCCATGCTTTTGAAGTACAGCAATTGCTGGTGCCTGCTAACCGTTTATTTGCGATAGAGCCTGACGCCGCGATTATAAAAGCTCCTTTATATCAGTATCCCTTTTTACAACTGGCAGAAGTAACACTGGCAGCTAATATCTCAGGCATGGCGCTGCATTTTATAGAAGAAGCCGAAGCTATAGTGCAACAGAAAAATGAGAAAGAACAGCCTGTAGCGCAACAGTATGTAAGAGATGCACAGGAAATGATGGAACAGGCAAGACGTATATTTTATACAAGTTTGGATGCCTCCTGGCAACAGCAGGTGTTTACAGGTGAGGTTTCGGTAGAAGCGTTGCAGGAGATAAGTGTTGCTGCGCGTACACTGGCCGCAAAAAGCATACAGGCTGTGCAAATGTTATATTCTTATTGCGGGCTGGCAGCGGCTAATAAACACAGCGTGATTAACCAGGTATGGCGAGATATTCATACGGCTAGTCAGCATAGTTTGCTGGTATATCCTCGTTAAATAATCCATAAATCTAAAATTTATTATATTGCCGGCTATACCCAAAAAATTTAACCTGTAGAAAATGAGGAAGCATTTACTGCTACTATTTACAATGACTGGCTGCGTTACATTAGGTATGGCGCAGGACAAAACAATTCAGAACCTTCAAACGGAAGGGTCAAGGGCTATTAAGAAAGATGCTGCGGACACAACAAAAAAAACGTGGAAAAAAGGGGGTTTGTTCAGCTTAAACCTGTCGCAGGCAGCACTCAGTAACTGGAGTGCGGGCGGTGATAATTTTTCAATGGCCATTACAGCCTACACGAACATGTTTGCCTTTTATAAAAAAGGAAAGCATAGCTGGGATAATACGCTGGACATTAACTTCGGCTATGTAAATACAACCAGCTTAGGCGCCCGTAAGAACGACGACCGGGTGGATTACCTGAGTAAGTATGGTTATGAATTAAATGAAAAGCTGAACCTGGCGGGATTGTTTAACTTCAGAACCCAAATGTTGCGTGGCTATACGTATGATGGAACAGAAAGAACATTCGCTTCTACATTTCTGGCTCCTGCTTATGTAACCTTGTCTTTGGGTTTGGACTATCACCCGGTTAAAAACCTGAGCATCTTTGTGTCTCCTGTATCTTCCCGTTGGGTTATTGTAAAGGATGATTCCTTATCTGCGAGGGGTATGTATGGTGTTGACACCGGCCGTCACAGCAAAAACGAAATGGGTGCTTATGCCACCATTAACTACACTGCCAAGATAAATGATAACGTAAGTTATAAAGGCAGGATGGATCTGTTCTCTAACTATAAGCACAATCCGCAGAATGTAGATTTATATATGACGAACCTGTTTGCGGTGAAAATATCAAGAGTATTATCTGCCACCTGGAGCCTGGATTTAATTTACGATGATGATACCAAGCTGTTTGGTCCGGATAAAAACTCTGCCGGTTTGCAGTTGAAATCGGTGGTAGGTGCAGGCTTATTGGTGAAATTTTAAAGAAGCTGTTTACAAGCGTGTGTTTGCCTGAACAGGTGAACCGCCTAATAAAATAATAAAGGCCGGAGCTGAACAGCTCCGGCCTTTATTATTTTAGCGATTGTTATGATTAAAAAGCATATTTCTGAGCGTCGATAAGCTTGTCGGCAATACGTCTGCGGGCAGCTTTAGTATTAAACGGCTCTACTTTGGTAAAGCGTTTTAAACCTATGTGCATCATGCGCAATTCATCGCCTTCTGCAAAGCTGTTCAGTGCATCTTTACCTGATTTATTAATGCGGTCGGCTGCATCGTAAATATAGGTTTGTACAATGTCGTTGATGAGTGCAGCATCTTCCTTACCTGATTTCTCCGTCAATTTTATTAAGCGTAATAAAGCGCTTTCGGCATGGTAAGTTTCAATGGCCATATCGGCAATGTTCATTAACAGCTCCTGTTCTTTATCCAGGCTCATCATCAGTTTTTGTACAGCAGCGCCGGCTGTCATTAAAATGGCCTTTTTAAAGTTGACAATGTATTTCTTCTCTTTGGCAAATGGTTCTTCATCACCAGAGCCGAAATCAGGAATGCTCATTAGTTCTTTAGACACTGCCAGTGCAGGGCCCATGAGGTCCAGCTTGCCTTTCATGGCGCGTTTCAGCGTCATATCCAGGGTGAGCAGGCGGTTGATTTCGTTAGTGCCTTCGTAAATACGGTTGATGCGGCTATCGCGATAGGATTTGCTGATTTCGTATTCATCACTGAACCCGTTACCACCATGCACCTGAACACCTTCGTCTACTACAAAGTCGAGGGTTTCGCTACCGAACACTTTTAAGATGGCGCACTCAATAGCAAACTCTTCTGCAGCGCCTAACAGGGCCTTATCAAAAGAGGCGCCACTGGCCAGCAACTCATGTTCTTTATTATCGATCCACTTAGCCGCGCGGTACAGGCCGCTTTCGGCTACCCATATGCGGATGGCTATTTCGGCCAGCTTATGTTTGATAGCGCCAAAGTTGGCAATAGGTTGTTTAAACTGTTCGCGGGTAACAGCATACTGAATAGTGGTGGTAGCTGCTTCTTTAGCGCCGCCCAGTGCAGCTGCATCCAGCTTTAAACGGCCAATGTTTAAGATGTTGAAGGCAATGATATGACCACGGCCAATTTCGCCCAGCACGTTTTCAACAGGTACTTTACAGTCCTGGAAATATAACTGTACGGTAGAGGAGCCTTTAATACCCATTTTGTGTTCTTCCGGGCCTTGTGTAAAGCCTTCAAAACCTCTTTCTACAATAAAGCCGGTGAACTGGTCGCCATTGATTTTGGCAAATACGGTATACACATCGGCGAAGCCACCGTTGGTGATCCAGCATTTTTGACCATTGAGTATATAATGCTTTCCATCGGCACTTAAAGTGGCGGTGGTTTTAGCGCCCAGGGCATCACTGCCGCTGTTGGGTTCGGTTAAACCGTAAGCACCCTTCCACTCGCCGCTGGCCAGTTTAGGAATGTATTTCTGCTTTTGTTCTTCGGTACCAAAGTACAGGATAGGCAACGAGCCTATGCCGGTGTGGGCAGCAATGGCAACGGAAAAAGAATGTCCGGCACCCAGCCCCTCATTTACAATGGTAGCGGTAATAAAATCTTTACCCAGGCCGCCGTAAGCTTCCGGAAAGGCGGTGGATAACAGGCCCTGCTCACCTGCTTTTTCCAGCAGCGAAGCCATCAGCCCTTCTTCCTGTTTTTCAATTCTGTCTGCAACCGGTCGCACCTCCGTTTTTAAGAACTGGTGGCACATATCCATAATCATCCGCTCCTCTTCATTGAAGTCTTCCGGTGTAAACGTATCAAAGGGGTTGCTTTCTTTAATAAGCCATTCCCCACCAGCCAGGGCTTGTTGTTGAGATGTTTCCGTGCTCATAGTATGATAGTTTAAAATGGATTGATTATTTGAGATTATCGTAAACCTGCTGTAATACCTTTTTGGTAACTTCTATATCAGCTTTGTTCACCTCGGCAAGGGCTTCTTCCATAGTCTGGTTGGCAAGCTGTATGGTCGTTTCCTGTAACTCACGGGCGCTTTCTGTTAAGTATACCAGGTTAATGCGCCGGTCTTCCTTGGACGAAACCCTTTTTACCAGGTTTTGCTTTTCCAGGTTGTCTACCAGGCGTGTAATGCTGGGCTTATCGCGAAACGTACGGTTGCATAGCTCCTGCTGGCTTAAGCCATCTTCTTTCCACAGGTGATATAACAAGCTCCACTGCTCAATGGTTACGTCCAGACCGGCCTGCCGGAAGTTTTTTTGTAAGCGTCGCGCCACCGCTATGGAAGCCATACCAGTGATAACGCTGTACAGTTCACCTCTTTTAAATTGGATACCGGTCATATTAGTTAGTTATGCAACTATTTCAAAGTTGGCTTGTTTTATTTAAAACTCCAACTATTGTTCCCTTAAAATTTTGTGTAAGATTGTGTATTTATGGAACAGTTTATCAGCTACGGCCAGTCACGCATTTTTTGTGAAAAAACAGGGAACGGGCCGGCTATTGCCTTTTGTTTTCATGGCTACGGAGAGAATTGCTATACCTATAACCAGCTGGCTATCAGCCTGGAAGATACGCATACCGTGTATGCATTTGACCTGCCTTTGCATGGCAGAACAGAATGGAACGAGGGCTTAACCTGCACCCCGGCCATGTGGCAGGAGATTACTACCCAATGCAACCCGGAAAATAAACCGGTTACCTTAATCGGTTACAGCATTGGCGGACGCATTGCTCTTTCGTTATATCAATGTTATGCAACCTGTTATAATAAACTGGTGCTGATTGCTCCTGACGGGCTGCACACCAATTTCTGGTACTGGTTCAGCACCCAAACCTGGATGGGCAACCGGGTGTTTAAGCATACCATAGCCCACCCGAAGTTTATTTTTAGCCTGGTGACCATTGCCGACAAAACCGGGTTGATTAATAAGGCGATGTATAAGATCACCCGCCATTATATTGATAACACAGAACAACGGCAAAACCTGTATTCGCGCTGGACGGTTTTGCGCCGGTTTATCCCTTCGCTGCGAACGATACAGCAGCTGGTTACAGCAAACCATACACAGGTACGCCTGTTGTTTGGTAAGTACGATAAAGTCATATTAAGCCGTAATGGTTATCGTTTTATTGAACCACTGCACCAGCAACAGGCACAGGTGCAGGTGATAGATGCAGGCCACCAGCTATTGAAGGAAAAGTATCTGCCGTTGATAGCTAAACTGGTAGTTGAATAATATTAGCTTTCTTTGTTGTAATGATGTGGATGAATATTTTACTTACGCTGAGCAGTGTACTGTTGCTTTTATATGCTGTATTGATCCTTTTTTACAGGCAGTGGTTTTTAAAACTACAGTTGTATGTAAAGCCTGCCGGTATGCAACCTGCTACGCGGTTTTCGGTAATTATTCCTGCACGCGATGAAGAAGAGCAGATAGGTGCCTGTGTGCTGGCTATACTACAACAGCATTACCCTGCTTACCTGTATGAAGTGATAGTAATAGATGATCATTCTACGGATAACACGGCAGCTATTATACAGCAACTACAACAAACCTATGCCAACCTGCATCTGATGCAGCTGGCCAAAGAACTACAGGGACAGCAACTGAATAGCTATAAAAAGAAAGCGATTGAAATGGCCATAGGCCGAAGCACAGGCGACTGGATTATTACCACAGATGCCGACTGTGCGCTGGGGCCGCAATGGCTGGCTACTTATAATGCTTACATACAAGAGCAGCGGCCCGTGTTTGTGGCAGCACCGGTGATGTTTAGCAGTCCGGCCAATTTTGTAGGCATATTTCAGTGTCTTGATTTTATGAGCATGCAGGGCATTACAGCAGCAGCAGTGTCGGCAGGCGTACATAGTATGTGTAATGGGGCTAACCTGGCATATAACAAGGAAGCTTTTTATGCAGTAGGTGGCTTTAAAGGAATTGACGCTATTGCCAGTGGTGATGATATGTTGTTGATGCATAAGATAAAGCAGGCTTATCCCGGCAAAACCGGTTACATCTTTTCGGCTGATGCCATTGTGAGTACCGCCCCCATGCCTGACTGGAAAAGCTTTATTAACCAGCGTATCCGGTGGGCCAGCAAAGCAGACAAGTATAAAGACAAGGCTGTGTTTTGGGTGCTGGTGCTGGTGTATTGCATGAATCTGTGCCTGTTGTTGCTGCTGCTAACCGGTTTGATACACTGGGCTTTTATGGGATGGGCGCTGGCGCTGATAGGCATTAAAACTGTTGTGGAGCTGTGCTTTCTGTTTCCGGTAGCCCGGTTTTTTAATCAGTGTGCGTTATTAAACTGGTTTGCTATTATGCAACCGTTTCATATTGCTTATATTGTAGTGGCAGGCTGGCTGGGCAAGTTTGGCAAGTACCAGTGGAAAGGCCGCACCGTTAAATAACCTTCAACAACCGCTAAGGGTGAAGCAAAAAAGGCGTTATACAACAGGCACACGTATAGGAGCTACGCTTATTTTGATAAGCTGTGTAGTAGCATTGCTGGCATATGTAATAGCCCCCGACAATTCGCCTAACGCCAACCGTATGCTGCCGGAGCTGGCGAACAAAAAGCCAGGCTTTGCTATACAGGCATTACGGTTACGGAAACCAGCGGGTGGCGAACAGGTATCCTTTGTCAACGGCCTTATCAATGGCAGGCCCGACAGGTATCAGTATATTCCTTTACAACAATACACTATGCAAGGTGATTCTATCATCATTCAAAAGTTTATTGATGATGGAGTGTATGAACGTAAGTCATATGCTGTAGATGCCTGTGCCGCAAAGCCGGTAACTACACTGCGCTTTTACCTGGGCAGCGATCGCTTTGGAAGGGATATAGCCAGCCGTTTAATCATAGGCACCCGGGTAAGCTTAGGAGTGGGCTGTATTGCCGTTTTATTGTCATTGACCATAGGTATGCTGTTAGGCGCTTTGGCCGGTTATTTTAAAGGCAAAACAGATGATATCATCATGTGGCTGATTAACGTGATCTGGAGTGTGCCTACCTTGTTACTGGTGTTTGCCATAACCCTGGTATTGGGTAAAGGTTTCTGGCAGGTGTTTATTGCGGTGGGATTAACCATGTGGGTAAATGTGGCCCGTTTGGTGAGGGGGCAGGTGCTGGCGGTGCGTGAAATGGAATATGTAGAAGCGGCGCGGGCTTTAGGTTTTTCGCATGCGCGCATTATTGCAGGTCATATATTGCCCAATATTCTGGGGCCGGTGCTGGTGATTGCCGCCAACAATTTTGCTTCAGCTATAGTGATAGAAGCAGGGTTGAGTTTTTTAGGCGTAGGCGTACAGCCCCCGCAGCCCAGCTGGGGGTTAATGATAAAGGAGAATTACAACTTTATTATTACACACAATCCCATGCTGGCTTTGGCGCCTGGTATCACTATTATGTTGCTGGTGCTGGCTTTTAACCTGCTGGGCAATGGCTTGCGCGATGCCTTACAGGTAAAAAGCAGGTTCTAACTTTTTACCAGCACATTCCGGTTAAAGCTTTCTTCCAGGCAAATAAGTGTTTCGGTACGTTCAATGCCCTTGATCTTTTGCAGTTCGTCGTGCAGTACAAAACGCAGTTGCTGAATATCTTTACACACTACTTCTATAAACATGCTATAGTTTCCCGTGGTATAATTAACCCGAACGATTTCTGGTATTTTCTTCAATTCTTTAGCAACTGTATCGTATAAAGAGCTTTTTTCAAGATAAATTCCAATAAAGGCGATAACGTCGTAGCCTAAAAGTTTTAAATCAACACTTAGTTTTGTACCTTTAACTACACCCAGCTCCTGTAGTTTTTTGATGCGTACGTGTATGGTGCCACCAGAAACGAAGAGTTTTTTGCCAAGATCTGCATAGGAAATTTCAGCATCCTCCATCATCTCCTGGATTATCTGAAAATCCAGTTTGTCTAAATTCAATTTACCCGCCATTTTGATTCCCCTTTTTTGAATTTATTTAATATATAAAGCAATTTATTGGATAATTTCTATACTTTCAAAATTTTCTTTGAAATATTTACAACAAAACGGCATATTTATTAATATTGTGTTGTCAAACAACGACAAACAAACAAGTTCTTTTCAAATACTGTGGGGTGATGAAACTTTTGGCAGACATGCCCTCTCGTCTCGGGGGTGAAGATAACAGGATAAACGTAGCATAGAGCCTTCCGCAAGGAAGACCGGGGTTGACCACCGGACTTTGTACTACAGCTAACTGCTTCGTGTAGGTTCGACTCCTACCCCTACAGCGGTCAAACAGGGGCCTCTTATGGTTTTCTCAATGTGTAAGGGGCTCTTCGTTTTAAAAATCAACTATTTATGGGATAAAGGCTTTCCTCTGATCAAAAACAGGGAAAGCCTTTTTTGTTATTATCTTTATTGCTTATTTACCCCGTGGGTTATCAATTTAAGAAAAGAAAGATCAATAATGAAAGTAAGTGGTTTCACCTACATGCGTAACAGCTTCCTGTATGGCTATCCTGTCATTGAATCAATTAAATCTGCCCTGCCCTTATGTGATGAATTTATTGCAGTAGTAGGAAAAAGCACGGATGGTACACGTGAAGCTATTGAAGCCATTGGCTCGCCTAAAATAAAAATTATTGATACAGAATGGGACCCGCAGCTGACACAGGGTGGTAAAATATTTGCCCAGCAGGCCAATATAGGGTTAAAGGCTATTGCTGCTGATAGCGACTGGGCGCTGCACATCCAATCAGATGAAGTACTGCACGAAGAAGATATTGCCGAGATTAAAAAGGCAATGGAAGATAACCTGCACAACAAAAAAGTAGAAGGCTTTTTACTCAACTATATCCATTTTATTGGCGATTACAAGCATTACGGTCCTTCGCGTAAATGGCACAGCAAAGAGATAAGGGTGTTACGCAACGATCCTTCTTATTTCAGCTACAACGATTCGCAGGGCTTTAGAAGCTATACTTCAGAAGAAGGGTATAAAACGGGCGAAAAAGGCCGTAAGCTGGGTGTAAAGCAACTGAAAGCAAGGATCTTCCATTATTCTTACTGCCGTAATCCTTACCAGTTAAGCGGAAGGGGTAAGAAGTTTCAAAGCTATTACGATGCCAGCAAAGCGAGTGAAAAGGATTTTGAAGAGCAGGCAGAAGCTTTTGATTTTCATACCGTGATAGATGTGGTGAAGCCGTTTACAGGCACACATCCGGCAACCATGCAGGATTGTATTGCCCGGCAGGACTGGAAGTTCACCTACGACCCTTCTAAAGGAAAGTTCAAGAATCCAAGGCATCGGTTTTTGCATGCCATTGAAAATATTACCGGCTGGCGTATAGGAGAATATAAAAACTATAAGCTGGTTAAATAAGTTTACTGATATATGATCTGGTTTAAGGAAGTTACCTGGGAGCAACTAACGCAGTTTCCACCCAATATAGGTACCGTGCTGGGCATTGAGTTTACAGAGTGGGATGATAATTCCATCCAGGCCCGTATGCCGGTAGATGCCAGAACACACCAGCCTTTTGGTATATTGCATGGAGGGGCTTCGGTAGTACTTGCTGAAACATTGGGTAGTGTGGCCAGCCTGTTGGTGGTAGACCCGGCAAAGTACCGGCCTGTGGGGCTGGAAGTAAATGCTAATCATTTACGGCCGGTAAAAAACGGCTATGTAACCGGTGTTTGCACTCCTTTGCATATTGGCGGTAAAACGCATGTGTGGGATATTAAAATTTACACTGAAAACCAAAAGCTGGTTTGTATAAGCAGGCTAACTGTGGCTATTATTCCCGCTTAATGCAAGGCATATTTTATCTTTCATATTTACCTTATGCAACTCACCCGCACATTACTGGAACAGGAATTACTCCGGTTTGAAGAATACTACCAGCAAAGACTTTCCAATAATGTTGGTTTACTGAACAGCGTGCTGCAATACCTGGAAAAGCAGAAAGGCAAGCAAATGCGCCCCATGTTTGTGTTGCTATGCGCCAAACTGGGCGGTGGTATAAATGAACAAAGCTATCGTGCTGCCCTGCTGGTAGAAATGCTGCATACTGCTTCGCTGGTGCATGATGATATGGTGGATGATTCGATGTTGAGAAGAAATGCATTTTCGGTAAACGCACTTTGGAAAAACAGGATAGCCGTGTTAACAGGCGATTACCTGTTTTCGGATGGCCTGGTGTTATCCTTATCGAACAGGGATGAAGAAATATTACGCACCTACAGCAATGCTATCCGCCAGATGATAGAAGCCGAGTTGCTGCAAATGGTAAAGAGCAAGAAGATACAGGTGAATGAGCAGGCTTATTATGAGCTGATTAATGCCAAAACTGCCTCCTTCCTGGCGGCTGCCTGTGCTGCCGGAGCACGTAGTTCTTTTACCGATGAAGAGCTGATTAAAACAATACACCTGTTTGGAGAAAAGGCCGGGATGGCCTTTCAGCTGAAAGATGATTTGTTCGATTATGGCAATGCAGCTATTGGCAAACCTGTAGGAAATGATATAAAAGAACGCAAAATCACCTTGCCACTGATTTATACCCTGAACACCTGTTCCGCTGCTACGCGTAAAAAGCTGATGCACATTTTACAACACCACAACACCAATAAAGATAAAGTGGATGAAGTTGTTGCCGAGGTGGTTAAAGCCGGGGGAATGGATTATGCTGAGCGTAAAATGTATGCTTATCGCGATGAAGCGCTGGCTTTGCTGTATACATTTCCGGTTTCTGACACCCGCGCAGCACTGGAAGAAATGGTGCGTTATACTACCGACAGGTCTTATTAAACATTGGGGCCATTTCAGGGTATAGGTATACCAGTAAACGGTTTGCTGATATAATTAGCGGGCTTTTTTTGTTTCTTTGCCGTAAATACGGCGTATGACAGCTATAGCACACGGAAAAATTATCATCATTACAGCTCCTTCCGGGGCAGGTAAAACTTCTATCACCCGTTACTTATTGCAAAAATATCCTAAGCTATCTTTTTCTGTTTCCGCAGCCACCCGTCAGCCAAGAGGAATAGAACAGAATGGTGTGGATTATTACTTTATGAGCGTGGAGCAGTTTCAGCATCATATACACGAAGAGGATTTTATTGAGTGGGAAATGGTGTATGAAGGCAAATATTACGGTACGCTGAAAAGTGAGCTGGAACGCATCTGGCAAATGGGCAAAGTACCTATGCTGGATATTGATGTAAAAGGAGCTATACATGTGCAGCAACAGTTTCCTGATAATTCTCTGTCGCTGTTTATTGAACCGCCTTCTGTAGCTGAATTGCGCAAGCGCCTGGAAAGCCGTGGAACAGAGACGGAAGAATCATTACAAACCCGGGTGAATAAGGCTTCTTATGAAATATCCTTTAAGCATTCTTTTGACCGCGTTATTTTAAACGATGAGTTGGAAAAAGCTTGTCGCGAAACTGAAGCTGCCTTAATTGAGTTTTTAGGAGAAGGCTTAAAAGCGTAACTTAACGTATAAATATTTTATACGATGGGCTTGCAACAAAAGACTGTATTTATTACTGGGGCCAGCAGGGGCATAGGAAGAGCAATAGCCTTGAAGCTGGCGGCGGAAGGTGCCAATATTGTTATAGCAGCGAAAAGTGTAACGGAAGACCCCCGTTTGGGTGGGACCATATACACTGTGGCGGAGGAAGTGGAGCAGGCAGGTGGCAAAGGGCTTGCGGTGCAACTGGACATACGGCAGGAAGAGCAGGTGGCTGCTGCCGTGGAACAGGCCGTAAGTAAGTTTGGCGGTATTGATGTGCTGATAAACAACGCGTCGGCTATACAGTTGTCGGGCACGCAGCAAACCGAAGCCAAAAGGTTTGACCTGATGCATGCTATTAACGTAAGGGGCACATTTTTAATGACGCAGCATTGCATTCCTCATTTGAAAAAAAGCAGCAACGCACATATTCTTACGCTTTCTCCACCCGTTAACCTGCACTCTAAATGGCTGGCGCCACATGTGGCTTATACTATTACCAAGTACAACATGAGTATGATGGCATTGGCCTGGGCGGCAGAGTTTAAAGCCGATAAAATTGCCAGCAACACTTTGTGGCCACGTACTACCATTGCTACAGCAGCCGTGAAAAACCTGCTGGGTGGTGAAGATCTGATACAAAGAAGCCGCTCTACCGATATTGTGGCAGATGCGGCTTATTATATTGTGAGTAAAGAAAATCTACAGTATACGGGCAACAACTTTATAGATGAAGAAGTGTTGCAGGCAGAAGGTGTGTCGGACTTTGACAAATATGCGATTAACCCCGATGCCGGTTTATTTCCCGATCTGTTTTTATAAAGGAATAAGATGTTAGCGCATATGCACTGACATCTTATTGTTTTTTACCCCATCGGTATACGACTGGAGATAGGCTTTCAGCGTCTTTTCCATGCCTGTGCTTACCGTATCCTCCGGTTGTTTTAAAATGTTATGCTGTAACAGTGAATCGGCCTGGTAGTTATACAGGCTTACCCCCATATTACCATTGAAAGAATATAAATACTTATCCTGTACCATGTTATAACTGCCGTTGGTATAATACACGGCAAAAGAAGGATGCTGATACACATCATTGCCATAGGCAAAGAACGGCTTGTTATAGCCTGTTAAATGCAGTAAGGTGGGCATTATGTCGGCCTGTGACAGGGTGCTGTTATTTATACCTTTAGGAATGATATGCTGTGATGGATCGAATAGTATTACCGGTATCTGGTACTGTCCGGCCAGGTTATCAAAGAAATGATTAGAAGACATGCCGGTGTGGTCGGCAGCCAATACAAAAATGGTATTGTTGTACCAGGACTCTTTTTTAGCACGTTCAAAAAACAGGCGTAAGCTGTAATCGGTGTATTGTACACATCTGCTAAGTGGGTTGTCATCTCCTTTGAAAAGCGATTGATATTTCCCGGGAAGAGAGAATGGCTGATGTGAGCTTAATGTGAATATAGCGGTATGAAAAGGTTGCTGGAATGTATTCATCTTATCTGCGGCATATTGCAGAAAATACTCGTCCCATATACCCCAGTTACCATCATAATTAGTTTCGTTGTTGTATTCATTACGCCCAAAGTAATTCTGGTAGCCGGATTGGCTGGCGAAAGCATCCAGGTTGAAAGAACCATTGTTGGCGCCATGGAAAAAGGCGGTGTAATAATGCTCATCGTTTAACACTCCTGCCAGGCCTTTATACATGTTGCTGGCGTAGCCTGACTGGGTAAAAGCGCCATCCATAATGCTGGGAACAGAAGCCAGTATGGCCGGGATGCCTTGCACAGAGTGTTTACCGTTAGACCAGGCATTGCTGAAATACAAGCTTTCCTTTTCCAGTGAGTCGAGGAAAGGTGTAAAGGAAATGCCCTTGTTGGCGGCTGCAGTAAACTCTTTGGAAAAACTTTCCAGGGCAATTACTACAATATTGGGATGGGTAAACTGTTTTTGAGTAGAGACGGGCTGTTGAACAGGGGAATATATTTTATCACTTTCTTCCGGGCTGTAAAAGTGATAAGTAGTTATTTCTTCATGTCCTACTGATTTGGCCAGGGTAAACGAGCTGTTGAGTACCAGCGGTACGTTTTGAGCCGACGCAAATTTGCCTGCATCATTTACATCAATGGGTATATAGGCCAGCCATCCCCTGAAGTTGAGCAACATTAAGCCCATCCATATAATCAGGGTAAGAATGGAACCCACAACCCAGCCACTTTTGCTTTGCTGCGGGGCTGAGGTATTGGATACAATGAATTTTTTAGAGAAGTTTCTGATGATCAGAAACATAATAATGAACACTACTATCAGGTACCAGTAGTTGCGTAGGAAAGAAGGGATCAAACCCATGAAATTATCCTGCGAGCCACCAAAGTTGAACATTTCAAACGTAATGCGCTTGTGGGCAAAGTCGAAAAAGGCAATATCAAAGATATTTAGAGCCACTCCCAGCGCATTAAAGCCAATGAATAGGAATATAGCAACCCTGGTATGTATTTTTCTAAAGCCTTCATTTACCGGAAGGCACATCCACAAAATAAACAGGGCGTTTTGCACGGCCAGCGCCGACAAATCGAAATAAATACCTGCAGTATAAATACGAAACAGGTCTTTATAAGAGATATGCGTAAAGGAATTGTGGTAGTAGATGTGAAAGAAAATACGGCAAAGCAGCAATAGCAATAGCACAAATAGTGAACTATATAAAAAGGTGCGGCTTCTTTGGTAGAGGGTAGAGGTTATTTCTTTCACCATGGGGTATGTTCTTTAAAAGAACGCAAAGTTAATCGATAACAAAAAGGTAACATATAAAAAAGGCCCCTGTAGGAGCCTTTTTTGTCTTTTATCTTCGGATTTTTTTCGACTAACTATAGGTTTTACTAACCTTGGTTGTTTTCCGGACGCATTTGCGGGAAGAACAATACATCCTGGATAGAAGGCTGGTTGGTTAACAGCATTACCAGGCGGTCAATTCCTATACCAATACCAGAGGTAGGTGGCATACCGTATTCCAGCGCACGTAAGAAATCGTGGTCAATATACATCGCTTCATCATCCCCTCTTTCCATCAGTTTCACCTGTTCTTCAAAACGTTCGCGCTGATCAATCGGGTCGTTTAACTCGCTATAAGCGTTGGCTATTTCTTTACCATTGACCATTAATTCAAAGCGCTCTACCAGGCCCGCTTTTTCACGGTGCTTTTTGGTAAGAGGGCTCATTTCTACCGGGTAATCGGTAATAAAAGTGGGCTGCACATAGGTGTGTTCGCTGGTGTTGCCAAACAATTCGTCAATCAGTTTGCCTTTGCCTAAGCCAGGTTTCACGTCTATTTTTAATTGTTTGCAGGTGGCACGCAGCTGCTCTTCATCCATTTCGCTTACATCAATACCTGTATTCTCTTTAATAGAATCCAGGATAGAGATTCTTTTGAAAGGCGCTTTAAAGCTGATAATGTTTTCACCCACTTTTACATCCGTAGTGCCGTGGATGGCAATAGCCAGTCTTTCAAACAGTTTTTCGGTTACTTCCATCATCCAGAAGTAATCTTTATACGCAGTATACCATTCCAGAACGGTGAATTCCGGGTTGTGTGTACGGTCCATTCCTTCGTTACGGAAGTTGCGGCTAAACTCATACACCCAGTCAAAACCACCTACGATTAATCTTTTCAGATACAATTCATTGGCAATACGCAGATAAAAAGGAATATCCAGCGCATTGTGGTGAGTGGTGAACGGACGTGCAGCAGCACCACCGGGTATTGCCTGTAATACTGGGGTGTCTACTTCCAGCGCTCCCTGTTCGTTCAGGAAATCACGGATGGTGTTCACAATTTTGGTACGTTTCAGGAACGTATCTTTTACGTCCGGGTTGATAACCAGGTCGGCATAACGCTGACGGTAACGGAATTCAGGATCGGTTACAGCGTCAAACACATTACCTTCTTCGTCACGTTTTACCACAGGAAGTGGTTTCAGTGATTTGGCCAATAAGGTAAAAGTGTTTGCATGCACGGTAGTTTCACCTGTGTGCGTGATAAAAACCGAACCAGTTACGCCAATGAAATCTCCCAGATCGATTAAGCGTTTTACCAGGTTGTCGAACAATGATTTGTCTTCTCCCGGGCAAATGTCATCGCGTTTAACGTATAATTGAATAATGCCTTTGTTGTCCTGTATCTTAATAAAAAATACCTTACCTCTTGACATTAAGGTCATGATGCGTCCTGCAACAGTTACATTAGAAAACTGTTCCTTAGTTTCTTCTGTAAACTGCGCTTTAATATCCTCCGAATAATGACTTACCGGATATAGCGGTGCAGGATAAGGATCTATTCCGAGTTGTTTTAACTCGTTCAACTTATCACGGCGGATAAGCTCCTGCTCAGACAAATGTTGTTGACTCATATTTTTTATTAACGGAGCGCAAAATTAGGCTTTACTTTCCAACCTGTCAACTGGTCAGTATTTTGATTGTTTGCCACAGAATGTCGGCCGATTGCTGCCAGCTGTTGGAGGCCACCCGGTTTTTACCGGCCAGGGCCAGGCGACTGCGCAGTGATTCATCTTTATATAGCTGAATCATCAGTTGTCCAAGGCTGTTAAATGCCTGGGTGTCAGCATATAAAAAGGTCTCTGCCCCAATTTCACGATGGGCGGGTATGTCCATCGCAATTACCGGAACCTCGCTGGCCATTGCATGCAGGGCAGGAATGGCAGTGGCATCTGTTTCTACCGGGTATATCATGGCATACGCTCCGGCCAGCACGCTGGTTAGTTCGGTAATTTGCGCATCAGGCAATAGCATCAGGTCGTTTCTGAATTTATAAGCTTCAATATCAGGTAGTTGAGAGTTGTCTACCCCGGTGATCACCAGTTTCATGCTGCTTTTCTGCCATTTTTTAAACACAGAAAAAGCCTTTAAGGCATAGGTGATCTGAGATAATTGAGCCAGGCTTCCGTCCAATACAAAATATTCACAACCATCGGTATATTTTGCTTTAATGGCTTCAGACTGTTCCCATTGTAATGCTTGAAACAAGGGCGAAGGTGCGGCGGGTATTACCTGTATTTTTTCGGCGGGTACCTGATATTCCTGTTGCATTTGTGTGGCCGCCCATTGGGTAGTAACAATTATTTTTCCGTTTTTATTGGCAAACGAAACGGGTTGAGGGGTGGTTACAACCAGTAACTGCGGCGTAGGGGAGTTGGCTGCCTGCTGGTTGCTGATATAAAATGGTATCTGCTGTTTTTTGAGTACACCGGGTATCTGCTGGCTGAACTTCCACTGTTGCGCCCAGTTTTTTATGGGCAGAAAGCCGGGTGGGGATAATAATTGCTGCTGCCCGTACGCTGTTAACACTTCCGTTTTTTCGGCAGAAGACACGAAAAAAAGAAGATTTACGTGCTGTTTTTGTACCAACGGCAGCAAAACCTGTAGTAAAAAGTCGTTTTCTGCCACTCTTCCCTGTTGCGCAACGAGGTTGCCCTGAACTGCAATTTGCATAGAGCAAAGATAGATGACTTGTATTTTCTACATTTGCAAGCTTAACAGATAAATATGCATACTTCTACTATTACCATCAATGTGAAGCTGGATGAAGATAAGGTGCCTGACCAGATAGAATGGAAGGCAAGTAGCAGCACTGCTGATGAATATCAGAAAGCCAATGCTATGATGGTAGCTTTCTGGGATGCGGCAGATAAAAGCGCCCTGAGAATTGACTTATGGACCAAGGATATGATGGTAGATGAAATGGCTGACTTTTTTTACCAGACCATGACTACTATGGCCGACACCTATCTGCGTGCAACGCAGCAGCAGGAACTGTCGGACGATATGAAGAAGTTTGCCAAAGACTTCTTTCATAAGTTCAGATTAACTCAACAGCAACAAAATCAATAGGTTAGATTTAAATTCTACAGTATGAGCCTGGAGCAAAAAATAATGGCTGACCTGAAAGAAGCCATGAAAGCAAAAGATGAAGCTACTTTGCGTGGCTTAAGAGCCATTAAAGCAGCTATTATACTTGCTAAAACTGAAACTGGTGCCGGTGGTGAAGTGAATGAAGAGGGTGAAGTGAAGTTGTTGCAAAAGCTGGTAAAGCAACGCCGTGATTCTGTTGACATTTTCCAGCAGCAAAACCGCACCGACTTGGCAGAAAAAGAATTACAGGAGATTGCCGTAATAGAAAAGTTTTTACCAGCGCAATTAAGCGAGGCTGACCTGAAAGCAGCTATAGCCGCTATTATTGCCGAAACAGGCGCCAGCTCTCCTGCCGATATGGGCAAGGTAATGGGGGTTGCTACCAAGCAACTGGCGGGTAAAACAGATGGCAAAGCCATTTCTGCAGCAGTGAAAGAACTATTAAGCAAGTAAGGGTGATTATTGACATCATTTTTGCTATACTGATGGTACTGGCTATCGTCAAAGGTTTGCAAAAGGGCCTGGTATTAGCAGTATTTTCCTTTATTGCCATTATCATTGGCCTGGCTGCGGCTATGAAGTTGTCGGCTACCGTAGCATTGTGGCTGCAACATAATACCAATGTGGGTATGCGTTGGCTGCCAGCATTGTCTTTTATAATAGTGATAGTAGCGGTGACCTTATTGGTAAGATGGTGCGCTTCCCTTATTGAAGTGGGGTTAGACCTGGTTTTGATGGGATGGATTAACAAATTAGGGGGGGCATTGTTATATATGATGTTGTACATAACCATACTAAGTGTATGTTTATTTTATGCACAACAAATGAATATGCTAAAGCCTGAAACTATTATGGCGTCTCGCTTTTATGGGTTTATTCAACCCTGGGGGCCAAAAGCAATTGAGGGATTGGGGGTAGTGCTTCCTGTTTTCAGGAACATGTTCGGTGAATTGCAACAATTTTTTGGATCACTTAGTTGAATGCCTATTTTTGGGAGAAGATGATATAATGAGTTTGGGTTATGTCAATTGAATTACGTTTATTTGTGGCCATCCAAATGGTTGTTAGCCATTAAGAATGACGAGTGATGAATTACGAGATTAAAACAAACGACAAGTTTCGGTTTATTGAAGAAGGCGAAGGTGAGCCGCTGATGGTATTACACGGTCTGTTCGGCGCTTTAAGCAACTTTAGTGATCTGATTGAGCACTTTAGACATAAGTATAAAGTAGTAGCTCCCTTATTGCCCTTGTACGACCTGGATATTTTCCATACCACAGTAGTAGGGTTGGCAAAGTATGTAGCAAACTTTATTGACACAGGTGGATACGACAAGATTCACCTGCTGGGCAACTCATTGGGTGGCCACGTTGGTTTGCTGTATGTTTTAAAGCACCCGGAAAAAATCAAGTCGCTTACCCTCACCGGAAGTTCTGGTTTGTTTGAAAACGGCATGGGTGATAGTTATCCGAAAAGAGGTGACTATGAATACATCCGTAAGAAAACAGAATTGACCTTCTACGATCCGGCTATGGCCACCAAGGATCTGGTTGACGAAGTGTTCGATATCACCAATAACAGGTTAAAGGTTATTAAAACCATTTCTCTGGCTAAAAGTGCTATCCGCAACAACCTTGGTGAAGAACTGGGGCAGATTACACAACCTACATTGCTTATCTGGGGGAACAACGATAACGTAACGCCTCCTTTTGTAGCAAAAGAGTTTAATAAGCTGATTCCAAACAGCGAAGTACACTTCATTGATAAGTGCGGCCACGCCCCTATGATGGAAGTACCGTTAGAGTTTAACAAAATACTGGAAGATTTTTTAGGCAAGTTGAAAGAACCTGCTGCAACTATTGCCTAGTTTTTGTTGTCTGTTATATAAAATGTACCTGAATGTTAACATCTCAATTAATAGTAACCAGCTACCCTGCTGTCAATTTATTTGACAAAGCAGGGTTTGCGTTGCAGCTAATGGAAGACTACGACATTCAGCACCTGCCCATTGTGAGCGATGAGAAATTCCGGGGCCTTATCAGCAAAGATGATTTACTGGATGCAGATGAGGCAGCACCCATTGCTTTGTTAGAAGAACAATGGATTAAAGCTTCTGTGCATGCTAACGATCATTTTTTACAGGCTTTAAAGCAGGCTTCTGCGCTTGATTTGTCACTGATTCCCGTTATTAATGAACAGTCCGAACTACAGGGAGTCATTTCCCGGGTGGAGTTGTTACATGCAGCGGAAAAATTTACCGGTGCGGAAGAGCCCGGTGGTTTAATAGTGATGGAGATGGAAAAAAGGAATTTTTCGTTTGGCGAAATGAGCAGGCTGGTAGAAACTAACGATGCTTATATAACACAGCTGAACACCTACATAGACAGTTCCACCGGTTTATTACAGATTACCATGAAAGTGAACAAGTCCGAGATTTCGGATATTGTGGCTACTTTTCAGCGCTACGAGTATACGGTAAAACATTACTTTGGCGAAGAATCGTATCAGAACGAACTGAAAGAGAACTACGATCTGTTAATGACCTATCTTAAAATGTAATCCTCCTTTGAAAAAAAGGCTAGTATCTGTTAGCCTGGAGGTATTGCTTACTATATTTGCGCATGAAAGTAGCAATCTACAGCCGTGGATTAGACATTGAACAGCACAGCCAGCTGCTTATTCTGGCAGAAGAACTACAACGCTACAACATTTCCATTTTATTACATGAGGCCCTGCAGGAGCATTTTGATTATTTGCGTACTACAGGGGCAGACATCAGCATCTTCAAAGATCATAACGATTTAAATGAAGAAGTGGAATGTTTAATCAGTTTAGGGGGTGATGGCACTATTCTTGACGCTGTAGGGCTGGTTCGCGATAAGGGAGTGCCTATTTTGGGTATTAACTTTGGCAGGTTGGGCTTTCTGGCCAGCATTGGTAAAGAAGAACTGAGCATTGCGGTAGATACACTGGCTAACGGCACTTATGTAGTAGATAAACGATCTTTAATTCATCTGGATGCCAATATTCCTTTGTTTGATAATGCTTCTTTTGCGTTAAACGAGTTTGCGTTGCACAAAAGAGATGTATCGCCTATGATTAAGGTGCATACTTATTTAAACGGGGAGTTTTTAAATACCTATTGGGCAGATGGCTTAATTGTTTCTACTCCTACGGGCAGCACCGGGTATAGTTTAAGCTGTAATGGTCCGATTGTGTTTCCTGACTCTTCCAGTTTTCTGATAACACCTATTGCACCGCATAACCTGAATGTAAGGCCTATTATTGTGCCGGACAGCAACATCATTTCGTTTGAAGTGGAAGGTCGCCACAACCAGTTTATATGCACGCTGGATTCGAGAAGAGAAATTGTAGATAAAGACGTTCAGCTGGCCATTAAAAAGGAGAGCTTTGGCGTGAAATTAATACGATTAAACGAAAATAGTTTTCTTTCAACGCTTAGAAACAAGCTTACGTGGGGAATGGATAAAAGAAATTAAGCGTTCAAAGACAAGAAATTAAAGGGATTTTTCGTTATATCAACATTCCGTATTTTGCAAATATGTTAAAGAAAATTATACTACTGTTGACCGTTACCGTGTTAACATCCAAAGCTAATGCTCAATGGCTGGACAGCTATGTGCAACAGGGTGAATTTGGGATAGCGGTAGGTGCCGCACATTACTTTGGTGACCTGAATACAAGGGCAGCCTTGAACAGGCCCAAGTTTGCAGGCGGTATTTTCTTCCGCAAACAAATCAACAATTACATTGGTGTAAAAGTAGCCGGCACTTATGCGGCGGTAGGCTACTCCGATAAATATAGTAAGAATGAAACCCAGCGTAGGAGAAACCTCAGCTTTAACTCCAACATCTGGGAACTGACCGTAACAGGTGAGTTTAACTTTATGAAATTTTACCCTGGTGTAGAAGGGTTAAACTATACGCCTTATGTAGGGTTAGGTATTGGTATATTTTCATTTGATCCCTATGCTTATTTAGGTGGTCAGAAGTATCACCTGCGCCAGATTGGTACCGAAGGTCAGGGCAGTGTTGCTTACCCTGGTCGTAAGCCTTACAGCTCTACCGCTATGTGCATTCCATTGACGCTGGGTATGAAATACAGTATTTCTTCGGCAGTGAACCTGTTTGGCGAAATCGGTTACCGTTTTACCACTACTGACTACCTGGATGATGTTAGCACCACCTACGCACCGGATGCATTCCCCACCACTTCTACCGGTGATCCTTCCATTGGCTACCTGTTACAGGACAGAAGTTATGAAACGGGCAGTATGATAGGCATCAAAGGCAGGCAGCGTGGCAACAGTTCGCAAAACGACAGTTATGTTACCTTACTGTTAGGTGTTTCCTTTAATATTTCTACTTACAAGTGTCCTTCCCCTAATCCTAGGTAGATGCTTCTTTCTGTTTTTGTTTATTTCATTGCAGAAAGACTAAATTTGTCCGCCTCTATAAGGCATATATATGCAGGAATTGAAGGATACTATTGATAAAAGCCGGTTACCCAGGCATATCGCCGTTATTATGGACGGTAACGGACGTTGGGCCAAAGAAAAGGGTCAGGATAGGTTGTATGGCCATTTTCATGGCGTGCAAAGCGTTCGTGATGTTGTGGAAGGCAGCGCAGAATTGGGGTTAGAATACCTGACGCTGTATGCTTTCAGCACAGAAAACTGGGACAGGCCCGAAAACGAAGTTACCGGCCTGATGGAATTACTGGTAGATACCATTCGGAAAGAAGTTCCCACATTAAATAAAAATAATATCCGGTTACATGTAATAGGTGATATTGCCATGATGCCGGAGTATGCCAGAACTGAACTGCAGGAAGCATTGGACGAAACCAGCAAAAACACTGGATTAAACCTGATAATGGCATTAAGCTACAGCAGTCGCTGGGAGTTGGTAAATGCGATGAAACGTGTAGCAGAAGATGTGAAAGCAGGAAAAGTAGAACCAGAGCAGGTAAACCCGGCTTTGTTTCAGCAATACCTTGCCACCAGTGCATTTCCCGATCCGGAATTGATGATAAGAACCAGCGGCGAATACCGTATCAGTAACTTTTTACTGTACCAGCTGGCTTATGCTGAACTGTACTTTACAGACACCTGCTGGCCCGATTTCAGGAAGGAGAATCTATACCAGGCCATTCTCGATTTTCAGAAGAGAGAAAGGAGATTTGGGAAGACCAGTGAGCAGTTACAGCAATCTGCTAATTCTATTTAACAGATTTATTTAAATAATGATGAAAATGTAGAGGCGATTTAACAAACACTTTTAATAATTCCCGTTAATTTGCCGCCACTTATCCCAAAGCCAACTGCTGAATGGAGCTGGATAAGGCTCTATCAGCCCGGTTTTAAACAAAAGCAATTGGATGCGTACAGCTTGTAAATCATTTATTCTGGTAGTTGTTGCCTGTTTGGGCACTCGTTTCGCCATGGCACAGGTTCCAGAAAAAACGCCGGATTCAACCGGTCAGATCACTTCTATTGATGCTGATTTGATGAACCTGTTGAACCAGAAGACGCCTAAGAAATATAAGGTGGCTTCTATAAAAGTAACCGGCAACAAATTCTTTGACGAGTCTTTATTGCTGTCTATTGCCGGCATAAACATCGGCGATGAAATTTCTATTCCGGGTGGTGATAACTTTTCCAAAGCTATTACCAAGCTGTGGGCACAAAACTATTTCAGTGATGTGGAAATTTATATCACTAAATTGAGCGGTAAAGAAATAGAACTGGAGATTGCTGTTACAGAACGCCCGCGTTTATCTAAGTTTTATTTTAAAGGGGCTAAGAAAAGCGAACAGGACGATCTGAAATCAAAAACGGGTTTGATCATAGGACGTGTGATTACCGAAAACATGAAGATTTCGGCAATTGAAGCGATCAAGAAATATTACTATGAAAAAGCATACCGTAATATCACTGTTAAGATTAATGAAGTAAAAGATCCTTCGGCAGATAACTACCAGCTCTTGTACTTTATGATCAACAAAGCCAATAAGGTAAAGATCAACGACATTAATTTCGTAGGCAACCAGATTGATGAGCTGAAGTTGAAAAAGCAACTGAAAGGCACCAAAGAAATGAGCCGATTTACCCTGAATCCACCAGTGGATACCAGTGGCTGGTACGATCCTAAGAAATATACTTTTGAAGAGTATGTAAAAGAATGGGGCTTCCTGGTTCCCTCTAAAACCAAAAAGGTGTTAGATCCATACGTGCGCGTTAAACTTTTCTCTTCAGCAAAGTTCAACGACAAGAAGTATGATGAAGACAAAACGAACATCATTGACTACTATAACTCTTTAGGTTATAGAGATGCGGTAATTGATAAAGATACCTTCTACTATAATGCGAATGGTAACATGAACATTAACATTCGTGTGTCAGAAGGTCATAAATATTTCTTCGGTAACATCTACTGGAGAGGCAATACCAAATATTCTGATTCTGTGTTATCCCAGATTCTGGGCATTCAGAAAGGTGACATTTATAATGCTGAAATCTTAAATAAGAAATTAGGTAAATCTGCTTCACCGGAAGGGGGCGACATCAGCGGTTTATATATGGATGATGGTTACCTGTTCTTCCGTACAGATCCTGTAGAAACAGCGGTATATAATGATACCATAGATTTTGAAATCCGTTTAGTGGAAGGTCCGCAGGCCACCATTGACAAAATTACCATCGCTGGTAACGACAAAACGAAGGAACACGTTATCCGTCGTGAACTGAGAACCATACCTGGTGAAAAGTTCAGTCGTACCGATCTTATCCGTTCGCAGCGTGAGATTGCCAACCTGGGTTATTTTAACCAGGAGAAAATTGGTATCAACCCTGTACCAAACCCAGACAAGGGTACGGTAGATATTAATTATACACTGGAAGAAAAGTCGAGCGATCAGTTAGAACTGAGTGCAGGTTTTGGTGGTGGTATTGGCTTAACCGGTACACTGGGTGTAACCTTTAACAACTTCTCGGCACGTAATATATTTAGCAGGAAAGCCTGGGATCCGTTACCTACGGGTGATGGTCAAAAGTTAAGTCTGCGTGTACAGAGTAACGGACGTGCTTACCGTAGCTACAACATCTCATTTACTGAGCCGTGGTTAGGTGGTAAAAAAAGAAATGCATTTACCATTGGTTTATTTGATACCAAATATTCTAATGCCTATAACTATTTAACCGGCCGCTACGAAAAGGCAGCAGGTGATACTTCTTATTTCCGTACCACGGGTGCATCTGTTGGTTTGGCTAAACAATTGAAATGGCCCGATGACTATTTTTCTTTAGGCTTTACTTTAAGCTATGCACGCTATAAGCTGAGGAACTATCCTATTGATGCGAACCTTACTTTGAAGGATGGCAATGTGTGGCGTAATGGCCACTCTAATAACCTGAGCTTGAAAATAGCTTTACAGCGT
The DNA here is from genome assembly GCF_002355595.1 of Filimonas lacunae. Taxonomy (NCBI): domain Bacteria; kingdom Pseudomonadati; phylum Bacteroidota; class Chitinophagia; order Chitinophagales; family Chitinophagaceae; genus Filimonas; species Filimonas lacunae. The sequence continues at coordinate 7,225,142 of NZ_AP017422.1, forward strand.
TCGTCTGTAGATCAGCCTATTTTCCCAAGAAGCGGTTCTAACTTCTTACTGAGCTTACAGGCTACACCGCCATACTCTTTAATTAATAAAGACATTGTAAATGAAACCAACCCGTACAAATGGGTAGAATATCATAAGTGGCGCTTCTCTGGCGAATGGTATGTTCCATTGGGGCAACCACATGGCGCAGAGCGTAACAAGCAGTTTGTGTTGAAAGCTGCAGCCAAGTATGGTTTCATTGGTAAATACAATAGTGATTTACAGGTATCTCCATTCGAACGCTTCCAGGTGGGTGACGCTGGTTTAAGTAACACTTATGCATTATTGGGTTATGACATCATTTCCCAGCGTGGTTATCCTGTATATGAATCATCTGATCCCACGGTTAACCCCGATCAGCAGGGTGCTTCCAAATACTTCACCATGTTTAACAAATATGTGTTGGAGTTACGTTACCCATTAAGCTTGAATCCAAGCAGTACTATCTACGGTCTTACCTTCTTTGAAGCGGCCAACGGTTGGTATTCATTTAAAGATTACAATCCGTTCCGTTTAAGAAGATCGGTAGGTGTGGGTATGCGTTTCTTCCTGCCAATGTTTGGATTGCTTGGCTTTGACTATGGTATTGGCTTAGACAGAACCACACCGGGTAACGGATTGAAAGGTGCCAGCAGATTTACCTTCATGCTTGGTTTTGAACCAGAATAATATATTATTTTCATCAAAAGAACTTTTTGTATGAAGCTGAAATTATTTCTCCTGGTGTGTGTAGTGTGCCTGGCAATGGGTACCATTAACGCCCAGCGCTATGCTATTATTGACACCAAGTACATTCTGAACAAGATTCCGGAGTATAAAAATTCCGAGCTACGTTTACAACAAACCAGTGAGGTTTGGCAAAAAGAAATTGATGGTAAACAGGCTGCTCTGGATAAAATGTATAAAGATTACGAGGCAGAAAAGGTAATGTTGAGCAACGAGCTACAGAAAAAGAGAGAAGACGAATTATTTAATAAAGAGAAGGAAGTAAGGGATTTACAGAAAAGACGCTTTGGCTACGAAGGCGATTTGTTTAAAGAAAGGCAAAAATTGATAAAACCTTTACAGGATAAAGTGTATAATGCAGTGCAAAAGCTTGCTGTAGCACGCAGTTACGATTTTATTCTGGACAAAAGTGAAGGAATTACTGTTATATTTGCCGACCCCAAACTGGATAAAAGCGACGATATTTTAGCCGAACTGGGGATCAAAAACTAAAGTTTTTATTTTTTAACTTCATACACAATCGACAAAATGAAAAAGGTGTTATTATCACTGCTGGCTGTTGCGGGTTGCTTGTTAGCATCTTCAGAAGCAGTGAAGGCTCAGACTCCACAGCAGCCATTGAAAATCGGGGTTTTCGATATTGAGATCATGATGCAGGTGATGCCCGGTTACCGTGGTGTTGATAGCGCTGTGCAAGTTTATGAGAGGGATTCTCTGGCAAACGAATATGATTTTTACCAATCAGAATATCACCGTTTAGACAGCACTTACAAAGCAGATTCTGCTGCTGGTAAGGCAAAGTCTGTACTGGATCTGCAAAAGCAAAGTCGTCAGCAGGTTGCTATGAACCTGATTTACTGGCAGCAAATTGCCGAGAATAAGTCTCAGCAGAAAAGAGCAATCTTAGCACAGCCTATTACTGAAAAAGTAGTAGCTGCTTACAAAAAAGTATTAGATGCTAAGAAATTCACCCTGGTATTAAAGCCTAACAGCTTTGAATTCTTCGGTTCTTCTGCTGTAGAGAACATCTTTGTTCTGGTAGCGAAAGAATTAAAAGTGGCATTGCCACAGGAATTAGGCGGAACTGGTAACGTTGAGTCTGATGAAGCTAAACCAGCAGGCGCAGGTACCAAACCAGCACCTAAAGCTCACTAAGATATTATTATTGTTATAGTATTAGCAAAAAGGCTGTCGCAAGACAGCCTTTTTGCGTTTATATGTAATTTTGAAGGTATATGCAACAACCACTTCAACCGATTGGGGTATTTGATTCCGGCTATGGAGGACTTACTGTTTTAAAGGAAATAGTAAAGAAGCTACCACAATACGATTACATATACATGGGTGATAACAGCCGCGCACCGTATGGCTCACGCTCTTTTGAAACGGTGTACCACTATACCTTACAATGTGTGGAATGGTTTTTTAAACAAGGCTGCCCCCTGGTAATTCTGGCCTGTAATACCGCTTCAGCAAAAGCTTTGCGTAGCATACAAAAGATTAATTTGCCCGAAATGGCACCTGACAGGCGCGTGCTGGGCGTTATAAGGCCCACCTCGGAGGTGTTAGGCAATTATACAAAAACGGGCAAGGTGGGCATCCTGGCAACGAATGGAACGGTGCAGTCGCAATCTTACCTGTTAGAGATTGAAAAGTTTTTTCCGGATGTGCAGGTACAGCAACAGGCCTGCCCTGTTTGGGTGCCTTTGATTGAGAATAACGAGTATGATAATGCAGGCGCTGATTTCTTTATAGAGAAGTATATTAACCAACTACTGGCTAAACAGGAAGACATTGATACCGTTTTACTGGCCTGCACACATTATCCGCTGATTAAGGATAAAATAAGCCGCTATTTGCCAGAAGGAACGCAGGTGCTGGCGCAGGGAGAAATAGTGGCCAACAGCCTGGAAGATTACCTGCAACGCCATCCTGAAATGGAAACACGTATTACACGTAACGGAAACCGGGCGTTTTACACTACTGACGACCCGGCCGACTTTGATGCAGCAGCTTCATTGTTCTATGGACATTCGGTAACATCGGGCCATGTTAGCTTATAGACATTAAAAAAGCCCGGTAAATCCGGGCCTTTTATTAGATCTTGTCAGAAGTCTACTTTATTGTAAGATTCAATTTTTGTATATCCTCTTTGCTTAGCGCAGGTCCTAAGCCTTTTTTCACCTTAGCTATCACAAATTCTCCGGTTCTTTTGGCTTCTTCTTCGCTTACAAAAGGATGAAGCCCTGCTATTGCCGGAATCCGGTCTTGCTTGATATAAGGTTTGTGGTCAACGTAAATATCGTATTCCCACCTTTCTTCGCCCAGCTTCACTGTTTTCAATTCAACAAAAACCAGATCATCCGAGCCTTCTTTTTTCTTTTTATTTTCCTGCTGTTTACAGCCTGTTACTGTTAGTCCGGCAAACAGCAGGAAAGAAAAACCTAAGTATATCTTAGTCGTTAGCTTCATAAGTCTGACTTGGGATAAACTCCTGGAAGTCTTCCAGGTAAGAAGTAGAACCATAAACACCAGTACCTACGAAACCTCTGTTATGAACGGTAAAGCCTACAGCATAGGTTCTTTGAGTACGCTCCAGTGAAGTTCTTCTGATCCAGGTGTCGTTAACGAAATCGTAGCGCCATGTTTTAGAGATCAGTGTACCACCCTGGTCACCAGCTGTTAAATAACCGTAATTATCAATAACGAAGGTGTTAGCGTTTTGACGGTAAATGTCAGAGTAATCATCATCAAAGCTGTTATCTGTAGCGTTGGTGATTCTGTTCTTTTCTGTCCATTTTAAAGTGGTGCTGTCAAATGCCCACATATCATCCAGGTAAGTAGAGCTGCTATAACCGCAGAATAAATAAGCCTTGTCTTTGTAAACAAATACAGAAGCACCTCTGCGTTTACCACCTGCAATAGCTTCTACAGAAGTCCAGGAGTTGGTAGCAGGATTGTACTGATAGTTGTCTTTTAAAGTATTGGCACCGTCGTAGCCGCAGGTGATATAACCTTTGTTACCCAGACCAAAGCCGGTAGCATTGATACGGGCTGAACCAGCAAAGCTTGCTTTGGCAGTCCAGGTATTGCCATCAAACTCGTAAAAGTCTTTCAGCAATTTAAGACCATCAAACGCGATACCGCAGCCAACATAGCCTTTGTTTTGAATATTAAAACCAACAGCATAAGCGCGAACTTCACCTGGCAGCTCTTCTACCTGAGTCCAGGTATAGCCTGTTTGGGTGTTGCCGGTGCTTGTTGCTGGCATGTTAAACTTCCAAAAATCTTTCAGATAGCCATTATTTGCCAGAGCTACACTATCCGCATTCACATAACTGTTAGAAACCGATTTATTATAACCTGTTCCAACATAAGCAGTATCATTAATTACAAAAGACACAGCACCGGTACGTGCAGGACCGTCAAAAGAACCTCTTTTCACCCAGTTTCCTTCTTCAGTATCTGGCGTATCCGAGCTTTTGTTACAAGAACCCATTATAAGGGCTACACAAGCCGTGCTAAGAATAAGTAATGAATTCTTCATATAATTCATATAGTTTTGAAAATTTATCGCGGCCAAAATAACGGCTTTTTTAATTAGGACTATGAATTTCTGAATATAATTTCTTGTAAATTATTCTTAAAACCAATACTAACGGGTATATCTGTTTGTGCAATCATTACTCTATTCTTGCAAATAACGTTGATCTTATTGATAGAAACGATGTAAGAACGGTGAATACGGATGAAGCGATCCTGGGGAAGTTTGCTTTCAAAAGATTTCAGGTTCTGGAGGGTAAAAATAGGCTTACTGTTGTCTTTGAGATAGATTTTAGAGTAATCTTTCAAACCTTCTATGTACAATATATCGCTTAGGTCTACTTTCACAATCTTGTATTCTGTTTTAATGAAAATAAACTCTTGCTGGGCAGCGTAGCCACCAGATCTGCTGCTTTTAACCATGTTAATGTAATCATAAGCCTTGGTGGCTGCGCTTACAAAACGGGTAAAAGGAATAGGTTTTAACAGGTAATCTACCACGTTAAGGCTGTAACCCTCAATAGCATATTCCTGATAGGCAGTAGTGAAAATGGCCGCAGGGCGCTTTTTAAGGTTCTTTAACAGGTCTACGCCGGTAATGTCAGGCATTCTTATGTCCAGGAACAAAAGGTCTACATCTTCCTGTTCAATATACTGAATAGCTTCCAGGGCGTTGGTAAAAGTAGCTTTCAGATTTAAAAACGGTACTTTTTCAATGTAGTCTTGAAGAATACCTGCTGCCAGTGGCTCATCATCAATAATTACGCTGTTAATCATATACATCTTTTAATAGAAGGGAAAGTGATACGGTATATATATTGTTTTCTTGTGTTATAACTAGTTGATGTTGATCAGTGGGGTATAGCAGGTTCAGCCTTTTCACTACATTATCAAGGCCTATTCCTCCCGGCTCAGTATCCTCATGTCGGTGTATTTTATTAGATACCACGAGGTGTAATTTTCGCTGCCCGACGTTTATTTTTATCTGTATATCGCAATTCTCTTTATAACTGACACCATGTTTAAAGGCATTTTCAACAAAAGGAATCAGTAGCATAGGCTCTATTCGTAGTCCTGTAGTGTTGCCTTCCACCTGGTAATGCACAGTTACCTGGTTGCTCAAACGCAATTTTTTCAGATTCATATAGTTTTGGAGGTAGTCCAGCTCTTTTTCCAGGGCCACTGTAGGGGTGTTACTCTCGTATATCATGTAGCGCATCATGAGTGACAGCTGCATGACCGCTTCAGAAGCTTCTTCTGCCTTCCGTTGTGTTAAAGCGTAAATACTGTTAAGGGAGTTAAACAGGAAATGGGGATTTACCTGCTGCTTTAAGAAGCCTAATTCTGCATTTAACTTTTCTTTTTCCAACTCTTCCTGTCTGCGTTGCGCTTTAAACCATTCCAGGGCTATTTTAATAAAGCCACTGGCCAGCAGAATAAAAAAAGAAGAGAATAATGCCTTGCGCAAGGTCATTTTAAATATGAAAGCGGGCATTCCTGCTATTTTTTTCCCTTGTAAATGTGGGGGCGGCGGAGGAGCAAAGTCTTCGTTATGATGAAAGTGATGGTGGGGCGCGCTGTGGGCCGGCATAATAAAAGCCTGGTTGGGGCTGCCCGATATGCGCTTAAAAATAGCAAACTCTACCGCTTGTTGCTCGATTGTAATAAGGAGTATGGCTGCTACGATAAAAATAAGGTACAGGAGAATTTTCCGGTGTACAAAAAAGCGGGGGATGAGAAAAAGCATGTGGAAATAGAACAGTCCGATTAAAAAAAGGGTGTTAATACACTCCTTTATATAAAAGGCCGGATCCAGTACCCGGATGTTGTACGAAAAAAGGGGGAAGAGTAGTACAATTATCCAGATGAACACCTGGAAAATGATCTGCCAATGACGGGAACGGTGATTTTGCGGGGGATATAAATGTTGCATAGTAACATAAATTTATAGTTCCCGGGTGTGAAACATGGGGGATTTGTGGTTCATTTAACAATAATAAATAAGGCTATTTGCGCGCATATTTTTGAATAATCCTAATATTGTGGCCGATTAAAGATTTTCTAACATTTATTTATAACCATAATTATACTCATGCACACCAGTTGTATTTGCCCATCTTTCACTGCCAAGTGCAATAGTTTTATGAAATGGACGCTGCTGGCTGTATTAGCATTTTTTTTGGCGCCTTCCTGTAAAAAGGTTGATATTGACTATGGAGGACAGTACGTTGATAACAGTCATACCGACATTATCAAGCTGGATACTATTACTCCTGTCGTTTCTACTGTTTATGTTGATTCCTTTTCTACAGCTGCTCCTTCCTCAGTGTTAATTGGCACATTCAAGGATGTGGCGTTTGGTAAAATAGCAGCTTCTACTTATTTTGAAGTAACTGCACCAACAGGTGTGACGCCTGCTACCGAAGCTACTTACGATTCGCTGGTTCTGATTTTAAAGCCTAATCATACCTGGTATGGCGATACCACGAAGCCGGTTCACCTGAATGTATATGAGCTGGATGAACTGATTGAGCCTATTCTTACTACAGATTACGCCACTTCGGGTACCTTATACAACACCACTTCATTTAAGAAAAAAAACACTCTGCTGGGTAGCACTACGGTTACCGTAAGGCCTTACCAGACCGATTCGGTGGTGGTACGTTTAAATGGAACTAACCTGGGCGATACCTTGTTTTCCCTGTTAAAGAACAGTGACGACGCGCTTACCACCAGCGAAAAGTTCCGTACCTACATTCTGAAAGGCTTATACATTGGCAGCGATGCAACTGATGACCTGATACTGGGATATGGTGATAGCGTATCTATGCGTTTGTATTATAAAAATGATGGTATTGTGAAAGAACAAACCTATACCACTTTTGAGTTGTCTAATACCAGCCACCAGTTTAATCATATAGACATTGACCGTACAGGTACTGTATTGGGTAACGCAGGATTCAATAATTCTAACAATAAGCAGTTATACACTACCAGCACAGGTAATACAGCTTTTATGCAGTACATTACCGGCTCAATGGTAAAAGTGCGATTCCCGACATTGCGAACGGCGTTAACCAACGCTCCCAACTATTACGGAATTCAATTGGCTACACTAACAATAAAGCCTGTATTGAATACCTATAATTATCCGTATGCTTTACCTGCAAGTTTGCGATTGAGTACTACTGATATTGAAAATGAACTGGGTTCAGATCTGATATACAGTTCCAGCTCGTCCAGTACCGTGCAAACAGGTAATCTGTCGTTTTCCCCAACCAACCTGAGGGATACCAGGTATACCTATGATGTTACATCTTATCTGAAGTCACTGATACAGGTAACGCAATTGAACAATGAAAACGGGTTGTTGCTGTTACCACCATCCGCATCTTATACTTCTGCCTTTGACAGGCTGGTATTAGGAGATAATGCCAATTCGGACGGCCAGATGTCGCTGGTAATTTATTACATGACAATAAAATAACTAACTGCTAGAATTGAAATAATGAAGCAAGTATCGAAAATATTTTTGTGCATTTTGTTGGCAGGTCAATATACAGGTGTGTTGGCGCAGAACAACACTTCACCTTACTCTATTTTGGGCATAGGTGACCTGGAAACCGGCAACTTAGACCGTTCGGCAGGTATGGCCAACACTGGTATCAGCCTTTCGTCGGGAAGGTTTATGTATCATGCCAACCCTGCTTCTTATGCTAAACTGGATGATCACTTTTTTGCAGTAGAAATGACGGGTCGTTTTAAGGCGGTTAACTATGTGAGCAATACACTTACCAACAGCCCTGGAAATTCTACCGATTTACAGGTGGCAAAGCTGGCATTAGCTATTAAAGTAAAAAAATGGTGGGGCTCCAGCATAGGCATATTGCCTTATAGCAGCAGTAACTATTCTCTATTAGGCAGCAAAGGCGTTGTGAATGAGCCTGAATATAACATGGACGCTTATTATAAGGGTTCTGGCGGTTTACATAAAGCTTACTTTGCCAATGCCTTCCAGATTACTAAAAATCTGTCTGCTGGTATCGAGGCTTCCTACATATTCGGATCTAAACAGCAGGTAGAAACTTTAGATGCTTCTATTATCACAGGTTCTACTATCCAAACTACCAGTGATCAGTATATGCGTAATGGCATGTTTAAATATGGGTTACAGTATAATGGCAAAATAAACGACAAATGGAAGTTGGCGCTGGGGGCTACCGCTTCCAACAAAACCTATTTGAAGTCTACTACCTATGTTTCGGTAGTAAATGGAGCTACAACGACAACTACAGACCAGATAACTCAGAAAAGTCATTTTGATCTGCCGGTTTCCTATGGATTTGGAGCATCACTGAATTACAACCGTAAATTAACTATCGCAGCTGATTATCAGGCACAAAACTGGAGCGACCTGAAATACAGAGGCTTAAGTTACCAGCTGGTAAATAGTGACCGTTATTCTGTTGGTATTGAATATTCTTCTCTGAAACAAGTGTTTACCAATGCATTCTACGAGAAATATTATCTGCAGGCCGGTTTGTTTTATGGAAACTCTTACTTGCAGATGTACAGCCAACAAATGAAAAATTATGGTGCTACACTGGGTATAGGCTTGAATACCAAAGGCTATTTATCCTACCAGATTAGCGCTGAATTAGGCGTTAATGGTACCACTAAGCAGAATTTGATTAAACAGAATTACTCTATGGTAAATTTTACGGTGATGTACCGTGATTTCTGGTTTACCAAGGTGAAAAAATATAATTAATATTTTCAGGAAACAGGAAAATGTCCTACTTTTGCCGTCCTTTCACCGGGTGGCAGTGATGGTGGCTGTTATCTGAAAGTTGAAATAAAATTAAGGGTTAGTTAAAAATTTATTGTATGAAACGTACATTTCAACCACACAGACGTCGTCGTAAAACCGTACATGGTTTTCGTAAGCGTATGGAAACTGCCAATGGTCGCAAAGTGTTGGCAAGCCGCCGCGCGAAAGGCCGTAAGAAACTGACAGTTTCTGACGAGAGAAGACTCAAGTAGTAGTAAAAGCTATTTATAGTATTGAAAGCTCCCTGCAAAGTGGAGCTTTTTTTATAATCAGGTTCTTCCTCCTGTACATTTTAAAATAACCGTCTATTAAACAGCGTTATACATACGGAAAAGAAAGTAAGCTTAAAAGCAGGAAGCTGCTGGATGCTGTGTTTAAACAAGGGCGCAGTTTTACTTTGTTTCCTTTAAAGGTGCTGTTTTTGCAAGCAGAAACGCCTGGCGAATCCTTACAAACGGGTGTAGCGGCCGGAACCCGTCATTTTAAACGAGCGGTACACCGTAACCGGGTAAAACGCCTGATGCGCGAATCATATCGTTTGCACGCCCTGCCTTTGCAACAGTATGTGGAGGAAAAGCAGCAGCCAATGGTGGTGTTTATGCTATATATAGACAAAGTATTACCTACCCAGGAGTTGCTGCACCAGAAAATGCCATTAGTGATTAAACGTATTATAAAAGAGCTAGATGAAAATACTACTCCGGCTACTTAGCTATCCTTTTATCTTGCTGATACGTATTTACCAGTATGTAATATCTCCTGCTTTAGGGCCTAAGTGCCGTTTTACGCCTTCCTGTTCACAATATGCCGCAGAAGCATTGAAAAAACATGGTGTGATAAAGGGAATGGGATTGTCGGTAAAAAGAATTTCCAGGTGTCGTCCTGGCGGTGGCAGCGGTTATGACCCTGTCCCATAGGCAGGTGTCTAGGCCGAAAACAAAAACGGGACAAAGCGCCTGTTTATCCACTTTATCCCGTTCTTTATGCTGGTAGTTGAATGCTCTTATTGCTTAGGAGCTTCTGCCTGTGTTAATTTAGACAGTTTGCCAACCAGTTCACGTACTTCATTATTGGTAGAGAATTTGTAAATCTCTACTTCTTTACCATCTGCAGACGGCTCAATATTGTCCGGTACTTTATGGAATGGGCCGTATACACGTGCATTACCGTTATCACTTACTTTCACCAGTTGATTAGGAGCTACCAGGTAGTTATGATTAGCAGCTGATACGTTTGCTCCTGTTGTTAATTGTTGCAGGCTATCGATTTTAGCCTTCAGCTCTTCCTGCGACATGTGCGGGGTGCTGCTAGTGGCCAGCTTCTGGTAAGCGCCTACTACGGTATCAGCGCGCAGGCTTAATACATAATAACCAGGGGCAGTTACATCTACACTCACTTTACCATTAGGGCCATCGGCAGTAATGGTGTTTTTGTCTTTGCCTTTTACGGTTATTTCCAACTGTGCATAGCCACTACCGTCTTTTACAGTAATGTTGTTTTCATTATGCTCAATAGTGCCTTTGGCTATCACCAGCACTTTTGTTTCGGGACCACCACCACAGGCTGTTAACAAAGCAAGCGGCATAAGACCTAACAATGTCTTTTTAATTGTCATTGTAATCGTTTATTAATTGAAGATCAGGTTGAATAAAAAATCCGGCAATATTATCTATTGCCGGACTCAAATTATAACGTATTTGAATTTTTTGCTAATTTTTTATTTAGCTGCGGCAAAACGTTCGGCCACTTTGGTCCAGTTTACCACATTCCAGAATGCGCCCAGGTATTCAGGACGACGGTTCTGGTATTTCAGGTAATAAGCGTGTTCCCAAACGTCAACACCTAAGATAGGAGCGCCTTTTACATCAGCAACATCCATCAGAGGGTTGTCCTGGTTAGGGGTAGAGCTTACTTCCAATTTGCCATCTTTCACTAACAACCACGCCCAGCCGCTACCGAAACGGGTAGTACCAGCAGCATTCAGTTTTTCTTTGAAAGCATCGAAAGAACCGAAAGCAGCGTTGATAGCTTCTGCTAAATCACCTGTAGGAGCGCCACCTGCGTTAGGAGCCAGTGTTTCCCAGAAAAAGGTGTGGTTCCAGTGACCACCACCGTTGTTGCGAACAGCAGGAGAAATAGCGCCCGCGCTCTTCACCAGCTCTTCCAGGCTCTTGTTCTCATGTTCAGTACCGGCAATAGCCTTGTTCAGGTTATCTACGTAAGCCTGATGGTGCTTGCCGTGGTGTATTTGCATGGTAAGAGTGTCGATATGTGGTTCCAAAGCTTCATGTGCATATGGAAGTGACGGTAAAGTAAATGCCATAATTATTGGTTTTATGTTTATTGATCGAAATTAAGAATGTTAAGTGCAACAAATTTATTGCCAGATGGGGAATAGTACCAAATTACATTTACCAGTGTTAGCTTACTTTCTCCTGGCCCGAAAAAAGGATTGCATTAACCAGGCACATTCAGCTGCCATAACACCTTTTACTATCTCCGCTTTTGGATGAAAAGGAGCGCTGCTGTAAGAGGGTGCCGGATCGGTAAAGCGCTGGTAACCGTTTTTTTCATCACTGGCGCCGTATACAATACGCCCCACTTTACTCCAGTATAAGGCCCCGCTGCACATAAGGCAGGGTTCCACTGTTACATATAAAGTAGCATCGGGCAGGTATTTAGCGCCAAGGTGATTAAAGGCAGATGTTAATGCGATGATTTCAGCATGGGCGGTAGGATCGTTTAAGCGTTCTACCTGGTTATGACCCCTGGAAATTATTTTATTATTAATTACCACTATAGCACCCACAGGCACCTCCTCTTCATCAAAGGCCAGCTGTGCTTCTTTTAAAGCCTGCTGCATAAAATAAGTATCGTCGTACAAAGGCATTATTGCTGTAATAAAGATTTTAACTGGTGGGTGTATTGGCTGGCACGTTGCGCTGCAAAGATATCAGTAACCAGCAGTATAATGGTCAGCAATGTTAATGCACCACCAAATCCAAACCAGAAAGAACTTTCAGGCTTGTTCCTGTTTGCGGCTATTATAATGCTGCCAGTTAACAGCAATATACATTCGGCAATGTGTATGTATCTGAACTGTTTGTTTACGGCCTCTATGCGCGGTAGTTCGCGTTGCTGCAGCTGATCGGGATTCATAGACAAGGCGTACACATTGCTGATACGTTGTTCATCGCTTCTGTTATATACGGTGTAACCGGCAATAATCACCAGCAAACCAACAGCAACAGCAGGAATTGCAGCTCCTTTCCAGGCGGGTGTTTTTAGCGCCAGCCAGCAGATGACTGCAAACACCAACAGCACACAACCTGTAATGATAAATGCCAGTGCTGTTTGCTTTTCGGCGGTGAAATATTTTTCAATATCTGTTTGAGTAAGCATGGATACGGGTTATCAATGAGTGATAGCTTGTGTAACAGTGGTGCTCAGTGGTGAAATAGAAGGGCCAAAGTAATATTGCAGACTGCCTTGTTCATTCACCAGGTATTTACTGAAATTCCATTCAGGTTGAATGTTATTCCAGCCATTGAGCGATGCATCGGAAAGCCATTTGAACACTTCGCTTTGTGCAACATCCTTTATCACCACACTTTTTTTCATCAATGGAAAAGTAACTCCAAAATTTACCTGGCAAAACTGTGCTATTTCTGCATCACTTCCTTTTTCCTGCTCTTTGAAATCGTTGGCGGGAAAGCCTAAAATTACCAGTTGCGGATATTGCTGATGCAGTTGTTGTAGTTGCGTGTATTGAGCGGTCCAGCCACAACCGGAAGCGGTATTTACCAGTAACACCTGTTTGCCTTTAAACTGTTCAAAGCTAAGGGTAACGCCATTGTTCTGCACGGTTTGTAATGCGTAGAAAGAGGCTGGCGGCACAGCTTCATTGGTGTTATATTGTATGCGATTGTTCACGCCCAGCAAACGGGTAAGTTTCATAAGCAGCGGGTAGACGAAGCGTAAAAAAGACTGTTTCCCTTTCATGGTAACCAATTATTTTAAAAGCCATTTTAATAACTTCAGCTTGCCTTTATAGGGCGGGTATTTTACTGAAGGGTCGGGCCATATAGCTGATGTAAGAATAGCTTTAGGCCGGGTAAAGATATCGAAACTGTATTTACCATGATATTGCCCCATACCACTGGTGGCAACACCTCCAAACGGCAAATACGGGTTGCCCAGATGCATCAATGTGTTGTTGATGCAACCACCGCCAAATGCAATGTTTTCTGTAAAGTAAGTTTGTGCTTCGCGGTTGCTGCTGAACACATATAGCGACAACGGGTTAGGGTGTTGCTGTATAAACGCCAGCGCTTCTTCGCGGTGCTGGTAAGTATATACCGGAAGCAATGGGCCAAATATCTCTTCCTGCATAACAGGGGCGGTAGTTGCAACATGGTCCAGTATAGTAGGTGCTATGTAAAGACTGTTCCTGTTGGTTTGGCCGCCGGTAACTATTTGCCCCTGTTTCAGGTATTCCTGTAAGGTGTCAAATCTTTTGGTGTTGATAATGCGACCATAGTCGTAGGATTGAAGCGGGTCAGTGCCATAATATTTTTGAATGGCGGCTGTCATTGCTTGTATCAATGCTTCTTTTTTAGACTGATGCACCAGCAGATAATCCGGTGCTACACAGGTTTGCCCGGCATTGGTAAACTTACCCCATACAATACGTGCAGCAGCGGTAGTGATATTAGCGGTTTCATCCACAATGCAAGGGCTTTTACCACCTAGCTCCAGCGTAACAGGAATTAATTGCGCTGCGGCTTGCTGTGCAACGGCTTTGCCTACTGGAATACTTCCAGTGAAAAAAATATGATGAAAGCGGAATTCCTGTAGCAATGAATGCACTACGGTACTGCCTTCTCCCTGCACTACACTTATAAACTCAGGTGCAAAATGAGCCTGTATCATATCTGCAATAACAGCGGCTGTGTGCGGCGCCAGTTCAGAAGGTTTTAGTACAACACAATTACCACCTGCAATAGCGCCGGTCAATGGAATCATCATAAGGTTAAAAGGATAATTCCAGGGAGCCACAATAAGGCATACGCCTAACGGGTCTTTGATCACTTTGCTTTTGCCGGGAAACAGGGCCAATGGTGTTGATACATGTGAAGGACGCATCCACTCTTCCAGGTGGTACAGGATATGTTTTATTTCTGCATAGCAAATGCCTATTTCTGTGGTGTAGGCTTCTTCGGGCGATTTATGCAGATCATTATACAGGGCTTCTATAATGCGGGTTTCATATTCCTGTATGGCGTTGCGTAACTTTTTCAGCTGCTGAATTCTAAAGCTGTAACTACGCGTAGCACCATTGGTATAATGTTGCTGCATGGGCTGTAGAAAGGCATGTTGCATAAAAGTATTTATAGATACAAGTTACGCACCTTAATTTTGTGAAGGACAAACTATTTTACTTTGAAAAAGCAGTATTGGGCTTTGGCAATGATTGCAGTGGCAATGGTTGCCTGCGGACAACAGAGTGGACAAAATCAGGCACAGGCCAAACCTTTAAAAGACAACAGCAGCAACCCCGATTATCAGAAAGGTATAGAGCTGGTTGCCAAAAATGACTGTTTAAGCTGTCATAAAATAGAAGATAAAATGCTGGGGCCATCTTACAGGCAGGTGGCTAATAAGTACGAAAACAATGAGGCCAATATTAAAATGCTGGCTAATAAAGTGATACAAGGCGGACAGGGTGTTTGGGGGCCGGTTCCTATGACTGCGCATCCACAACTGTCAGAAGCAGACGCGCAGCAAATGATTAAATACATTTTCCTGTTAAAGAACTAGCATTCGCAGCCTTTTTCTTCCGGGAAGGTGGCCATTCGCCTTTCCGGAACAAAACCATCGTAACGTGTTACTATCTGTTGCAGTATCTCTTCAATTTCTGCTACTGATTTTACTGTTACCAGCTGGTTGCGGAATTCTTTAATATGCGGAAAGCCTTTAAGGTAGTTGGTATAATGCCTGCGCATTTCCAGTATGCCTACCACTTCTCCTTTCCATTCTACTGCTTTATGTAAATGCTTTTTAATAGCATCTGCACGTTGTTGTACAGTGGGCGCAGGTGCATGAGTGCCTGTGTTGAAGAAATGTTTTATTTCATTAAAAATCCAGGGATAACCAATAGCAGCACGGCCAATCATAATGCCATCTATACCATAGCGGTTTTTATATTCCAGTGCTTTTTCGGGACTGTCAATATCGCCATTGCCGAAAATAGGGATCTGGATGCGTGGATTGTTCTTTACTTTACCTATTAAGGTCCAGTCGGCATGACCTTTATACATCTGCGAGCGTGTGCGGCCATGTATAGAAAGTGCTTTAATGCCTACATCCTGCAGGCGTTCTGCTACCTCTTCTATATTAATAGAGCTTTCATCCCATCCCAGGCGGGTTTTTACTGTAACGGGTTTATCCGTTGCTTTTACCACAGCACTGGTAAGCCTTACCATTAAGTCAATATCTTTTAACACACCTGCCCCTGCCCCTTTGCTTACCACTTTTTTCACCGGGCAACCAAAGTTAATATCCACCAGGTCGGGGTTGGTGGCACCTACAATGCGGGCGCTTAAAGCCATCGCTTCTTCATCACCTCCAAATATCTGGATGCCGATAGGACGTTCGTAATCGAATATGTCCAGTTTCTGTCTGCTTTTGATAGCATCCCGGATTAATCCTTCGCTGCTGATAAATTCAGTGTACATCAAATCAGCGCCATTGTCTTTACAAACAGCACGAAACGGCGGGTCGCTTACATCTTCCATGGGCGCCAGCAGTAGCGGAAATTCCGGTAACGTTATCTCTCCAATTCTCACCATGTAATAAATACTACGGGTTACTCGTAAATTTGCAAAATTACGATTCTTATATTTAAAGCATGCGTCAAACACTTCGGAACAATTACCTGGCTCAGTTAGGTCTGTTACTTTTTATTTTCGGCACCAGTGCAATTGTACTAGCGCTTCTTATTCAGGTACTTATGTCGGCTTTACACCTGAGTCCTGATGCGCTCACCAGTTCTCCGGGCATAGCCAGGTTGTCGCAATGTATTGGCGCTTTTTTAACAATGGGACTTCCCTCACTCGTATTTGGCTATATAGTAAATAACCATAAACCTGCCCAATATCTCCGTTTTACCCGCCGCATCAGTGGCAAACAGGTGTTTCTGGTAATTGTAATTGTGTTTGCTGCGGTTTTGTTAGGCGGTGCGCTGGCCAGAGTAAACCAACAGCTTCCAGTGCCGGCAAATTGGGCCCAAGCATTTAAAAAGCTGGAAGACAATTACAATAAAGATATTATGGTCATTGCAGGTATGCGCAACATACAGGACTATATTGTTTCCTTGTTACTGCTTGCTTTTTTACCTGCTATGATGGAGGAAATGTTGTTTAGAGGTTGTGTGCAGCAGGTGGCTGTTGGACTGGTGCGCAAGCCCTGGTTAGGTATATTGATTACAGGGGTGTTGTTCAGTGCTATTCATATTTCCTTTTACGGTTTTTTACCCCGCCTGATGCTGGGTATGGTACTGGGCTACCTGTATTATTATGGCAACAATATCTGGTTAAATATCTGGGCGCATTTTTTCAATAATGCCATGGCATTAACCAGTGTGTATTCGTTAAGCCGTTCCGGTAAACTAACGCCCGATTCGGTAAATGATTCTATGAATGACACTTTTCCTTTGTATATTGGATTACTGGGATTAATGGTGACCGTTTCTTTATTGATTCGTTTTAAAACGGAAAGTGAAAGGGTGGCACAATTATATCCTAATGATCAGGAACCATTTAATCATACGAACCCATGACACCTAATTCGTGGTTTTTATTATTACGTCTTTCCGATTACACACGTGCCAGCATTGTAAAAGGCTTGCTGGAAGAGAATCTGATACAAGTGCTGTTGCTGAATAAGCAGGACAGTAGTTACCTCAATTTCGGAGAGATAGAAATATATGTACCCGTACATTTGAAAGATTTTGCTAATCAGCTACTCAATAAAGCATTGCTGAATTAAGCAATGAGTTCTGCATAACGTATTACCTGTTCCCTGTTCGGGAAAAGCATCCTGTATATTTAAGCTGATAATATGGACGGTATGAGTGGATATGATGTGATAGTAATTGGAGCCGGCGCGTCAGGACTGATGGCTGCCTTACAATTGGCGAAAGCCGGCAAAAAAGTGCAGGTACTGGAAGCCAGGGCGCGTTTGGGTGGTCGTATTTATACGACTACAGATGCCGGTGGAAATGGACAGCTAGAACTAGGTGCTGAGTTTATACATGGCAATTTACCCGAAACACAACAATTGCTAAAGGAAGCTGGCTTAACTTATCATGAAGTAGCCGGTGAAATGTGGCGAATGGAGAAAGGGGCATTGGTGAAGAGTGAAATGTTTATACCCGACTGGCCTTTGCTGGTAAAGCAACTAGAATTACTACAAGAAGACATTACACTGGAAAGCTTTTTACAACAATATTTTCCCGGAGAAAGATATTCAGGTCTACGTAAGGCGGTAGAAAATTATGCTGCCGGTTACGATAATGCCGATGCTTCCAATGCCAGTGTTTTTGCATTACGTAAAGAATGGTTGCAGGAAGAAGATGCACCACAATACAGAATTGATAAGGGCTATGGAAGTATGATTGCTTTTATGGCAGAAAATATTACTGCCCTGGGCTCGCAGATCATTGTAAATGCACTGGTAAAAGAAATTCACTGGCAACCGGGAAAAGTAACCGTGCATACAGAAGAAGGTAGTTATTACATAGCGAACAAAATAGTAATAGCATTACCGTTGGGTGTGTTGCAGGCGAATGCAAAACAAGAAGCGGCGGTTGCCTTTATGCCTGTTATTGATAAGCTGGAGCAGGCTTTTCACCAGGTGGGCATGGGCGCTGTAATAAAAATTCTGATAGAGTTTGCTCCTGCTTTTTATCAGCAACTATTGCAGGAAAAAGGATTGCAGCATATGCAATTTCTTTTTTCAGAAGAGTTGATAGATACCTGGTGGACACAGGTGCCGCAACAACAGCCTGTGTTTACCGGTTGGTTAGGTGGGTTTAAAGCTAAAAAACACTTACATGCATCTTCCGAAACATTGTTACAAATGGCTTTGCAATCGCTGGCCACTATATTGCAGACAGAGGTAGCTGTTTTGCAACAGCATGTAACTGCCAGCAAGGTTGCCAACTGGACGGAAGATACTTTTACACTGGGCTCCTACTCTTATGCTACGGTAGAAACTCCTGCTGCTCTTCCATTGATAGAGCAGGGCCTTGCAGATACTTTATACTTTGCAGGCGAAGCATTTTACCAGGGCTCTTACACAGGCACGGTAGAAGCAGCGTTAGTGAGTGGTAAGCAGGCTGCTTTAAAGGCTTTACAGGCATAATGATGTAGACTTCTTTCAGCATTTAGCCACAAAATATGTTTCCTTCTTTTCCCGTTTAAGAGCAATTAACATTTGTGGTAAACCATGGCACGAAGTTTTTATGGGTATAGACAACGGAATGGTGATTTCCTGCTAAACATTCTTTTCTGTGAGGAGAAAAGAAAATTAAAAGGAATAAGCATTCATAAAAAGGTGTATTCCAAAAGGGATGCACCTTTATTGTTTCACCTGTTAAATGGAAAATCTATGAGCAACATTCAAAACCTAACCAGTGAAGAGGCTGTAGAAAAATTAAAAGCCCTGGCTAAAAGTGCAGACATATGTTTGTTTACTACTGCATTAACTGTGTTACCTCTTTCTACGCGTCCAATGAGCGTAAGCCAGGTAGATGAATTTGGTAACCTTTGGTTTTTAAGTAACAAGAGCAGCGATAAAAACCTGCATATTAAAAACGACAAGCGTGTGCAACTGTTCTTTTCCAATACTTCCAAAGCAGAGTTTTTAAGTGTGTATGGTGATGCCACTGTGTTTGATCACAATCGCGCAAAAGCAGAAGAGCTATGGAATGCAGTTGATAAAGTTTGGTTTCCGGGCGGGTTGGATGATCCGGAATTAACGGTGATTTGCGTAGCGCCACAGGAAGCTTATTACTGGGACACTAAACATAACAAGGCCATCACCTTTTTTAATATCCTGGCAAAAGCTGTAACAGGTGGTAATGGAGATGAAGAAGGTGTTCAGGGCCATATCAGCGTTCAGGGAGCATCGATATAGGAAGGTTGACGGCAGAATGCTTTTTTATACGACCTTTGAACCTCATCAATTTTACCTTTCGCATGGCTTTTAACGTGCAGACCTTTAAAACAAGGGCATTAACAGCAGTAGTGTTTGCTGTAGTAATGCTGGCTGGTCTATTCCTGAATCAATGGTCGTTTTTTATTCTATTTTCCATTATCCATGTGGGCTGCTGGCTCGAATATCAAAAATTATTAGGGTTGATTGATGCTGATTATCAGCAGATCAACCCTTTTCATAAGTATGGCGTTATATTGTTGGGCTGGGGATTTATGTTATGGATGGCGAGTGCGCAATGGCAAATTGGTAGCATAACGTTACATGAAGGGGGCTGGTGGCTTTTGCTTATTATGGCAATAGTACTGCCTATTACAGAAGTATTGTTTAGCAAGCAGTTTCAGTTAAAAAACATTGGCTACTCTTTATTGGGGCTGGCATACGTTTCTTTAAGCTGGGGCTTTATGATAGATCTGTACAGTATGGGGGCTTCTTACGCTGGAGTACTATCAGGTGCTAATATCGGCTGGCTTTTCCCGGTGATTTTAATCGCTTCTATCTGGATTAACGATACCATGGCTTACATCGTGGGTTCTTTTATAGGTAAAACTCCTTTTTCATCCATTTCACCCAAGAAAACCTGGGAGGGTACTATTGGTGGGGCTATCCTGGCGGTTGCTACCGTTACATTAGTGGGTTATTTTGTAGCCAATTTAAGGGATGTGCAGTCTTTACTGGTGATTTCGGGTATAGCTGCTGTAATAGGTACGGCCGGAGATTTACTGGAAAGTAAGTTGAAAAGGATGGCAGGTGTAAAAGATAGCGGCAGTTTTATGCCGGGCCATGGCGGTTTTTTAGACCGTTTTGACTCGCTGTTGCTGGCTACGCCTTTCGTGTGGCTGTATTTAAAACTGTTTCTATAGTTTAAAATGTAGTGTCAAACCATATCTTTGTCGTTCAAATTTTTAGCATGACTATTCACAGAGAAGGATATAAGTCCATTGGTATTGCAGCGCTTATCTTCGGCGTCATCAATATTTTATCCTTTACTTTTTTAAGTTTTTCGTATTTCTGGCTTGCAGCCCTCATTTTCTTTGTTACCCTTTTTCTGGTATTATTTATCATTTCCTTTTTCCGTATTCCGGCGCGTCAGCTCACGGTAGGTGAAAACAAAATCATTTGCCCTGCTGATGGCAAAGTGGTAGTAATTGAAGAGATCACTGACGAAGAATATTTCAAAGACAAACGTATCCAGGTGAGTATTTTCATGAGCCCTGCTAATGTGCACGTGAACAGAAATGCCATGAGTGGAACGGTGAAGTACAGCCAATACCATCCCGGTAAATACCTGGTAGCATGGCACCCTAAGTCTTCTACGGAAAATGAAAGACATAGTGTGGTACTGGAAAATGATAAAGGCACTATCCTGGTAAAACAAATTGCCGGAGCTTTGGCCAAGCGTATTTGTAACTACTTGGCTCCTGGCCAGACTGTTAAACAGAACGAAGAAATGGGTTTTATTAAGTTCGGTAGTCGTGTAGACGTGTTATTACCCGTTGGAACTGAGATTAATGTAAACCTGAACCAGAAAGTACAGGGCGGCGTTACCGTACTGGCTACCTGGAAGTAAAAAGAACAACGTTTTCGAACATATATACAACATTCTTTATGTCCCGCAGTTTAAAAAGGCTGCGGGGCTTTTTTTTGCCTGCCGTTCATCCCAATTGAGTACTTATTAACACTATGTTGATGGAAGAATAAAGTATTTTTGTAGAGGAAATGTTATCAAATAACATCTAATACACATACTGTTATGAAAAAGTTTTTTACCCTAATCGTGCTTTTTTTTACAGGCCTTATAGTGTCGCATGCACAAACAACAGTGCCTGATCAAAACCCTAACTACCTCGAAAGCCAGGAGAAGTATACATGGCACAAAGACTCTCTGCTGGCAGGTTCTAACACCACCATTCAGCAAACATATAAAGCATACGACTTTTACCAGGCAAGACTGGAACGCCGTGCGCAGCGCAGGGAAAGAAGATATAACGTGAATTTGACACGTGCACAATATGGAGGCTATTATCCTTCGTATGGGTATAGTAACTATGGTTACAACTCATGGAACAATGGCTATTACAATTCTTTCATTCCCAGCATTGGTTTCCGTTCCGGTAACTGGCGGTTTGGCTGGTAACCGTTTAAGCATTTATAAAACGCCACTCTTCAAATACAATTATACAAGATGAACAAAAGAATGATAGCTGCCGCATTTATGCTGGCAACAGTGGGAACATTTACCTCATGCTCCCGCAAAGTAACCCGCTTAGATCCTAATGCTACAGTTGATATCAGCGGTTCATGGAATAATACCGATAGCCGCCTGGTTTCTGATGAAATGATCACCGATGCTTTAAGTCGCAACTGGATTACCGATTATACACAGCAAGCTGGTAAAAAGCCGGTAGTGATTGTGGGAATGGTTTTAAATAAAAGTCACGAGCATATTGAAGCAGAAACTTTTATGAAAGATCTGGAACGTGCTTTTGTAAATGGTGGCAGAGTAACCCTGGTGCAAAGCGGTAAAAAAAGAGAAGAGCTACGTGCAGAACGTGCCGATCAGCAAACCAACGCTTCTGTATCTACCATGAAAAAGTTTGGCCTGGAATCAGGTGCAGACTATATACTGCAAGGCAGTATCAATTCTATTGTAGATGCCTATAAACGCCAGAAAACTGTTACTTACCAGGTAAACCTGGAATTGACCAATCTGCAAACAAACGAAGTGGTTTGGATAGGCGATAAAAAAATTGCCAAGTACGTGAAGAACTAGGCAATGCCTGTTTTACTCCATCTATTTTGATAACATAACTACATTGATATGTTCAAGTACAGGCAGGCATGGATAGCATGGCTATTGATGCCTGTTTTCTTTTCGTGTGCCACCTATCATGAAAGAGCGCAATCGTATTATGATGGGTTACAAACCAATAATTACCAGCAGGCCGAACGTTCACTGGACAAGAATAAACTCATTCAAGCCAGGAGAAACCGTTTGCTGTATTATATGGAAAAGGGCTACGTGTCGCATTTATTGCACCAGTACGATACCAGCAATACCTATTTTAACCTGGCGGATAATTTTACAGAAGGTCCTAGAAACGGCGCCTGGGATATAGCCGTAGGCACATTGACCAACCCCATGATGCAAACTTACCGGGGTGA
The DNA here is from genome assembly GCF_002355595.1 of Filimonas lacunae. Classification (NCBI taxonomy): domain Bacteria; kingdom Pseudomonadati; phylum Bacteroidota; class Chitinophagia; order Chitinophagales; family Chitinophagaceae; genus Filimonas; species Filimonas lacunae. Next base: position 7,247,724 of record NZ_AP017422.1, read on the forward strand.
AGACTTTGAAATTTTCCTGGTACACTATTACAAGGCATTGAACTACCTGTACCTGGGTAAGAAAGAAGATGCGCTGGTAGAGGCCCGTCGTATTACATTAAGCAATAACGAGCAGCGCGATAAATTCAATGATAAAAGCAGCCGTTATAGCCAGGATGCATTTGCGCTGATTATACAAGGGCTTTTGTACGAAGGAGACAATGACATCAACAATGCCTTTATCTCGTATAGAAACGCCGCAGATTTGTTTTTAAGGCAACCTAACCATACCTATTATGGAGTTGCTTTGCCCCTGCAGTTGCAGCAGGATCTGTTGCGTATGGCTACCCTGTTAGGATTTACCGATCAGGTAACAGAATATCAGCAAAAATTGGGCATTAGCTATCAGGCCCAACCTGTGTCTGATGGTGGGGAGTTGGTGCTATTTCTGGAAAACGGAACGGCACCTTATAAAAAGCAGGATGATTACTTTTTTACCCTGATTAAAAATGAAGCCGGCTTTTTCTTTACCAACAGCAGTAAGCTCATTACGGTACCGGTAAATTTTTCAGTAGGTATTGATGCCAGTAAGCTATCGGTAAGCGATTTCAATGTATTCCGCCTGGCTATGCCCTCCTATGTAGTGCGTCCATTAGCCAATGCCCAGTTTTCGGTAACGGTAGACAGTGTGGCAATGGGGATGGTAAATACTATTGAAGACATTAACTATATAGCCACCAACACACTTAGTGAACGTGCTTTGAAGGATATCTCATTGGCACTAAGTCGCCTGCTGGTGAAAAAGATTGCAGAGAAGCAGGTGAAGGATAAGAATCAAACAGCCGGGGATATTTTACAGGCAGTAAACTTGCTGGTAGAAAAAGCAGATACTCGTAACTGGCAGTCGTTACCTGCACAGATCTCTTATATAAGAGTTCCATTGAAAAAAGGGGAAAATAAGGTAGAGATAAAAACAGGGGGTAATACAGCTGCCACTATCACCGTTCAGGGCAACGGCGGTTTGCAGTTTTACAATTATCGCCGTATGCAATAACTATGTTCTTTAAAAAGAAGCTGCTTGTTGCTGACCTAATAGGCTTCTTAAAAATAGCCACTGTTTGTGCAGGTAAGTGTGCTTAACCTGCTTTTCACTGTCTCCATGATGCTGGATATCCAATGCTTTAAAATAAACCAGCCGGGTGGCAGCATCTTCTACTGTTGCTATTCCGGATAGTTGTAGTGTATACGACATTCCTTTTTTATGAAACTGTAGTTCTGCATCAAAGGTATTCCAGTTGGCAACTGTCAGGGGCAACCGGCTACAGCAGAAAAACAAAGTGCCGTTTTCATCAAAATCGAAATGGGTAATTAAACTGATAGGCTGTTTACTTCCGTTATCGTCATACACATAAAATATAGCCTGATCCAGTGCCGCAATCTTTTCGCGGTAATCCAATACATTGAAATCTGTAAAATTCGAGTCCATAGGGCATACAGTTTAGTTTAACAATGTTCATAGGTAGTTTGCGTTAAAGCGGCTTTTTAGAGGACAAAGGATTGAAGAGAATCTTACAACTGTAGGGGGTACGTTATTCTTACTCTAATATAGTATTTTTCGGGTAATAACAGGTTAAAAACTCATTAGAAAATGAGTAGCTGTTACAGTACAAAATGCGCGTATATATAATGGGTTTATTTGTCTTTAGTATATGCCTGATTGTTGAATTTTCTCATCACTTTTTGTGGATTAGGATGTACTTCATATCCCCACTTTTCATACAAGCCGTGTGCAGTGGAGGTGGTCAATAACCAGCTGCGTATTGTTTGCAGTTCGGGGTGTGCATGCATTACCTCCATTAACCATGCAGATAATCCTCTGCCACGGTATTCCGGTAGTATAAATACATCTATCAGGTAAGCAAAGGTGGCTTTATCGGTAATCAGGCGGGCAAAACCTACCTGTGTTGTTGGTGATACACGCCAAAGCATAAAGAACCGGCAATTGACTTTTCAACAATAGATACCGGTACATCTTTAGCCCAATGCGTTTCGAAGGCAAGAAAGTGATGGATTACTTCGATGTTTAGCAAGGAAGGATCGGTGCTGATGAAATACGCTTCTTTCTTTGCCTGATAAAAGTTATTCATTGAACAGTTTTTTAAAGAGGGTGTTTTTAGATAAACTGATAATTTCTCCAGGTTGCATGTTACCCAGTTCCAGTTTTTCTATCCGTTGTCTTATCAACCTTAAGGTAGGAAAACCTACAGCAGCAGTCATACGTCTCACCTGCCTGTTTTTGCCTTCTGTCAAAATCATTTGCACCCACGGGGCGGGTATTTCTTTTCTAAAGCGGATAGGTGGATTACGTTCAGGAACAGGTGGTGCAGGCTCTAACAGTTTAACGCGGCAAGGTTTGGTAGTATACGGTTTACCATCGGGCGTTATTACCACACCCTTTTGCAGGTTGTTGATAGCGGCTGCGTCGATAGCGCCATCTACCTGCACCCAGTATTCTCTTTCGTGTGCAAAAGAAGGATGCAACAAGCGGTGATTTAAACGCGCATCATTAGTAAGCAGTAACAAACCTTCACTGTCGTAATCAAGACGGCCTACAGGATATACATCAGAAGGAACATCAAAGCAATCTTTCAATGTTTTCTTGTCGGTGTCTTGTGTAGAAAACTGTGATAACACCAGGTACGGCTTGTAAATAATGAAGTAGTGAGTCATATAAAATAAAAAATCCCGCAGAAGCGGGATTATTATATGGATGGGTTAGTAAGTACGGGAACTTGTATTCCCGACACAATATTAAAAAGAGTTTTTTCTAACTCAAAAAAAAATGACAAGAATTTTATTCACATTTTTTGTAGAATCTGTGAATTATGTTAAGGGAGGCATGTAATCAGAGGCTGATGATGCGAATATAAAGTGTGTAGTGTATGTGCAAAACAAAAAATGATGAGTGGTTGAAACATTGATGAACACTGCATTGTAGCGATTGTTCTTTCATAAAGCGATTGCATTTTTTGCGCAGGAGAGAACATGTTATTGATGCGTTTTTAGCGCTTCGTAATGAAACATTAAATTTTCTGTAAGCAACATGTCTATTCCTAACTTTGCGGCCTAAATAAGTAGAGTTTATGAAGTTTCCCGCTCCGGTAACCGTTCAATATATCGCAAACATCATAGGCGCATCCGTTAAAGGCGATGCTTTGGCACAAGCTTCGGGTATAAATGAGTTACATCAGGTAGAAGCAGGCGATCTTGCGTTTGTAGATCATCCAAAATATTACAACACCTGTTTAAACAGCGCTGCTACACACATCATCATCAACACAAACGAGGTAGAAGTGCCGGAAGGTAAAACCTTGCTGGTAACTGAGCAGCCGTTTGAAGCATATCTTAAGATAGTGAACCACTTCAGGCCATTTGTTGCGCCGGTAGAAACCATCAGTAGCACACTGGTAAGGGGTGAAAACACGGTGATTATGCCTAATGTGTTTATTGGAAAGCATGTTACTATAGGTAGTAACTGTGTTGTTTTCCCCAATGTTACCATTATGGACTACACCGAGATTGGTGATAACGTAGTTATTCAGGCAGGAACGGTAATTGGTAGTGATGCATTTTATTACAACACCAAAAAGAACCGTGAAGTATGGTATAAAAGAATGGAAAGTTGCGGGCATGTGGTAATTGAAGATTATGTAGAAATAGGTGCTGGTTGTACTATTGATCGTGGTGTTACAGCAGTTACCCGCATAGGCAGGGGAACAAAGCTTGACAACATGGTACATATTGGACATGATACCGTGGTGGGCAAAAACTGTTTGTTTGCTGCGCAGGTAGGTATAGCCGGATGCACAGTTATTGAGGATGGCGTTACCCTTTGGGGTCAGGTAGGTGTAAGTAAAACCCTCACCATTGGTGAGAATGCGGTAGTGCTTGCACAAAGTGGTGTTGCTGGTTCTTTGGAAGGGGGTAAAATTTACTTTGGTTCTCCTGCAGAAGACGCGGGTATTAAAAAGCGCGAGTTAGTGTGGGTTAAACGTATTCCTGAAATGTGGAATATCCTGAAAGGCAAATAAAAATATACTGTTCTGTTGAAAAGTGTACAATGGGGTCTGCTATAGCAGACCTTATTTTTTTCCAATAACTTTCGTAATCACAGTGTGTCTCCACTTTTTTATTATGAACACTTTACTGTGTTAAACCATTCTAGGGAAGTTGGTATTTCTTTTTCAGTTCACCACAAATGTCCGTAATGGAACTACTTAATGCTTTGTAACGGAAGTCGGGTAAAAACTTCAAGAGCTTGCTGTTATCAAAATACACTTTAGCCTGGGCTGTATGAGCGGTTTCTTTGGTAAGTAAAGGGGCTTTACCGGAAAGCATTCCTTTTACCGCTTCCAATCGCCATACAATAGCAGCTATCAGTGGGGTTACATTGCGATGCGGCGGACGTTTGCCAAAACACTGTGCCATAGAAGTAAACAACTGTCGATAAGTGATGTTTTCGGCACTAATGATAAAGCGTTCACCCGAAATGTTGCTGTTCATCAGTCCAACCATGGCTTTTACCACGTCCGCAACATCTACAAATCCGGTAACGCCTTCTGTATACCAGGGGAATTCTTTGTAGGCTGTTTTAAAAAGTTCTGAAGAACCTTTCTCCCAGTCACCGGCTCCCAGTATAATTACCGGGTTTACAATTACTGCATTCAACCCTTCCCCTATGCCGCGCCATACTTCCATCTCGGCCAGGTATTTGGTTTTGCCATATTCACTGTTACTGGTTTCGGGCGTCCAGTACATGGTTTCGTTGATGGTTTCTTTTTCACGAATGCGACCCAGTGCCGCTACTGAACTTACAAACAGCAACTTTTCTACATGGTACAGCAGGCAGGCGTTTACCACGTTTTCTGTACCATTTACATTTGTATGTTGTAGTGTCTCTTTTTGCTTAGGATGAAACGATACTATGGCAGCACAGTGATACACCTGTTTAACGCCTTGCATGGCTTGCTCCAGACTGATAATATCCAGAATATCGGCCTGCACCCACTCCACTTTTTCTGCCCCTGTAAAAGAAGGAATGGCAGAACGGTAAGTGGCTCTTATGGGCTGCTGTTGCTGTAATAAAGACTGTATCAGATGAGATCCTACAAGGCCGGTTGCGCCCGTTACAAGTATCATAATGCTGTAAATAAAGTTTGCTAAAGGTATTGATAAAAGCCTTTACCTGTTTTGCGGCCTAATTCTCCTGCCGCTACTTTTTGTTGTTGCAGCAAACTGGGTGTAAGTCGTTCTGGCTTATCCAGTGCTTCCCACACAATATTGCTTACGGCAAAGTTCACGTCCATTCCAATCATGTCCATCAGGCGAAACGGCCCCATTTTAAAACCGGTGGCTTCCAGCAGCTTGTCTATCCCGGCTATGTCGGTATGGTGTAATTCCACAATACGCATGGCTTCCAGGTAATAAGGGCGTGCTACACGATTGACGATAAAGCCGGGTGAATCTTTACAAACAACCGGTGTTTTACCCATGGTTTTAGCCAGTTGAGTAAGCTGATTGATGACCTTACTGCTGCTTTTACTGCCTTTAATTACCTCTACCAGTTTCATTACGGGTGCGGGATTAAAAAAGTGTAAACCTGCTACCCTTTCCGGGTTTACCACTTCCTGTGCCAATGCATCAATAGCAATGGAGGAAGTGTTGGTTGCGAAAATGGTATCGGGTGTATTAAGGGCGGCCAGTTGGTTAAAGAGGGTTGTTTTTGCTTCTTTGTTTTCAATAATGGCTTCTATCACAACGTTGGCTACGCAGTTTTCCAGTGTGCTGGTAAAGGAGATCCGGGATAGAACAGCAGTTGCTTCGTCGGCTGTTATCTTTCCCTTTTCCACCAGTTTGTCCAGGCTACTGCTGATAGAAGAGCGGCTTTTGGCAAGCATGTTTTCCTGCATGTCGAACTGAATAGTGGTAAAACCGGCTTGTGCTGCCAGCTGGGCAATACCACTTCCCATAGTTCCTGCACCGCATACACAAATAACAGTTGTTTGACTCATAGTGTATACTTTTTACAAACATACGGCGTTCATAACATACTTACATATTATCCACAATGTGTATAACGCGTTTGTAGCCATATAATAAGCTACAGAAGGATGACTATTTTTACATTATGCGACAGTTAGATTTATTTGGTTTAAATACCGAGCCGCAGCCTTTAGAGATAGAGCAACCGGAAGAAGTTGTTGTGGCACCGCCTGCCGACAACCCGCTTGTTTTTTCTGATAATAAAATTGGAGTGAAAGTAAAGCTGAAACCTGGTAATGTAGAAACCCAGGCAGCTGATGTTCAACCTGTGGTAAAAGAAGCTTCTTCGCCATTACCTGTGTTCAGGGGGAAAGAAGTGGCTACTGTCAAATCCAACATGGTGGCAGAAGAAAAAACAACTGATGCACCCATCAGAGAATTCGTTAACCTGGAATTTCCTTTTTTCGCAGAAGAACCTAAGGAACTGCAGCGTCCTACGGCAATGGCTGAGGTTGCTGCTGCTACAAAGGTTGCCGAAAAAACGACTGTAGAGGTAGTTCCCGAATCAATCATAATATCCGCCGAAGAGCTCGTAGCAACAGAAATTGTTTTTGAGGAAGCAATACAAGTAGAAGAGACTGCACCTGTTTTAACAGCGCCAGCTGCTATTGAAGCAGACGAAACTCTGGTTCAACAAACGATACTACCAGAAATAGAAGAGGTTATTCTCCCACAGCCTGACGCTGTAAGTGAACCTGTTACGGCAGCAACTCCAGTGGAAGAAGAGGAAACAGCTGAACCAGTTGTCACTATACAAGAGCCTGCTCCGGAGCTTGTTAAGGAAGAAATCAAACCTATTACTGCGTACCGTACCTGGCTGCAAAGACCCACCATTATCACCATTGAGGAAGATGATGATGAGGTAGTTTCAGAAGAACATGCTCTGGAAAAAATATCTGCGGAGAGTACAGTGGAAGTTGCGGAACCTGCAATTGCCACTGAAATCATTAGTGAAGAGGTGACAGAAGTTGCTGAAACTGTTGTTATTCCCGAACCGGTAAATGTTTTTGAAGAAGAGGTTTACACAGAAATAGGTGAATCTGCTGATTCTGAATATGAGGTTGAGGAAGAAACAGAAGAAGTTGTTGAAGATAAAGGTGTTGAAGCATACGGGGAGTCGGAAGCAGGCGAAGTTGAAAGAGAGGAAGAGTTCGATGTTGTAGAAGCCAGTGCCGAAGTAGAAGGGAATGAAGAAGTTTCCGAGGTAGAAGAAACCGAAGAGCTTGTTGAAGAAGAGGAAGCTGGTGAATATGAAGAGTCGGAAGAAGAGGAAGCTGAAAATGAAGAAGAATTTTATGCTGTAGAAGCCAGTGCTGAAGTAGAAGAGAGCGAAGAAGTTGCTGAGGTGGAAGAATCCGATGAGCTTGTGGAAGAAGAGGAAACCGAAGAATATGAATACGAGGAGTCAGAAGAAGGCGAAGTTGAAAGTGAGGAAGAGTTCGATACTGTAGAAGCCAGTGCCGAAGTAGAAGAGAATGAAGAAGTTTCCGAGGTAGAAGAAACCGAAGAGATTGGAGAAGAAGAGGAAGCCGAAGAATATGAATACGAGGAGTCAGAAGGCGAAGTTGAAAATGAAGAAGAGTTCGATACTGTAGAAGCCAGTGCCGAAGTAGAAGAGAGCGAAGAAGTTGCTGAGGTAGAAGAAACCGAAGAGATTGGAGAAGAAGAGGAAGCCGAAGAATATGAATACGAGGAGTCAGAAGAAGGCGAAGTTGAAAATGAAGAAGAGTTCGATGCTATAGAAGCCAGTGCCGAAGTAGAAGAGAGCGAGGAAGTTGCTGAGGTAGAAGAAACCGAAGAGCTTGTTGGAGAAGAGGAAACTGACGAATATGAAGAGTCGGAAGAAGGTGAAGCAGAAACTGAAGAAGAGTTCGATGCTATAGAAGCCAGTGCCGAAGTAGAAGAGAGCGAAGAGGTTTCCGAGATTGAAGAATCAGAAGAGCTTGCAGAAGAAGAGGACACTGAGGAATATGAGTATGAAGAATCAGAAGAGAATGAAGAGGATGATGAGGAAGAATTGGATACTGTAGAAGCTGGTTCTGAAACAGAAGCTGTTGTTGAAGAGGATGAATTCGAGGAATATGAAGAACTGGAAGAAGGAGAAGCGTATGAAGAGGAGTTGATAGAGGTAACTGCGAGTGGTGAAGTGGAAGAAGTGGTAGAGGAAGCCATAGAATATGAGGAAGAAGGCGATGAAGAGTTGGAAGTATACGAGATATGGGAAGAAGAAGTGGAAGCCACTGCAGAAGAACAGGATGAAGTAATTGAAGAAGAGGTTGTTGAAGCTGAAGAGCCTGTTTTTGAAGAAGATATAGTTGCTCAGGATGCAGATGGTGTTAGCTATGAAGAGGAAGAGACGGAAGAGGATGCATTGACTGAGGAAATTGCAACCGTTGAAGAAGTGCAGCTGGTTGTTGCGGAAGCAGAGAAGTCTAATGACCTGGCAGAAGAGCAAGTGGCCGCTGTTGCCAAAGAAAATATTACTGGTGGAGTAAAACAGCAGTCTGTATTTGAGTATGCCGAGGCTGTAGAAAAACCTGTGTACGCAGAACAATCTTTGTTTGATGCTGCGAATGACGAAGAGGAAGAAGATGTGTATATTACCACGGCAGAAGAAGAAGCTTTAGCTGTAAGGGCTTCCGGCGACAAAACCGGTAAGCGCGAACTGCCGAATCAGGGGAAGCAGAAAAGAGGTCGTAAGTCGCTCCGGGAAATCGATGCAGACATTGATCTGTTGCAGGTGCCGGATGATGATGTATTATTTGAAAAACAATACTATCCTATTAGTGTGGTGGCAAGTTGGTTCAATGTAAATCCCTCCCTGCTTCGTTTCTGGGAGAATGAGTTTACCATTTTAAAGCCACGTAAAAACAGGAAGGGTGATCGTTTATTCCGTCCGGAAGATGTGAAAAACTTGCAGGTGATCTATTACCTGTTACGTCAGCGGAAGTTTACTATTGAAGGAGCAAAAGAATACCTGAAAACGAATAAGAAGAAGGCAGATACCAATACACAACTGGTGCAATCGTTAACCAAAGTGCGTAATTTTCTGCTGGAGTTTAAAGCTAGTTTGCTTTCTTAACCAGATATTAAAGAGCCCGGCTGTTAAGGCTGGGCCTGATGAATAACTACATCTGCACTGGCTGCTGCCAGTGCAGTTTCTTTTTGAGCCAGTAAGTCGATAATAGCAAAATTCACTTTCTCCCTGAACTGGTTAAACTCTTCTGTAGTCTGGTGCATAGCGGTAAAATAATCTACCGTAATAATATGTGCATTCTTACCCGTATCACTTAAAAATACGGAGTTGCTGATAACATCATCCTGCTTCAATATCTGTTTAATATTAGCGATAAGGGCTTGTAGCTGTGGCACTGTAGCTGACAAACCTACTTCCAGCCTTAATTCTACTTTACGCTGGCTGCGCAGGGTAATATTGTCCAGTATAGAGTCTACCATCTGTTTATTAGGAACAGTGATATAGGTTTTCTGATCGGTACGTATACGGGTGCTGCGTAAGCCTATTTTCTCCACGGCTCCGGTAAAGCTGTTTACTTTAACGGTATCGCCTGTAGTAAAAGGTTTATCAAAAAATATAATAAAAGAAGCGATTAAGTTTTCCAGGCTTTCTTTGGTGGCCAGTGCTATAGCGGCACCTACTATACTAAGGCCGGTAAGCAGGTTGCTGATGTTGTAATGGAACGAGAAACGTAGTATTAAAAGAATGCCTATAATAATAAGTATGACGCGAAAAAAGTCTTTAAAAAATACTACCAGCTGGCTGTCGGCCTGCGATTCACGGGCTTTCTCTTCCAGTATCATCCCAAAAAACTGAACCACCCGAACACACAACCGTATAAATATGATAATTAATGTAGCATTGGTTACAGCATCAATTATATCCCTGCTATCGGCCCGGTAAATTTTAAAATCGAGGAAGAACGGCAGGTGTAGTTTATCCAGTGCTACCACTATCATAAACAAGGCAAGAAACCATTCCAATGGCGATACCACTAATTGCAGAAAATAGGCTTTGTGAAAGGTTTTGCCTGCCTTGGTAAATATTTTAAACAGCAGTATTGCCAGGTATTTAGAAACAAACCGTTTTACCAATAAGGCAATAGCAATGGAGGTGGCAACTATTAAATAGGTTTCAATGGTATTGCCAAAAATAGAGCGTTGTAGTAGTTCTTTCATACCAGGTGGCTTTTATAGCATTAGCAGGTATTAATCCCGCTTTTTCAAGTACACATCATTGCCATCGAAGTAGGCATATGTAAAGTTAGTGATCCAGTCGCCAAGGTTAATATACCGGCTGTTATTGCCTAATGAGAGGTCTAACGGGTAATGGCGGTGCCCAAAAACAAAGAAGTCGTAGTGCTGTTTGGCCAACACCTCTTTGGAATAAATAATCAGCCACTCGTTGTCTTCTCCCAGGAAAAACGAATCAGCATTGCCCGTTTTAGCCCTGCTTTTGCGGCTAAAATAATTGGCTAATCCAATGCCCCAGGTAGGGTGTAATTGCCCAAATAACCACTGGCAAACGGGGTTGCGGAACACCTTTTTAATAAACTTATAGCCGTGATCTCCGGGGCCTAATCCATCGCCGTGACCAATATAGAATGATTTGCCATTGCGCTCAAATACTTTAGGCTCGCTATATACAGGAATATGTAATTCACGTTCAAAGTAGCCACTCATCCACATATCATGATTGCCTAAAAAGAAATAAACAGGTATGCCGTTGTCGGTTATTTCGGCCAGCTTACCCAATAAGCGTACATAGCCTTTCGGAACCACTTCTTTGTATTCATACCAGAAGTCGAACATATCTCCTACTATAAAAATCTCCTGTGCGTCGTGCTTGATCTCGTCTAAAAAGGCAACAATCTTTTTCTCTCTTATCAGGCTGGCTTCGTAATTAGGAGCCCCTAAATGAAAGTCGGATAAAAAGTATATTTTCTTGCCTGGCGCAACTTCAGTCATGGGGTAAAGATAAAAATAAGCTGTTATGGGGCTGTCCTTTCCACTAAAAAACAAAACACTTCTTTAGGTCCGTGTACACCGGTAACCAGCGTTTTTTCAATATCTGCGGTACGGCTGGGGCCTGTTGCGAGGGTTATTAAGGAAGGTATATTGCGTGGGTAACGTTCCTTTACACCCAGTAGCGCATCTTTAATATCATATACCAGCTGATCGGTGTAGGCTACGCAAATATGTATAGGCGTGTATACACTGGTGGTACGTCCGCTGGGTTGTGCGCTGCTCATAATAATACTGCCAGTACGCGCTACCAGCCACTCGCAGGTGGTGATGGCAGCATCGCTGCTGTATACATCAGGCGCATTAAAGGGAATAGAAAAGCCACTTTGTTGTAAAGCGGTTTTCATTTGCTCTTCGCGGCAATACAATTGCTTCCACTCTTTAGAAACTATTAATGCCTGTAGTTGTTGTACGAGTTCCTGTTCGTTTTCACAAAACACAAAACGACCCTGCAGGCTCGTAAAATTTTCTGCAAACTCTACTTCCAATTCCTGCTGTGCAGGTTTAAATATTGATTCTGTGCCCTCACTGTGTGGAAAAGGAACAGGCACCGGATTACTCAGTGCCTGTCTTATTTTTTTCAGAATGTTTTCTTTTGAAGGAGAAACTTTCATCTTTTATATATGTTCTATACGTTGCCTTCGTTTTTTTCTTCCACCGGCAGTTTGTTTAAACCACCATCGTAAGGAGGAACACCTTCGCTGATAGCTCCTGGCTCTGTGTGCTTTCCTTCCGGATCTATATCCAGCGGCTTTTTATCTTCGAAAGGACGTTTGCCAATTAAAGTCTCTACATCGCTCTGGAACAACACTTCTTTTGTTAACAGTTGTTTAGCCAGTATTTCTACCTGTGCTTTTTTCTCCTCTAACAATTGTTTAGTGCGTACGTAAGCATCCTGTATCAGTTTTCTTACTTCCGTGTCAATCAGTTTACCTGTTTCTTCGCTATAAGGCTTGGTAAAAGTATTGTCTTGTTGCGGATCGTAGTAGCTGATGTTACCTACTTTATCGTTCATACCGTATACAGTAATCATCGAGTAGGCTATTTTGGTGATCTGTTGAAGATCGTTAGATGCTCCGGTAGAAATTTTACCAAAGAAAATTTCCTCAGCAGCACGGCCCCCCAAAGTCATACAAATCTGATCGGTCAGTTGGTCGGTATTGTACAGGTATTGCTCTTTAGGAGTGTACTGTGCATAACCTAATGCTGCTGTGCCACGTGGAACAATTGTCACCTTTAATAAGGGATAGGCATGTTCTAAATACCAGCCACAGATAGCGTGTCCGGCTTCGTGATAAGCGATAATTTCTTTCTCTTCCGGAAGAATAATCTTGTTCTTTTTCTCCAAACCGCCAATAACCCTGTCAATGGCATCCTGGAAGTCGCTCATGTCTACCGCTTCTTTGCCTTTACGGGCAGCTATCAGGGCAGCTTCGTTACAAACGTTGGCAATATCAGCACCTGCAAAACCAGGAGTTTGTTCAGCCAGTTTGTGAATATCGAGTGTTTGAGAAATTTTAATCGGTTTCAGGTGTACTTTGAAGATGGCTTCACGACCTTTTACATCCGGGCGGTCAATGCTTATTTGTCTGTCAAAGCGTCCTGGGCGTAATAACGCAGTATCCAGTACGTCAGGTCTGTTGGTTGCAGCGAGGATAATGATACCGCTGTCTGTGCCAAAACCATCCATTTCTACCAGTAACTGGTTCAGTGTGTTTTCGCGTTCGTCATTGCTCATGATAGCGTTGCGACCACGTGCACGACCAATAGCGTCAATCTCGTCAATGAAAATTACGCAAGGCGCTTTTTCACGGGCTTGTTTAAACAGGTCACGTACACGGCTGGCACCTACACCTACAAACAATTCAACGAAATCAGAACCGCTCATGCTAAAGAAAGGAACCTGTGCTTCACCGGCCATTGCTTTTGCCAGTAAGGTTTTACCTGTACCGGGAGGGCCTACCAGTAATGCGCCTTTCGGTATTTTACCACCCAGGGCTGTATATTTCTTCGGATTTTTCAGGAAGTCTACAATCTCCATTACCTCTTGTTTGGCTTCATCCAAACCGGCAACATCAGAGAAGGTGATGTTTACTTTGGTACCTTTTTCAAATAGCTGTGCTTTAGATTTACCGATATTGAAAATACCGCCTGGTCCGCCACCGCCACCAGGGCCACCCATTTTGCGCATCATCAGTATCCAGATACCTGCAAACAGTAACACCATAAACAGGGTGTTGAACACAGGGCTAAACCATTCTGTATCCTGGGTAACATGAATTTCAATTTCTTTGATACCATGATCGGCAGTAAACTTGTTCAGTCTTTCCTGGAAATCTTTTAATTCGGTCACTTTAAAAGCAAACTGTGGTCCTTTAGAAAGATCAGAGCTACCAGTGCGTTTGAATTTGTCCTGGTAAAACGATTTGTGAACGCTGTCTTTTTTAATATACACCAGCACTTCCGAGCGGGTGCTGTTTAAATCCAGCTTATCAACATCTCCGGTAGCCACCATGTTTTGCTTGAATTCCTGCTCATTGGTTTGCTGCGTGTTAGCTGAATTAAAGTTTAATAAGTTGTACCCTATTAAAATAGCGGCTATAATAGCGTATATCCAGTATATGCTAAATTTAGGCCCTCGTCTCTGTCCCTTGTCATCTCCACCCTTGTCGTTAAAGCCGGGCGTTGTTTTTTTATCATCTTGTGCCATACGGTCGTTTGCTAAAGCTAAATTGTATTAATAAGGTTTGAGTGTATAAAATGTTTAGTCGTTATGCTCCATTCCTGAAGCATCGTTCCACATTTCTTCGAGTTTATAAAATTTTCTGGTATCAGGATGCATTACGTGCACTACAATATTCACGTAATCAATAATTACCCACTGCAGGGCCTGGAAGCCTTCGTGTTTGTAGGGCGTTTCTCCTAATTGATCTTTGAGTTCAACCTCTATGTTGTCGCTGATAGCTTTAACCTGAGTGGTGCTTGTGGCTTCACAGATAATAAAGAAATCCGCTACAGCCTCCGGTATTTGTCGGAGGTCGAGCGAAATGATATTTTCACCCTTTTTATCCTGGATGGCCTTTATTATAGATTTGAATATTTTAGAATTCCTGGTGAGCGCAGTAACACTGCTTTTTGGGCGTGCAGCTAAAACGGATAGTGGTGCCAATAATCAAACAAGTTTAAAATGAATAAATTGTAGTTTCGCCTCGTCAAAAATAATAATTCTTTTGCCTCTTTCACGTGCCATTCAAATAATTGGGGAACCTTTTACAGAATTGACCAGTGTTGACAGTACCAACAACTATGCCATGGGCATTGTTCAAAATGGTGCAGGAATACATGGCAGTGCCTGGTTTGCCCACGAACAAACAGCCGGTAAGGGACAACGCGGCAAAGTGTGGAAAACAGCCCCTTTGCAAAACGTTATCCTGTCTGTGTTGCTGGATACCAGCTGGTTACCGCTTTCCAAACAATTTTACCTGAGTATGGCGGCTTCGCTGGCCTGGCACGATTTCTACAGCAAATATGCGCTGGACGAAACAAGAATTAAATGGCCAAACGACTTGTATTGGCGTGACAGAAAGGCAGGAGGAATGCTGATTGAAACGGTGGTAAAAGGCAGTAAATGGCAGTGGGCCGTAGTAGGAATGGGCACTAATGTAAACCAGGGAGCCTTTGAAGAACTGCAACGCGCTGTTTCATTAAGGCAAATTACTGGTAAAACTTTCGATACAGTAGCCCTGGCCAAAGAGCTGTGTGCTTGCCTGCAAATTCGCTATACTCAGTTGCAACAGAGTATCAATAACCCCGAAAAAGAGCGGCTGTTACTGGAATCTTACAACAACATCCTGTTTAAGCGGGGTGAAAGGGTAATGCTGAGAAAAGAAAACACAGCGTTTACCTGCGTGATTGATTATGTAGACAGCAATGGCCTCCTTTGGGTAAAAGAAGCCATGCAGGAAAGTTTTCAGTTTGGCGAAGTGCAATGGGTGCTTTAGCTGGCTGCTTCCCATGCTTCAAACACCTGTTGTGTTTGATTTTTAGTATCGGGTTTATCCAACACTTTATACACGCTACCTTCTTCATCAATTAAAAATGTGGTGCGGATAGTGCCCATATGAGTTTTGCCCATAAAGGTTTTTTCGCCGTACACGCCATATTTTTCAACAATAGCTTTGTCTTCGTCTGCAATCAGCGGAAAAGGCAACTCGTATTTGGTTTCAAACTTCTTGTGACTTTTTACGCTATCTGTGCTTACACCAATTACCTGATAGCCTTTTTTCAGTAAGTCACTGTAGTTATCACGCAGGTTACAGGCCTGTGCAGTACAACCTGGAGTGTCATCTTTCGGGTAGAAATACAGTACTACTTTTTTACCTTTAAAATCGTGCAGCGATACGGTGTTGCCGTTCTGATCGGTGCCTGTAAAATCTGGTGCTTTACTTCCTTCTTTTATTGTTGCCATTGGGTTCTTTTTTAATAAAATTAAATTCACGTACACTGGTGTTACCAGCCAGATCCTGTACCGACACACTCAGCACGTGTTCACCTAAGGTGCAATGTTCGTCAAAAGTATAGATATAATCGTAGGTGCTGTGGGTGAATAATATCCACTGCCCATCTAGGTAAGCATTGAAGTTGCGTACTTCATCAATATTATCGCTGCAACGCACGCGAATGCTGCTTTGGGTGGTAAATACCTGGTTGTCTTTCCAGCCTATGGGAGTAATGGAAGGAGGTACAGTGTCTACCAGCAACTGCACATTGCCCAGGCGGTTAAAGCTGCCGCTAAACCAGCCATTAGAAGCAGGTTGTGCTTTCTGGTATAAACGATAACGGCCACTTTGCAGCTGCATCACCAATCTATCCGTATAATTAGCAGCTACGGGCTGCAAAGGTAGTTGCACGGTATACATATCGTGTACCGGCACGTTTTCATTGTGCAACAGGGCTTGTGAAGAAGCCTGTGGCCATTGCTGGCGGGGCTGCTGGCCCAGCACAAAAGGTACTATATCGTAAAAAGCAAAGGCATCGAAAGACGCTTTTACTTCCTGCTCGTTAATGTTGTAAGGTTGGTTTGGCGGCACGGCCACGCTGTTCATAGTAAAAAACAGGTCTTCCTGTAAAGTGCTGTCGTAGCGCACCATATACTGCATTACAGTGCTGTTGCCTTCCACATCTTTCAGCAGTATACGAACCGTGTGTGGCAGGGTATCGGTAAGCGAGATAACGCCATTGTTGTCATCTGTATTATAAATGCTTAACTCGTTACCTGGCAGGCGCGACAAATGCTGAATGCCTTTGCCGGTGTGCAAAAAGGTAGCGTAATCAATGCTGCCATTCACGTACCGGCTATCAGGATAAGAGAAATTGTTTACCTGAAAATAGCAGCGCAGGCTATCGTCCATCCACAAACCCGCTTCATAAATGCCAAACAGGAAAGATGAGCTGTTGGTACGGTCTTCTGCCCGAACGCCGAAGCTAATGCGGGGCGAGCCTATGTGCAGGGTATCACCACCACCTTTCAGCTGGTAGCTACCTTTGTTATTCACGATGGCAATGGGTTTGGGGCTGGTTTGGTAGGTGCTGTAACGGCGATCGAACCAATATAATCCTTCCAGCACGGGGGGAATATTATCTTCTACCTCCATTCCAAACAGCAGGGGATTCAGGTTTTTGCCGGTGCGGGTGTCACGAATTTCGAAATGCAGGTGTGGTCCGCCGGAAGAGCCGGTATTACCGCTCCAGGCAATAAACTGGCCTTTTTCTACCGGAAACTGACCGGGCGAAAAGGTAATATCCTGTTCCCACTGTTTATCTGTATATTGTTTTTGAATAATATAATGGCTAAGTGTATCGTAATAACCGTTCAAATGGCCATATACCGTGGTAAAACCGTTAGGGTGCTGAATATATATGGCTTTTCCATATCCATAGCGTTGAATAGAAATACGACTGATAAAACCACCGGCAGCGGCATAAACAGGCAGGTTTTCACGTTGTTTGGTGCGGATATCCAGCCCCATATGGAAGTGATCTTTGCGAATTTCTCCAAAATTGGCGCTCAGCTGTATGGGCACTCCCAGCGGGTTACGGAAGTATTCCTGCGGGAAAACAGTGGCAGATTGGGCTTGGATACGGAGGTTGCTTACGAGAAGCACTAAAAAAAATAATGGCTTGGGCATCAAAAAATAAAATTTATCCGGCTACAATTGATTTCTAAAACTTACTTTTGCGCAATTTATCCAGCCGGAGCAACATAAACAACCGCTTTCGGGTAAATTGCTTTAATAACATTAAAAGCACTAGTAGCAAGTACCATGCCCAGAGACAATTCAATTAAGTCAGTACTAATTATCGGATCAGGACCTATTGTGATAGGACAAGCATGTGAATTTGATTATTCAGGTTCACAAGCCGCGCGTAGTTTACGTGAAGAAGGAATAAAGGTGATACTGATTAACAGTAACCCTGCCACTATTATGACCGATCCTATGATGGCCGACAGGGTATACCTGCTTCCGCTGACTGTGGATAGTATTGAGCAGATTCTGGAAGAGAATCAGATTGACGCGGTTCTGCCTACCATGGGCGGACAAACTGCGTTGAACCTTGCCAAAGAAGCCGAAGAGTTAGGCGTTTGGGAAAAGTACAACTGTCGCCTTATAGGGGTGGACATTAAAGCAATTGATAAAGCAGAAGACAGGGAAAAATTCCGTCAGTGGATGATCCAGATGGGCGTTCCCGTTGCCCCTGCTAAAACAGCCAACAGCTTCTTGGAAGGCAAAGAATTTGCACAGGAAATTGGCTTCCCATTAGTAATCCGTCCTTCTTTCACCCTGGGCGGTACAGGTGGTGGCTTTGTACACAGTAAAGATCAGTTGGATGAAGCATTGAACCGTGGTTTGTCTGCTTCTCCTATACATGAAGTACTGGTAGAAAAAGCAGTATTAGGCTGGAAAGAATTTGAATTGGAACTGTTACGGGATTCTGCTGATAACGTAGTAATTATATGTACGGTAGAAAACTTCGACCCAATGGGGATACATACCGGTGATTCTATCACGGTTGCACCTGCCATGACGTTAAGCGATACCGCGTTTCAACTGATGCGTAACACCGCTATCGACATCATGCGCGATCTGGGCAACTTTGCCGGTGGTTGTAACGTACAGTTCTCTTTAAATCCTGAAACAGAAGAACTGATTGCTATTGAAATTAATCCGCGCGTAAGCCGTTCTTCTGCGCTGGCTTCTAAAGCAACCGGTTATCCTATCGCTAAAATAGCAGCGAAACTGGCCATTGGTTATAACCTGGATGAACTGAAAAACCAAATCACCAAAACAACTTCTGCCTATTTCGAGCCTGCACTGGACTACGTAATTGTAAAAGTGCCACGCTGGAACTTCGACAAGTTCAAAGGCGCTAATGATACATTAGGTTTACAAATGAAAAGCGTTGGTGAAGTAATGGCTATTGGCCGCAGCTTTACCGAGGCTATCCAGAAAGCCTGTCAGAGCCTGGAAAACGATGCTATAGGTTTAGGCTACTATGGCAAAAGCCTGATGAAAACAGACGAGTTGATTGAATATATCAAAACTCCGAAGTGGGATCGTATTTTCCGCATCAAAGATGCGCTGATGCAAGGCGTAACTGTAAAAACCATTGTTCAGGCTACACATATCGACCGCTGGTTCATTTACCAGATTCAGCAATTATGTGATATAGAGAAAGAACTGGCTACACATACACTGGATACATTGCCACTGCAATTGCTGAAAGACGCTAAGAAAAACGGTTTCAGCGATGAGCAGATTGCAAAACTGTTACGTACAGATTGCACAGATGACCAGGTGTATGAGAAAAGAAAAGCAGCTGGTATTACCCGTGTATACAAAATGGTAGATACCTGTAGCGCTGAGTTTGAGGCTAAAACGCCTTATTTCTACAGCAGCTTTGAAAATTAATCGATTTACACAAAGCATTATATTTATAGCGGATGACAGCTGCCAACCAGTTGTCATCCGCTTTTCTTCTTATATATGACGCACGCAACCAAGGGCATTGTATTACGCACGGTTAAATATGGCGAAACCAGCATTATTGCCAGTGTGTATACCGAGTTGTTCGGGTTGCAGAGTTATATGGTAAAAGGGGTACGGCAATCTTCTAAAAAATCGCAGGGTAAAGCAGGCTTGTTTCAACCCGGCGCTATTTTGCAGATGGAAGTGTATCATAACGAATTCAAGCACCTGCACTTTATAAGGGAGTACGACTGGGCTTACTTATACGATAAGGTGTTTTTTAACGTGGTGCGTAATGCAGTGGCCATGTATGTTATTGAAGTGGTACAGCACAGTCTCAAACAGCCCGAAGCCAACCCCGAATTGTTTTACCTGATAGAAGATACTTTAAAACAACTGGACAGAGGCGCGGATACACTGGTGGCCAATCTTCCCATTTATTTTACCCTGCATCTGGGTAGTGAACTGGGGTTTCAATTGCAAGGAGAGTTTAGCAAGCGAACGCCTGTGTTGGATTTGCAGGAAGGTATGTTTACCGCAGAACCACCTACCCATCCTTATTTTGTAAGTGGCGAAACAGCAGCTTTTGCTTCCCGCATCAACAGCATCCAATTCTATAATGATCTGGAAGATATTCATATGTCGCGTTTTCACCGTCGCGATTTGTTGGAAAATCTGCAACATTATATCGCATTGCACGTAACCGATTTTGGTACTTTACGTAGCCTGGAAATTTTACAGGAAGTATTAGCATAAATAATATTATTCTAAATGAATTTTAATGTGTAGAATCCATGGGATGTGTAGCTTGCACATCGTATGAACCAACCACAACCTTCTGCGCAAATTTTTCAAACCAAAGGTCCCGGCCGCTGGCAACGCTTCAAATGGGGCGGTCGAATTGTTTTATTCCTGGTAATTCTTGCAGGTGTAGTGCTGTATCTCTCGCTGCATAATGCCTACATGCCCTCCCTACCTCAACTGAAAGACCGGAATGAATTACTGAAAAGCGCTTTACAGGATAAACCCATCTTTTATAAAGAGTCCAGGCTGGGCAAGCAATACCGGGGTTTCCGTAGTTTTATCACTAAACAATGGAACAGGGGAAACGGTGTAGGACAACGCAATGAACGTTTAGATTTGTCAAACTCCCCTTTATTCAGCGATAGCCTGGGGGTGCGGGCTGCCTTCTATGTTGCCTGGGATGCGCAATCGTATTTTTCTTTAAAGCGCAATATCTCTCATGTAAACCTGGTGATACCGGAATGGTTTTTCCTGGATGCCAATACCGATACACTTACTGTAAACATTGATGTAAGGGCATTTAGCCTGATTAAAAAGTCGGGCGTTAAAGTAATGCCCATGCTCACCAACTTTTGTGTAGATAAATTCAGGGGGGATGTTATACACCGTATACTGCACGATCCGGCCAAGAAGGCACGTTTAATTAATGATATTTCCCGGTTTTTACTAGCCAATCATTTTCAAGGTATCAACATTGACTTTGAAGAGTTGCAGGAAGAAACAAACGAACCATTAGCATTGTTTCAGCAGGAATTATACGAAAGTCTGCACAGCAAAGGCTTAATGGTAACACAGGATGTGGCGGTGTTTAATGAAGATTATGATTATCCCACACTGGCAAAATATAACGATTATCTCTTTTTAATGGCTTATGACGAGTTTTCTACCAACACTCAGCCAGGGCCTGTAAGCAGTCAGAAGTGGATTGAAGCTGCGGTGGATCATATCGCTAAACAAGTGCCTTCCGATAAAATTGTATTGTGTATTGCGGGTTATGGGTACGACTGGCCGCAGGGTAAAGAAGCTGCTAACGTAACATTCCAGGAAGCAGTGAGTATTGCACGTGAGCGAAAAGTGGAAACTGATTTTGATAACAATACTTATAATATCAAGTTTTCTTATGTAGATGACAACAATGTTCCACACACGGTATTTGCTACCGATGCCGCTACTAATTTTAATACACTACGCTTTGCTACTGAGTATGGGTTAGCCGGAACAGCTTTATGGCGTTTAGGAAGTGAGGATAGCCGTATCTGGGATTTTTATGATAAGCCCATGACCAAAGCAGCCTTACGAAAGTTTGATTTTAGTGAGTTTAGCCGTGTAGAAAGCTCTGACGACGTAGATTATATAGGAGAAGGTGAAGTGCTGGATGTAGTAGCTACACCGCGGCCCGGCCATATTTCTACGGAACTGGATACTATTGATATGCTGATTAGTGAAGAACATTATGATTCTTTACCTTCTATGTATGTAGTTCAGAAATGGGGTAAACCCATTGGTAAAAAAATGGTGTTGACTTTTGATGATGGTCCTGATCCTGTTTATACAAAGCAAATACTGGATACACTGGCTAAGTATAAAGTGCCGGCGGCTTTCTTCCTGGTGGGCCTGGAAGCGGAGAATAATATTCCTTTAGTAAAAAGAATATTTAAAGAAGGGCATGAAATAGGTAACCACACTTTTACGCATCCTAACATGGCGCGTGTAAGTGAACAACGTGCCTTTCTGGAAATGGATGCAACACGGCTGTTACTAGAGTGTTTAACGGGGCGCAGCACTATTCTTTTCCGTGCGCCTTACAATGCTGATAGTGAACCTGAAACCATAGAAGAGCTGGTGCCTGTAGCATTAAGTCGTACACGTAATTATTTAACTATTGGTGAAAGTATTGACCCTAACGATTGGGAAGCAAGCATTGATCCTAATCTGAATGCAGATACTATTTTCAATCGTGTGGTCCGTTTCCAGGACAGAGGTAATGTAATTCTGTTGCATGATGCCGGCGGCCCCCGTGAGCATACGGTAGAAGCGCTGCCCCGTATTATCAAGTATTTCCGTAGCAAGGGATATACATTTACCACTATTGCCGATTTGTTAGGCAAAAACAAAGACGAGTTAATGCCGCCTGTGCCTAAAGGCAGTGGTTTTGATATTATACAATCTAATTTTTTACTGGTACAAATCGGCTATTATGGTAGCCATGTTCTGTTCGCGCTTTTTATTGTATTCCTGATACTAAGCACTATCCGGCTGCTGGTAATGGCAGTACTGGCCATTTTGCAAAAGCGAAAAGAGCAGAAGCTGGCCGCATTGCCGGCGCTTTCTACAGCTAATGAAAGCCTGCCGCTTGTTTCTATCATTGTACCTGCTTATAACGAAGAAGTAAACGCAGTAAGCTCTTTGCAAAACCTGTTGCTGTGCGATTATCCTTTTTTCGAAATACTGTTTATTGATGATGGTAGTAAAGACAGTACATATGAAAAAGTTTCACAGGCATTTGCCGGGCACAGCCAGATAAAAGTATTTACCAAACCTAATGGAGGTAAAGCCTCTGCATTGAACTATGGTATCAATCAATCTCATGCCGATTTTGTAGTATGTATTGATGCAGATACCCAGCTACGCCCGGATGCGGTAGGGTTGCTGATGCAACATTTCCTGCGTCCTCTACAACCAGGGCAGCCGCAAATGGGCGCTGTGTCCGGAACAGTTAAGGTGGGTAACACAGTAAATATTCTTACCAAATGGCAAAGCATTGAATACATTACCAGTCAGAATTTTGATCGCAAAGCGTTTGCCTATATCAATGCCATTACTGTGGTGCCTGGTGCCATTGGGGCATTTAGAAAAGATGCGCTGATTATGGCAGGTGGGTTTACTACCGATACACTTGCCGAAGATTGCGACATCACTATCCGTATACTAAAAGCGGGTTTTGTAGTGGCCAATGAGTCTAAGGCTTATGCGTATACAGAAGCGCCGGAAACGTTAAAGCAATTTATGAAACAGCGTTTCCGCTGGAGCTTTGGAGTTATGCAAACGGTATGGAAAAACAAGGATGTTACCTTTAACTTCCGGTATAAATCCCTCGGATGGCTTGCTTTTCCCGATATATTATTATTTAAGTATGTAATTCCCTTTTTCACACCATTGGCCGATTTGCTAATGATTATTGGGTTATTTACCGAAAACGCTACCCGTATTGGTAAGTATTACCTGCTATTTACAGTGGTAGATGCGGCTATTGCGCTATTCGCATTTTCGCTGGAAAGCGAAAAACCCGGGAAATTAGTATGGATGTTACCTCAAAGATTGGTGTATCGCTGGCTTTTGATGGTAGTATTAATACGTTCACTGTTAAGGGCTGTTAAGGGAGAATTGCAGCATTGGGGCGTATTAAAGCGCACGGGTAATGTGAAACAGATGAGGTAATTGCGTAAAATGTAAAACTTTTAAGCAGTTTTTTAACATCAAAAGTATTTTTGATACTATACAAAAAACTACCTTTACAATGTTTTTTAAGGGTTTAGGGTTGAAGTCCCTGCTATTCATAGCAGGGAATTTTTTTTATATAAGGTCCCATTTTTATATGTGTGGCAGGTGTTCTGGCTAATGAGATGTCTCTCATCACTACATTTACCAGAACAAATACCAATGCTAATGCTAAGAGTTTTTCTCCTGATATTCTTTGGTACCTGGTTCCTGTTTGCCCAAAGCCAAAATCTTCCCAGCTTACTTACTGAAAAAAATATCAATGCCACTTTTGCTATTGCTGCATACGATGCCGAGGCAAAAGAATGGGGTATTGCTGTAGCTACTAATAACTTATATGTAGGAAACTCTACTATTTATATCCAGCCTGGTGTGGGGGCTATTGCGGTGATTGCCGAAACGGAACCCGCCTATGGTATTAAAGGGTTGCAACAACTACAAAAAGGCAAAACTCCTCAACAGGTTATACAAGAGCAATTAATAAAAGACGAAGATGCTACCTATCGCCAGGTTTGTGTAATCGATAGCATAGGTAATTCTTTTGCTTATACCGGCAACACGCTTACTTACTGGAAAGGGGTATCCTCCCATAAAACAGGGAAAGGATATGCGGTAATGGGCAACCAGTTAGCACCACATGTGTTAGATAGCCTGGCTATTGTTTTTGAACAAACCAAAGGAACGTTGGCACAAAGGCTTACAGCAGCCCTGGTTGCCGGACAACATGCAGGAGGACAAATAAATGGTAAGCAGTCCTGCGCGGTAATGGTAAAAGGCAGTAATAATGAATGGTTTAACCAGATAGATTTTCGTGTAGATAACTCCCACACTCCTTTTGAAGACTTACAAAAATTACTCAACTATCATTATGGGCGCATCCGGCTAAACCAGGCTATTTACCAGGTAAGGGAAGGGCGTATGGATAGAGGTGTACAACTGTTGCAGGAAGGTGAAAAACTGGTAAGTGGGTGGACGGGCATTTATGGAAAAATTGTGACTGCTTATCTGTTGCTTCATCAGGATAGCACTGCTGTGCAATGGATACAGCGCGCTTTACGGGAAGTGCCGGAATGGCGGGAAAATCTCCCGGCGTTTTATTGTTTGAAAGATGCACCTGGTATGCAAGGCCTGATACAATCCTCTTTTTTTACTGCAAAAGACTGGATGGCTGCCATTCAGCAGTACCAGAACCTGGGTTTACATACAGAAGCAATTAATCTGGCTAAACAAACCCTGCAACAATATCCTTTGCATTCTTATATCTGGTATTTATTGGGAAAAAGCTACAAAGTAATTGGCTATCCTAAAGATGCAGCCAGTGCTTTCGCCCGTTCTTTACAGCTGGATCCTGCGAATCTGGAAGCCAGGCTGTAGCCTAAAATACTTTGAATTTTATAATTTTTGCTTTGAATAGCGTAAGTGTAATCGTTCATCCGTCGTTTAATTTTGTATTTACAAAAGACGGGTAATGAATACTAAAAAAACATGGTTTATATCCGGCGCAAACAACGAACTAGGCATTAGCCTTGTAAAACAACTATTGCAGCTGGGACACAATGTGGCGGCAACTTCTCCCAACATCTACGACCTGATACAGACTATAGGTGACGACCATCCTGCTTTTCTTCCACTACAGCTGGATACTGCATCTGATAGTGCTGTGGCACAGGTGTTGAAAAGCGTGAACGAAGTTTTTGGGCGCATTGATGTAGTGGTGAATAATGGAAGCTATAGCACTAACCGGAGTGTCTCATTACAACTGCGTAAAGAAACCAATCGGCACTTTGAAAAGAATGTATTTGGCACCTTACATGTTATCAGAAGAGCCATGCCTTATTTGCAGGCACAGCAATCGGGGCATATCATCAATATCGTTTCAGATGAAGGCGTAAATGCTGCTATAGGTTGGGCACCTGATGCTGCCGCTAAGCATGCGGTAATGGGCTTTTCAGAGGTGTTGTATAAAGATGCAGGAGCATTTGGCGCGCACGTAACGGTGGTAACGCCTGGCAGTTTTTGCCATGCTTCTGTGCCGGAGTCACTAATTATCAGCAAGCGTCCTTTAGAAGCTTATGACGCTGTAAAAAGTTCACATGTAAAATACCTACAGGCTAGCGCGTTGCAGGCCACCAGTACCTGCCGGGTTGCTATGGGCATTATTGATGTGGCCGAAGAGGATAATCCACCTTTATACTTAGTTGTAGGTAACAGTTCTGGCAAAGAAGTAAAAGCAGTAAAATGGCAATCAGAAGCTGCTTATGCTGCAAAATTCTTTTATACACCAGCGGATTATGGAGCCTTGATCGGTAGCAATTAGCAGAAACCGTAACTTTGGGAATATCACCTTAAACCTTTCGTCATGAAACCTGCCCAAAGTTTCTACAGCTTGCTTGCTGTACTATGTATAGTTTTTGCATCCTGCAACAATAGCACTAAGCCGCCGGCGTCTCAAGTGATTACCCCTGCTAACCTGACCGAACAATATTTTGCTATCAGTACAGATGTGGATACTACACTTACCACAAAAGAGGGCATTAGAGTGCATATCCCGGGAGGAAGTATACAAGCTGATGGAAAGCGGGTAACAGTGGTTATTAAAGAAGCATTGTCGTTATATGATATGCTTAACGGTGGCCTTACTACCATGTCTGGTAAGGAGTTATTGCGCAGCAATGGTATGTTTTACATTTCTACTAAAGAAGCTTCTAAAATTGTAAAGCCGTTACAGGTAGAGGTGCCTGCTGTGTATGCTGATACCAGTATGAAGTTGTATAGTGGGGTGGAAAAAGAAGGAAGAATTGATTGGGAAGAACCTAAATCGCTTCAAAGCAGTGATACTGCCAATTGTGACGCACGGCTTTTATTTAATAATAACTGTGCTTCCTGTCATGCAATAGCTAAAAAACTTACTGGGCCTGCTTTGGCTAATGTGGAAAACAGATGGCCCAACAAGCGACATTTAATTGAGTTTATAAGAAACAACCAGGCTGTGATTCATAGCGGAAAATGTGCCTATGCTGTTTGTCTTTATGATGAATATAACAAAACGCCTATGAATACATTCCCTTCACTTTCTGATGATGACATTGAATGTCTTTTGAAATATTTTAGGCGAGAAACAGAAAGGCTGGGGGTGACGGAGTTTCCAAAGAAAACTTCAGCGGCTGAAGATTCTACTAATCTGGCATACCTAGAGAAGTTATGGGCTAAAAGGGAAGCATACATGGAGGAAAATGGGGCTAAAGTTGAGTACAATAGAAATTACGATACCGCTTTTACTGTAAGCGTCGATTCTTTGTTAGTGCAGCCTGTTATTATCGATACAAAAAAAGTCGTGCCACCTTATGAAAATGCTGAGTATTATAAGATTACTATTAATACGTATGGCTGGCATAACATTGATTGTATACTGGATATGCCTGATGTTGCCAATAGTAAGTTGGTAGTTAAAAAGAAAGGAGTTTATAGTGATGTGATTAATATGTATCTGGTCATCCCTTCCTATAAAGTATTTGTAGAAGGTGGACTTCTTGAAAACAAAGTAGATTATGGTTTTTATGCAGTCGATGGAAACATTTCATTGCCTATGAATAAAGATGCTTTTATTATTGCAATAGGAGAAAAAGGGGGTAGGATCTTTTATGGGCAGCGATATTTTAGAACATCGCCCACACAAACGATTGAAATGTCTATTGAAGAGGTTAGTAAAAGGGAATTAGAAAAGAACTTGGAAAACTTAAAAATGGAAGATGCCACTTTCGAAGTAAAAAAGACAAAGCACTTTAAAGACATGAAAGCGCTGGACAAGGAAATAGAGCGAATGAAAGAAAAAGTGAAAGGGGTGATTTGTAATTGTCAACATCCTATAGGTGGGGCTTAGTGTTGTTATGTTACAAATCAATAAAATATTTTTAATTACCTTTGCTACTTTTTAAATAACACTGTAAGTTTTGAGCCATGTAATGTCACACACATATTCATGTTAATGAAAGCCTTCCTTCTCAGGGACAGGCGGTGACTTTTATTGTTTTAACTAAAGAAATATTACATGGCCATTTCAAGAAAATATGGCCGTACATATCATTATCCATTTTCGCCGGGTACTACCAGTGACGACAGAATTATTGTTGATTACTGGAAGTATGTAAGTGCGATGAAGGAGTTGGTACATACGGAAAAGCTGGATGGAGAAAATAATTGCTTATCCAGGCTGGGTGTTTTTGCCCGTTCTCATGCGGCACCTACCACTTCGCCGTGGACCGAAGATTTACGGCGATACTGGCAACTGATTAAAAATGATTTGGGTGTGCTGGAAGTATTTGTGGAAAACCTATATGCAGTGCATTCTATTGAATATAAAAACCTTGATCATCACTATTATGTGTTTGCAGTGAGAGAGGGGGAACATTGGTTGGGTTGGGAAGAAACAAAGTTTTACGCTGCTATGCTTGATTTGCCGGTAGTGCCGGAAATAAAAAGGATGACACCTCCGCATCAACAGGCAGTGTTTGAAAGTGAAGTGAAGCAAATAGTACAGGGAAGTGGCATGTTGATGCCTTTTGATGCAGCAAGTGGAGTGCCTGTGACAATGGAAGGCATTGTCACAAGAAATGCCGAAGGCTATGCAATGGAGGATTTTGCGTGTAATGTGTTTAAATATGTTCGCAAAGGGCATGTAAAAACAGATGTGCATTGGACGCGCAACTGGAAAAGGGCTTCCTTAAAAAATGAAGGAGGAAAGTATGTGGACAATCGGTAAAGAGAAAAGCTGGGAATACCTGGAGCGTACATTTGAATGGGTGGCTATTATGAAAGAGGTACCACAGGATGCACGTCATCATGCCGAGGGTAATGTGGCCATTCACACCCGTATGGTGCTGGATGCGTTGATAAAGGAACCAACGTATGCACAATTGTTGCCACAGCAACAGGAAATTTTATGGGCAGCGGCATTGTTGCACGATGTAGAAAAGGCTACTACCACGATAACAGTGCCTGATGGTAGTATTACGTCACATGGGCATGCCAGAAAAGGAGCTATGAAAGCCAGGCAGCTATTATACAAAGAGATAGATACCCCTTTTTCTATAAGGGAAAGTGTGGTGAGCCTGGTGCGGTATCATGGTTTGCCTTTGTGGTTGTTTGAAAAGCCCGATCCGGTAAAGGCGGTTGTGATGGCCAGCCTGGAAATAAATATGCAATGGCTGGCTTTGCTGGCAAGGGCGGATGTGTTGGGCAGGGTTTGTGCCGATCAGGCGGAATTGCTGTATCGTATTGACTGCTTTGAAGAGTTCTGTAAAGAGCATCATTGCTGGGGTGTTCCTTTTCATTTTCCTTCGCCTGCTGCCAGGATGTATTATTTTTCGCAGCAAGAAGGCTACACCGGATATGAGCCTTTTAAAACAGCTGTCGCAGAAGTGATTATGATGAGCGGCTTGCCGGGTTCGGGAAAAGACAGTTACGTTAGAAGGCACTATAAGGACAAACCTGTTGTTTCGCTTGACCAGTTACGTACAGAAATGGGTATCGCTGCTACCGATAAAAACGGAAACGGAAAGGTGATTCAGGCAGCTAAAGAGCAGGCCCGGGAAATGTTAAGAAAACAAACCGGTTTTGTGTGGAATGCTACCAACATTACCCGGCAAATGCGTATGCAGTTAATAGAGCTGTTTATGGCCTATGATGCCAGCGTAAAAATTATTTATATAGAAGTTCCTTATAATAAATTACATGGGCAAAATAAAAGCAGGAACGAAGTGGTACCTGCTGCTGTAATAGATAAACTGGCTGGCAAACTGGAGGTGCCAGCCTTGTGGGAGGCGCACGAAGTAGAATATTATGCTTAATAAATAACCCGCCATATCCTTTGTGGCGGGTGTTTAATTGTCTTACATTTAATATGCAATTAAACAGTATCCTATGCTCAGGCAAATTTTCACGCCGCTTGCCCTCCAATATGCCAAAGACGATGATACGGTAACCGGGCTTTGGATAGAAATTGAACAGCAGCATTCTCAAAAGGGGCGTTATTATCATACACTGGCACACCTCGAAAATATCTGTCGCGATCTGCAGCAGTTTCAACATGCTATCACTAATCCCGACGCTGTATTTTTCGCGCTGTTTTACCACGATATTGTGTACAAGGTGCTGAATAAAGACAATGAAGAAAAAAGTGCCTTGCTGGCGGTAAAACGGCTTACTAACATCAATGTTCCTGCTAGTACTATAGAAGCATGCCGTAAGCATATTCTGGCAACCAAGGCGCATACGGCAGCTGATAGCAACGATACCAATATGTTTACTGATGCCGATCTGGCTATTTTAGGATATGATAAGCCGGCATACGAAACCTATATGCAGCAAGTGCGTAAGGAATATAAGATCTACCCTGATATTGTATACATACCCGGTCGTAAAAAAGTTTTAAAACATTTTCTGCAGATGGAGCGTATATTTAAGACAGAGCTGTTTTTTCAGCAATATGAGCAGCAGGCCCGTAGTAACATGGAATACGAGCTATCTATTTTATAAATATACTTTCAATGAATAACAGGGTAAAAGAGCTATCTACTGAAATACTTTCGGATAACTGGTCCATTTTAAAAAAGGCAATCTATCAATATCAGCAAAATGACGGCCGCTGGCAAACGCATGTGCGCGAAGCATATGACAGAGGCAATGGAGTGGCTATGTTGCTATATAACAAAGAACAGGGAACGGTGATACTTACGCGCCAGTTCAGACTACCTACTTATGTGAATGGCAATGAAGATGGCATGTTGATAGAAGTATGCGCAGGAAAATTAGATTCCAACAACCCTGAAGAATGCGCTAAACGGGAGGTGGAAGAAGAAACTGGCTTTAAAATAACACATATACAAAAGGTAATGGAAGCCTATACTTCACCTGGTTCTGTTACCGAAATGCTATACCTTTTTGTTGCCGAATACAATGCAGGAATGAAAGTACACGCAGGTGGAGGTGTAGCGCATGAACAGGAGGAAATTGAAGTGCTGGAAGTAACATTAGAGCAAGCTATGGAAATGATAGTTACCGGTGAGATAAAAGATGCCAAAACCATTATGCTATTACAATATGCTAAACTAAATCAGTTGATGGGATAACAGCATATCAACAACACTCTCCTCTTTGAAAGAAAACAACCTTTAGAGGGCCTTTACTTGCTGTGTCGATGATATTGTTATACCTGAAATTAAAAAGCGGCTTTTGCGTACCAATTCATACGCAAAAGCCGCTTTTGGTAGAAGCTGTATTACAGCAATGTGGTTATCAGCACTAATTCTTTCTGTTGTTATTATTGTTGTTGTGATTTATACTTTCCGAAAGCGCCGCTACGGCGCCAATAGCTACAATGGCGCCTACCGTGGGAGCCGTTTTCCCATAGCCTGTTTTTTCTGATACATAAAACCTGTCGCCGCTTTTTAAATCGTACAGCGCTATGTTATCGGGGTTGGTGTTAGTGTTAATGATTTCTGCAATGTAAAACTGTTGCTGATAAGAAACCTTTTTGTCGGAGTTGTTAGAGACGATGGTAAGATAGCTGTTAAATACCAGCGGGGTGTTCTCTTTGGTAAAAGAAACCGACTTTCCTTTCACCGTTGGTACATCTGTCTGGTTAGTAGGTAGCTTCACTTTTTTAAAGGCAGTGTCTGGTATACTATTTACAAACACATCCATTAATTGCAAAGGCGTTCGCTTTACAAAAGAATGCGGAGGTATAAAATCGCTGTATTGCGGCAGGGTAATGGTGCCGTTGATGTTACCGTTACTGGTACTCCAGCGGGTGCCCCAATTATAGCTGGCGCTGTTAATGTCGGCGTTTAAGTTGGCAGAATTACCTGCATAACTAACAGCACTGTCGTTATAGGTCAATGCCGATCGTTGCCAGTCAATCAGCAATGGTTCGTCCAGCTTATTGTGTATCTCAATAGAAACCGGAGCATTTTCGCCATAAAAGGAATAGATAATTTTTAAAGAGTCGTTTTCCTGTACAAAGCGGCCATCCACTTCGCTCCGTACAGTGTTAGTGCTGGCGATGGTACTGAGCTGGTACCGGGAGCATGATACAAGTGCAAAAGAAAATGCACCTATTGCGCACGCCACAGAAGTAAGCCTTTTCATAGTAGAGTTTTTAGCATTGTATAATGAAAGTACAGCAAGGTTTCAGTTGTTGAAAGTGCCCATATATGCTTTATTAATAATTTAACAGCGTGTTGCACCCTGCGTAATTTGTGTAATTTAGCCGCATGAGTTACTATATACGTGTATTGGGTACGAAAGACCCTGATATTCATTTAGATGAACTGCTGGATGCGCTGGAAGCAGATGGTTTACGCGCAAAGTTTGCGGTAGCAGATGATGAAAAGCCTGAAAAATGGACTGCCATAGAAATATTAAGTGACAAGGAAGAAGTGCTTACCGAACTAGAGCGCAACCCGGTAAAAAAGGGCGATTTTGGTCTGGAAGAGCTGGAAGAGTTTAAAGAAACCATTTTAGATTTTAAACCTGCTTCTGCCGCCAAATGGTTAAATACATTTTTTGACAAGGTAAAAGTGATCTATGCTTTCCAGTTACTGGATGCGGCATTTGAAGAAAATCACTACCCTGTTGTAACCGCTATTCAGGCGGCTATCTGGCAAAAAATAGGTGGTATTTTACAGGCAGATGGTGAAGGTTTTTCTAATGAAGAAGGCTACCATATTTTGTGGCAGTTTGAAGATGATGTAGAAGGTGGCTGGAACTGTGCTGTAATAAACAGCAAAGGCGAATGGGAAAACTTTGCCATGGAGCTGGGTGATACAACACAAAGACAGGAGTTTTTAGAAGGACGTGTGCCTGCCAGTGCTACCCGCGTATAAATTAAAAAAAAGACAAAAAGCACTGACATAGGGTTGTCAGTCTGCGGTGGTTACTTTGTATGATAAAACAAACAATACTATGACTATCATTCAATTTATGCAGGAGCAGCTGGCACATGAAGGCACCACCACCCGTAGAATGTTATCACGCATTCCTAACGACAAATACGACTGGCAGCCACATGAAAAAAGCATGACTATTCAGCGGCTGGCTGTGCATATTGCCGAATTGCCATCATGGATAGGTATGGTGTTGCATACAAGCGAGTTGGATTTTGCTACCAATGCTTACCAGCCAGAAACGATCAGCAATACGCCGGCATTACTGGAATATTTTGAACGGATGTTGATGGAAGCAAAAGAACAGCTGGCAAAAGCTTCTGATGAGGTGCTATCTGATATATGGACGCTTCGTAACGGTAAAGATATTTACAGTGCCGAACCCAAGGTAGCCGTTTTAAGAATGGTGTTGAGCCAGATAATACATCACAGGGCGCAGTTAGGTGTTTACCTGCGCCTGTTGAATGTACCTATTCCGGGAAGTTATGGTCCTAGTGCAGATGAACCTAAATTTTAAATAGCTGAACAGCTGGTTGTTTGCAGCCGGCTGTTTTTTTACCAGTTAAACAAAGAATGTAATGCCTGCCATGTTAGTATAAATAACCACACCATCAACAACAGCAGGCATACGATAAACAGGGTAAAAACTAATGTTAACCTGCGTGCCCGTTTCCGTGCAACTTCCGCACACTCTATCCTTACTTGCGCGGGAAGTAGTTTGACAGAGGTGTTGATAAAAAACGGCACAATCAGCAAATCGTCCAGGTAACCGAAAAAAGGAATAACATCGGGAACAATGTCTAAGGGACTTACCAGGTATAACAGGGTGAGTGCTGCCACCACTTTGGGTAACAATGGTGTTAATGGGTGACGCAGTGCAAAATATAACACCAGGGTATCCTGTTTCAACAGGCGCAATTTTCCTCCTATAAAGCTTCCTTTTGCCAAGTTTTAGTATTTGATGATGGAAAGGCTATTCAGTATGTTTTAAAGATAAGAAAAATCGTGCCCCGCAATGGAGCATGCGTTGGCGGGCTGCAGTGTTGGCATTAACCGATTAATTCTGTTAGCAACCTCTTCCATTCCGGGTATATAGTATCTTTATTCAAAGGGTGTAAATGCGCCTTTGATCTGTCATGAGAAAGAAAACTAGTTTATTGCTGGCAGCAGTGTTAGCCGGTGTATCGGTAACTGCCCAACCTCCTCAGTTTAAGCCTTCACAAACACAAAAGCCACCGTTACATGGTAAAAACTGGATGGCAATTACCGGTAAGCCGTTGGCTGCAACAGCCGGCTCCGCTATTTTTCAAAAAGGGGGTAATGCGGTAGATGCTGCCTGTGCTATGCTGGCAGCCACCTGCACCATGTGGGATGTATTAAGCTGGGGGGGCGAAACCCAGGCGCTTATCTATAATCCTAAAACCAAAAAGGTAATAGGAATCAATGCCATGGGCGTAGCGCCAACAGGTGCCACTGCTTCGTTTTTCAAAAATAAAGGCATGAACTGGCCACCGGAATATGGGCCACTGGCTGCTGTAACTCCCGGAACGCCGGGCGGTTTATGTACTATGCTGGCCGAATATGGTACCATGAGCTTAAAAGAGGTATTAACGCCTGCCATGCAAATGGCAGAAGGCTATCCTATTGAAGCACAAACGGCTAATGCCATAGAAAAGAATAAAGACAAGATAAAAGAATGGCCCTATTCCAAATCGGTGTTTCTGCCGCATGCAGGTGAACAGCGCGAAGCACCGGAAGCGGGTGAAATATTTAAGCAGCTGGAATTACTGGCCACTTTGCAAAAAATGGTAGATGCAGAACAGGTGGCCCTGAAAAAAGGAAAAAGCCGTAAAGAAGCTATCTATGCCGCTTACGACCGCTTTTACAAAGGGGATATTGCCAAAGAATTTGTAAGAGGTTGCCAGGAGCAGGGTGGTTTAATTACCCTGAACGATCTGGCTAAGTGGAAAGTGTTACAGGAAGAACCTTTGACTGTAAACTACCGTGGTATTGATGTGTACAAACTTCCGCAATGGACACAAGGGCCCATGTTGTTACAATCACTGAATATCCTGGAAAACTTCGATCTGAAAGCGATGGGCTTTAACTCCACAAAATACATCCATACGCTGTACCAGACCATGAACATGACTTTTGCCGACAGGGACTTTTACTATGGCGATCCGTATTTTCCTCCGGCAGAGCCTATGAAAGGTTTGCTGTCAAAAGCTTATGCCAAACAACGTTCCGCTACCATGGATACTTTGCAAAATGATGCTAAAGTAGCGCCGGGCGATCCCTATCCTTTCCAGGGTGAAACCAATCCTTACCTCGATCTGCTGCATAAAACCTATGCAGTATCCGATAAGCCGGTAGATGATATATACCTGGATAAGCAGTGGCGTGGTACTACTTCGGTAGAAGCTGCCGATAAAGACGGTTGGGTGGTATCTATTACGCCCAGTGGCGGTTGGGTGCCGGCCTGTATTGCAGGGCATACCGGTGTGGGCATGAGTCAGCGTATGCAAAGCTTTGTGCTGGATGCTGCGTTAAATCCTTTCAACGTAGTAGAGCCTGGTAAAAGACCGCGGGTAACGTTAACACCTACACTTGCTTTAAAAGATGGCAAACCATTCCTGTCTTTTGCGGTACAGGGCGGCGATACACAAGATCAGAACCTACTACAGTTTTTCCTGGATATGGTAGAATTTGGTATGACGGTGCAGCAGGCTACCGAAGCGCCTAATATCAATACCGATCAATTATATCTTTCCTTAGGTGGAGAAGACAGAAAACCTAAGCCGGGGTCTATCCTGTTAAATGTAACTACGCCGGAAGAAGTGCGTAAACAACTGCAAAAGATGGGATATCATGCCCGGTATGAGTCCAGAACATCCGGTCCTGTTAATGCTATTTATTTCGATTGGAAACATGGAAGCTTCTGGGGTGGTTCCAGTAATCATGGTGAGGATTATGGTATAGCATGGTAATTAAGATACAATAAATGAAAGTTAGAAAAATACTGATAGTAGCATTGGCGGCTGTCGCGGTTAACCTGGTGTTATTAATACTCGCCTATCAAAAAGCAGTGATAGGTGTATTGGAATATACGGCACCGATTGCAGAACTGGTGCTGGGTGTGGTATTGCTGGTAATAAACAGGAAGAGTGAAGCAGGGATAGGATTGTTATTAGGAGTTGGTGTGTCTTTCCTGATCGGGGGCTCTATTATCATAGCACTTTTTCATGCATAATGGGCGAGGGCTAACTACTGAAACACCTCTTTCAAAAACTGTAACAGGTATTGCCAGCTGCGTTCATCGGCTTGTTTATTATAGGCAGCTCCTTTACTGTTGTCGTTGCCGGCAGCAGGGTCGGTAAATGCGTGTACTGCGTTCGCAAAGTATATCATTTGCCAGTCGGCCTTGCTGCTGCGCATTTCCTGCTGAAATGATTTTATCTCTTTCTCTGACACGTGTGGGTCGTCTGCGCCGTGCAACACCAATACAGCAGGTTTTATAGGTATATTATTACGTGAACTATCTTTGCCTAATCCCCCATGTACACACACTACTCCTTTTACGGGTAAGCCGCCCCGTGCAGCTTCCAGTGCGCCGGTGCCGCCAAAGCAATAGCCTATTATCACAATATTGTCAGCATCCGCACCTTGTTTTATCAATGCGTTGATGGCTGCCCGAATGCGTGATTGATAAGTAACATAATCTTTTTTATACCTGGCAGAAACGGCTCCTGCTTCTTTGGTGTTAGCGGGTTGGTCTTTACTGCCATAGATGTCTGCGGCCAGTGCATGATAACCGTATTGAGCCAGTATAGAAGCGGTGTTTTTTTCGTGGTCGGTGATGCCTGTCCACGCATGCAGAATAATAACGCCGGGTATTTTGCTAACCCCCTTTGCTTTGGGTTTGCAGTAATAACCTTTGAGTGTGGTATTGTTATCCTGATAGGAAAAATCATATCCTTGTGCGGTAACGTTTTGCATGCGTAGCAACCCGATAGCAACGGCCAATATGGAAATAATCTTTTTCATAATTTTTCCAGTTTTTTTTCCTCGATAGAAATCTCCGTTCTTTCCTTTTTCAAACTGGTGCGTAACCAGGCAAACAAGCTCATGTACATGTTGGCTATCCATACCAGCGAAAAGCCTGCAATAATATAACCACGCCATCCGGTTAATAGCAACTGAAAATCGGACAACAGCAGTATGAATATCACCACATAATGACTAAAACAGTATTCACAGGTGAATAGGTAAAACAACTTGCGCTGCCATAATGTTCGGCTTTTCCTGCTTCTTTCAATACAGTATTGCCGGGGCTCTAAAAATACTTCTTCATGGGTGATGGTCCAGGCAATGCAGGCCACCGGCAGAGCCAGCAAAAACAGCCATATAATTTGTGTGTGCAGTAGCATATTAAAGTATAGTTTTACTGGTAATACAACATGGCATGGAAGGGGTAAAATTGTTTATGTTTTTACTGGGATGTAAACCAGCTGGCCGACATACAGAACAGCATGATATGTTTTTTGCTATAGGTAGTTCTATAAAAGAGCTGGTTCCAGCTATAAAAACTTTCTGGCCGGAGGGCGAAGAAGGTATACATATCGATGCCTGGCGTGAAGTGAACCTGGTAAGCGGGTACCGGGTAACGGTGTTGCCTGCTCCATCGGTAAATATTATGGAGCCCGAAAGCAGCACTAAGCTCTTTTTTCTCAACCTGGGTGGTTACAAGGCTGGTGAGTTTGAAGAATTTCATTATAAGGTACTTTCTATAGCAAGTGATAAAAACAGTGCCATAAAAGAGGCCAAACAAACTACATTTTTCAGGCATAGTGCATCGGCCCATGTAGATGATAAATACGGGGTAGATGTTGATGATATTTATGCAGTTGAAGATATTTTGCCCCAGTTCTGTAAAGAAAAATACCGCCTTTACATTACAAAAGAAGAAGAGGCTTTACCGGAAGACGAGATACACCTGGGGTATTTTAAACTAAACAGCTTTTGATACGTTGTAACTACATATATGAAAACTGCTATTATAATCGGAGCTACAGGTTTGGTTGGTAATGAGTTACTGCATTTGCTACTGGATGATAACCGTTTTGAAAAAGTAAAGATACTGGTAGGCAAATCGGCGGGCATTACGCATGCAAAACTGGAAGAACATGTTATTGACTTTGGAAAGCCACAATTATGGAAGCAGGAAGTGCAGGGGGATGTACTTTTCTCCTGCCTGGGTACAACTATGAAGCAGGCTGGTGGAAAAGATGCACAATATCGTGTGGATTATAGTTACCAGTTTGCAGTAGCATCTATAGCAGCTGAAAACAATGTACCTGTTTATGTGCTGGTGTCTTCTATTGGAGCTGATACTGAATCCCGCTTCTTCTATGCACAAATGAAAGGTCAGCTGGATGAAGGGGTAAGCAGGTTGCCTTTTGCCAGCACTTCTATTGTAAGGCCAGGACCATTGTATGGAGCACGCAAAAACAAACGGGGCGGCGAAAACCTGAGCGTAATGCTGGTGAAAGCTTTTAATGCTATTGGCATCTTTAAAAAGTACAAGCCTGTTTCGGGTGCACAGGTGGCGCGGGCTATGATGCAGGTGGCGGTTGCCGCAAAAGCTGGTGTTACTATTTACGAAAACAATGCGTTATTTGCCCTGGCTGCTGCTAAATAAAAAGGCACCCCTTCCGGAATGCCCTTTTGTTGCCTCTCACATTATTCTAAAATTTATAACCAATACCTATACCAACCACCCAGGGGTTTATTTTGGTGTCTGCTCCAATACCTGCCAGCACCGGGCTTAATTCGGGGCTTTCAGCAGGCGTTAAATTAGACGCATCTACGGTTGCATTGGTTTTCAGGAATATCTTCTTTATATCTATATTCAGGTATAACTTTTTGCTGATGTCGTAGTCTATGCCCAGTTGTGTGGCAAAGCCGAATTTGTTTTCGTAAGAAATGTTTTTCACCACAGAGCCACTGTTTTTGCTATAGAAAATGGTGTAGTTAACACCGGCACCTACATAAGGCTTTAAGCCGCATTTAAAAGGCAGGTGATATTGCACAGTTAATGTAGGTGGTAACAGCCATACACTACCAAGGTCTACATTGGCCTTGTTGGGGCCGCCAATGGCAGATAGGTCAGAGCCTGTGGTGTGCAGGTTGTGTTTAGAGGTACCCAGTATTAATTCAGCTGCCATGTTTTTGGTAAAGAAATAAGTAAAGTCCAGTTCGGGAATATAAGCAGTGCTAATGTTGATATCTCCGCCAATCACTCCAATTTTGGCGCTCTCCTGCGGAGCAATTCCTAAGCCACGTAGCCTTACTCTCCATTCGTTGCTTTTTTGGCTAAATACATGGAATGAACTTGCCAGTAAACAACCAACGATGAATAGTTTTTTCATAAATGATGTTTTGTTGATACTGCAAAGCTAGCAGGGTGCTACATGTTGTTAAATGACAAATAGCAGTTGAACAAATGACTTTTATCATCTGTTGTTATGGAACGTTACGTGTTATTTGAGTAAATGAACAGGCAAACACTTTAATACAAAATATATGAACACAGTTACTTCGTTCAAAAGGACCTACACGCTAAAAAGTGGTGTTACTGTTAACCGTATGGGTTTTGGCGCTATGCGTATAACGGGCAAGGGAATATGGGGGCCGCCGGCCGATAAAGAAGAAGCGATACGGGTGTTACAACGTGCGGTAGAGCTAGGTGTAAATTTTATTGATACAGCAGACAGTTACGGTCCCAATGTATCGGAAGAGCTGATTGCCGAAGCATTATATCCTTATCATGCCAGCCTGGTTATCGCTACCAAAGGTGGGCTTACCCGCACGGGGCCGGATGAATGGCCCGTTAATGCACATCCCGATCATTTGCGTAAAGCATTAGAGGGAAGTCTGAAACGTTTGCGACTGGATAGTATTGAGCTGTACCAACTACATCGTATAGATCCTCATGTTCCTTTTGAAGATTCACTGACTTTTTTGAAAAAAGCCCAGGAAGATGGGTTGATTAAACATATTGGCCTGTCTGAGGTAAAAGTGGCTGATATTTTAAAAGCCCAGGAATATGTAGAGGTGGTATCTGTACAAAACATGTACAGCTTCGATAACCGGAAGTGGGAAGCAGAACTGCAATATTGTAATGATAGTGGTATTGCTTTTATTCCCTGGTATCCTTTAGGAGGTGGCAATGTTAAACAATTGTCCAGGCTGGAGGAGTTTGCAGCCAAAAAAGGAGTAAGCCTGCACCAGCTGGCGCTCAGTTGGTTATTGCATTATTCACCCAACATATTGCTGATTCCGGGTACCTCCAGTGTAAAACACCTGGAAGAAAATATACAGGCAGCAGAGGTGATGTTAAACGAAGAAGAAATGGTGGTGCTGCAAAAAATAGCGGGTATGTAAAACGGTTATAACAACCGTTTTACACTTTCCAGTCTTTTATCCAATAATAACACACCGGGTTGCTTGCCTTTTTCAAAGCTGCCCAATGTGTGTGCCAGCTGCAATGCTTGCGCACCGTTTAAAGTGGCCCATTGAAGCAGTTGTTCCAATGGAATTTCTGTAAAATGAGTGCGCAGGGTTTGCAGCTCAGCCAGTATGCTTAATTGCCAATTGCTGGCCAGGCTGTCGGTGCCTACGGTAATGGCGCACTGATGTTTCACCAAAAGATCCACGTGGGGCAACCTGTTTTCAATATACAGGTTGGCATTGGGACAAAGCGTCCAGTAAAGCGTTTGTTGCCGGCCTGCTGCCAGTTGTTGAGCAAACCGGATGTCTGTTTCCGTGGTGCAGGTATTATGGACCAGCAATACCTGGTTGGGTTTATCTGTTTTAGGTAGCCAGCATTGTATAGAAGTGCAGCCAGGGGGTTGGTAAAAGGAAATATCGGCCCCCAGCATACTATATAATTGCCTGAAGCTGGAAATGCCATCCAGGAAAAGTGCATCTTCATCCGGGGTTTCCTGATTATGTACCGAAATTACCTTGCCGGCAGAATGTTCATTTATCAGCTCAAAAAGAGCCGGCGATACTGAGTAAGGTGCGTGAGGGGTAATAGAGCTGTGAACGGCAGGGAAAGCCTTATAGGTTTGCACAGCCTGTTCAAATCGGGTATTGGCCGAAGCGGGAATAAAACCGCTTGTTTCTATAAAGTTATGGTAATGAAGGCGGTGTAAGCTTTTTTGCGCAACGGTGTGGGTGGTATTACAAATATCCCCTACCGCTACAATGCCGTTATCCCACATTTCCTGCTCGCCGGCGGCTATGGCTTCCAATATGGTTTCCTGCGAAAAGTTCCGGTGTTGCATTACACCGGTAACAAAAGCCACCAGCCCGGTTTTTTCAGGTAAAAGCGCTTTCATATGGCTTAATTCCAGGTGGCAGTGGGTGTTAACAAAGCCTGGCGAAAGTATTCCGTTTACGTGTTGAACATCGGCTCCCGCCTCAGAATCAGCTATAATATCTTCGACTATTCCTTTCTCGTTGGTAATCAATACCTGGTTTGCGGGTAAAATTTCGCGGCCATTAAACAGGCCTTCCCCCTGAAATTTTAAATATGCCATGCTGTAAAGGTACATGACACGCTGCATGCGGGCGAAAACACTTAATTTTGCCGCCACTTTAGGCGGATGCCAGGTTACCTGTTGCCGCATAAGGAGGTAAACCATACAAGATGTTAGACCAGTTAGATGCTATTAAGGCACGTTTTCAACAAATAGGTGTTGCGCTGACCAACCCTGAAATTATTAATAACCAGAAGGAGTTTGGTAGACAAAGTAAAGAATACCGCCAGCTGGAAAGAATTGTGCAGCCTTACGAAGAATATCGCAGGGTGATGGATGATTACAATTTCAGCAAAGATGCGCTGAATGGTAACGACGAAGAACTGCGCGAACTGGCAAAGATGGAGTTGCCGGAGCTGGAAGAGAAAAAAGTGCAGCTGGAAAAGCATCTTACCAAATTATTGATACCGAAAGATCCGCAGGATGATAAAAATGCGGTGCTGGAAATACGGGCAGGAACCGGTGGCGACGAAGCTTCTTTGTTTGCCGGCGACCTGTTGAACATGTACCTGCGTTACTGCGCTAAAAAAGGCTGGAAAACAGCTATAGTGAGTGAAAGTGAAGGCTCTGTAGGTGGTTATAAGGAAGTGATGGTGGAAGTGAGCGGTGAAGACGTGTACGGAACACTGAAGTTTGAAAGTGGTGTGCACCGTGTTCAACGGGTACCTAACACCGAAACCCAGGGCCGTGTGCACACCTCAGCTGCTACCGTGGCGGTAATGCCCGAAGCGGAAGAAGTGGATTTTGAACTGAACCCTGCTGATGTTAAAATGGAAACATCCCGAAGCGGTGGTGCGGGTGGACAAAACGTAAACAAGGTAGAAACCAAGGTAATGCTTACCCACATTCCTACCGGTACGGTTGTTATTTGTCAGACCGAGCGTACCCAGCTGGGTAACCGCGAAAAGGCCATGACAATGATGCGTACCAAGCTGTACGAAGAGCAGGTGCGCAAGCAGGAAGATGAAATTGCCCGCCAGCGTAAAACCCTGGTTAGCACCGGCGATCGTAGTGCTAAAATCCGTACTTACAACTGGCCGCAGGGACGTGTAACCGATCACCGTATTGGTTTAACTTCTTACAATCTGGATGCTGTAGTGAATGGTGAAATTGAAGAGTTTATTGAAGCGTTGCAGATAGCTGAGAACGCAGAAAAGATGAGCAAACAGAATAATTAATAATACTGGTTCTATAGAACTTATTATATTCATTACATGGAACAACTGTTACAACAGATTGAGCAACTGAAACAGGAAATGAATGCTGCTACCGGTTCGGATAGCGATGCAGCAGAACAATTCCGTATTAAATACCTGGGTACCAAAGGCATTATCAAAGGGTTGATGGGTGAAATGAAAAACATTCCCAACGACCAGAAGAAAAACTTTGGCCAGGTAATGAACGACCTGAAACAACTGGCAGAAGAAAAATGGGAAAGCCTGAAAGGTGCTGCCGCTGATGCTGGTGCATCTGCCGGTGTTGACTTCGACTGGACTTTACCTGGCGCCCCTGTAAATGTAGGTGGCCGTCATCCTATCAGCATTGTTCGTAACCAGATTGTTTCCATTTTTAAAAGGCTGGGCTTTGCTGTAGCAGAAGGTCCGGAAATTGAAGACGACTGGCACAACTTCACTGCGTTGAACATGCCCGAAAACCACACGGCGCGTGACATGCAGGATACCTTTTATATTCTGCAAAATCCCGATTGGGTACTGCGTACGCATACCAGCAGTGTGCAGGCAAGGGTCATGGAAAAACAAAAGCCACCTATCCGCATCATCTGCCCCGGTCGTGTATACCGTAACGAAACCATCAGCGCCCGTGCGCATTGTTTCTTCCACCAGGTAGAAGGTTTGTATATTGATGAGCATGTAAGCTTTGCCGATTTAAAACAAACCCTGTATTTCTTTGTGCAGGAGATGTTTGGTAAAGATGTGAAAATACGTTTCCGTCCTTCTTACTTCCCTTTCACCGAGCCTAGTGCCGAAATGGATATCAGCTGTACGGTGTGTGGCGGTAAAGGATGTTCTTTATGTAAACATACCGGCTGGGTAGAAATATTGGGCTGTGGTATGGTGCATCCTAAAATGCTCGACAATTTTGGCATTGATTCCAGCAAATACACAGGCTTTGCGTTTGGTATGGGCATGGAGCGTATCTGCCAGTTGAAATACCGTGTAAACGATCTTCGTTTGTATTCGCAAAACGATGTCAGGTTCCTGGATCAGTTTACGGGTGGCGTATAAATACAATAAACTCTCTATAGTAACAGTTCCGTATTCAATCAATACGGAACTGTTTTTTATATAACCTATGTTTTGCGCTGCCTGTATTATAATAAGCGGTTCCAAACGCTTGGGAATACTCTTTTACAGATCGCCCAGTTGGGGACGTAGTATAATTTCTTCCATACATGCCTGCGGCGATAAGTAAGAAGCTGCATATATCATAGCGGCAACATCTCCTGCTTCCATAATGCGTTTAGGATCTATGCCCGAACCACTCCACGAATCGGTGTAGGAAGCGCCGGGATATACCGAGGTAACTTTGATATTATAGGGTTTCATTTCTTCCCGCAGGTTTTTAGAAAATCCAGCCAGGGCAAATTTACTGATGCTGTAGGCTCCCCCATTGCTATACGCTTGTAAAGAAGCTATAGAACACATGTTGAATATGTGGCCACTGCGGGCTTCCATCATATGAGGTAACACAGCGCGGGTAAGGTGGTAGGCGCTGTATAAATTCACTTCTATCATTTTTTCCAAGGCCCCTGCTGCTTCGTTATGCACACTGCCGGGTATAAACTGGCCGGCATTGTTCACCAGCACATCCAGCTTAACGTTAAAAGCTAAAAACCAGTTGGCAAATGCCTGCACTTCTTCCTGTTTGCTCATGTCGCATACAAAGTACTGTACATTGGTGCGTGGAAAACGGCCTTGTAATTCCAATGCAAATGCTCTTAGTTGCTCACTGTTACGGGCGCATAAAAAAAGGCCATGTCCCTGCTTGTCTTCTCCAAATTTTTCAGCAATAGCTCTTCCTAATCCTTTTGAAGCACCGGTAATTACAATATTCATGCGAGCGTTTTTTACGGTATGAAATGTGAATTTTTAGGTAACAAATATCGTACAAACCGGGTAAGTGGGTGGTATGAAGTAATTTTACACCATGGCAACATACACACATTTATTCTTCGATCTGGATCATACGTTGTGGGATTTTGAAACCAATGCCAAAGAAACGTTGTCTGAATTGTATGCTATCAACGCCCTGGAAGCAAAAGGTGTACATGATTTTAACCTGTTCTTTCAACAATATAGCCATCACAATAACCGCCTGTGGGACAGGTATACCAAAGGATATATTAAACAGGAAGAGCTTCGCTGGAAAAGAATGTGGTTTACCCTGCTGGACTTTAAAATAGGTGATGAAGCTTTGTCAAAAGATATGTCTGTTCAATTTCTCGACAGGCTTCCCTATCGCAAAAACCTGTTTCCCTATACGGTAGAAATCCTCAACTACCTGCGTAATAAAGGTTATCGCATGCATCTTATCACCAACGGGTTTGATGAAGTGCAACATTGCAAGTTAGCCAGCAGCAACCTTACTCATTTTTTTGAAGAGGTGATCACTTCTCAAAAGAGCAATAGCTTAAAGCCTAATAAAGCC
Source organism: Filimonas lacunae (assembly GCF_002355595.1). Classification (NCBI taxonomy): domain Bacteria; kingdom Pseudomonadati; phylum Bacteroidota; class Chitinophagia; order Chitinophagales; family Chitinophagaceae; genus Filimonas; species Filimonas lacunae. The sequence goes on from NZ_AP017422.1 coordinate 7,292,391, forward strand.
ATTTTTGAGTTTGCCTTACAAGCTACAGGGGCAACAGTAAGGGAGAGCATTATGATAGGCGATAACCTGGATGCAGATATACAGGGGGGCATGAATGCAGGATTAGACACGGTGTTTGTAAATCATCTGAATGTGCAGGCCCATATACAACCTACTTATACCATCCTGCATTTGCAGGAACTGGAAACCATATTGTAAATAAAAAAGCCGGTGACGTTTCAACACGCCACCGGCTTTTCTTTTATCTTACCAGTCTTAGTTTTTACTAAACAGGATTTTGGATCTTGAAAATGCATAAGAGGCTTTCAGCAGCTCCATCATCAGTGGCCATTCCTGCGCAGGCAACTGGCTTTTGCTGAATGTTTTCCTTACTTCAATTACCACGTTTTTATTTTCATCAATGCGTCCTTTGGTTACAAACGAACCGGCTTCATTTCTTACTTCTTTAGTAAGGCTTTCTACTCCACGTGCAGTATAGCCAGCTGGTATAGGGCAAATAATGCGGTAGTTCAAAGTGCGGGCATAATCTATATACACGGGATAGGTACGGGCAACGTCATCCTTTTTCAGTTTTATTTGGTTGCCACCGCCTGCCAGTGCAGGTAAGGAAACCAGCAGATCTTCTCCTACGGTATTTACTGCATCATCTAATGTCAGCGTTTCATTGTATTTGAGCGTGCTTTTTTTATAGCTGCGTCCGTCCTGGATCAGTTTAAAACCTGAGTAGTCTGCTACTGTTACATTGTAGTAATCTTCTGCAATAGACTTCATCATTTTAGGTTTCTCTTCGCTCCATTCTTTTTTTTGCTGGGCAAATTCGCTAATGGCTTTGGTTTCCATTTGTTCATTCAGGCCTTCCCACATGCCGGTGCCATCATAGTTGCGAAAATCCGATTCCATAAAGGGCGTGTAGGCCAGCACTTCATCCATCAGGTTTTCTTTAATCAATCCTTGTGCTTCTACTGTTTTATCTATTGCCAGCAGGTAGCTGTTGGTAGAGGGGGTTACATTCACTTTCACCTGTGCGTTCAAGGTGTTAAGCAGTGTATCTGTAGCGGGTAATGGTTCTGTAACAGGTTTTGTTTTTTCGTCCAGTGCGTTGAAGCGAACAGACGGATTACCACATACCTCTTCGGGCAGTTCTTCCGGGTTGCGGTGTTCATCGGGGTTTGCGTAATACTTGTTTTTGCAGCGTATCAGCCATTTCAGCTCCTGTGCAAAGGAAGCCGATTCAATAGTAGATTCCGTGTTGGAAGTGGTTACTATTATTTCGTGTGCGATGCCTTTTTCTGCTAACAAGGCCGAGTAAATTTTAGCAAAACCAAAATCGCTCCAATTGCTGTATAAGGTTTGAGAGCGCACGGTATAATAGGCTTTGCGTATAAACTCGTCTTCCGAGCCGTTGGTGATATCTTTTTTGCGCATGGCTTTATAAATGCCTTTTGCAGTTTCGTCAAAACCCGCTTTCAGGCCATCTGTATATTCTCCGGTGGTTCTTAATTTGCCGGGGTTAAACCAGAAGGTTTTGGCTTTTTCCGACAGTTGCTCCAGCGTGATATTGCTTTTAGGGTCTTCATTATCTTTAAACCACACCAGGTTTTTACTGTTGTTGCGGGCATACACTACCTGGAACTTAACGGAAGGCAGTTCTATTAATTTGTTTACATACCGTGTGCGGCTTACTGTTTCGCGGTTATTATCCACCCATCTGTATACTTTATTTCCGTTGGTATTGGTAGAGGTGAAGTCCGGTGCTCCTTTCAGGCTTTTATAGCTTACATAGTATTTATCGTCTTCAGTAACTACTTCCAATACCTGCTTTACTACAGGCAGGGGCCTGTTACACAAATAATAAATAGGCTCAAACTCTTTATAATCCGGGTTTTGGTTATACTTCCGGGTGTTAAAGTTTACGTACTCATATTCTACAATGTCGCCTTCTTCCATATCAGGTATGGCCACTTTGTAAAAGGTAGGGCGATATCCTGAACTGCTTTTGGCATCGGTGTAGCTGGTGAATAAAGAAGGAACAGAAGCGTTGTTTTCTACTTTCACTGCATCGGTTAAGTCAACAGGCGTTTGTGTGCCGTCTTTTTTGATAATACGTGCAGTAAAAGCATCGCCTTCGGCGGATAAACGAAAGTATAATATGGAGTAGTTTTCTACTGCATATTTGTCCTGCAATAAAATTTTACGACGCTCGGTTTCCTGCACCAGTATGCTGGTTTCATTATTGGCATTGGCGTAGTAAATAGAGGTGCCAAAGGTAATAGGCGCCAGTAATGCACCCCATATGTTACGGCCAATGCGCTTGCCTGCGCTCAGGCCTTTTTTATCAAAGTCAAAGCTGGTTTTTTGCGCCAGTATCACGGCGCTTTCTTCCGGCCATTTTGAGGTGCTGGCAACGTCTTTAAAATCTTCATCCGTTTCTTCCAGCAGTTTTACTGCCTTATTGTTTTTTTCCAGGGTTTCCAGTTCCCTGGCGGTAATACGTTGTTGTGCATGGATGGTAGAGTGGGCTACCATGAATACCAGTAAACTATATAGAATGCGTTTCATGAAATGAGGTTGGGGGTGAATAACAAGGTGCATTACAATTGAACAGATAAGTTGCTTTTATTAAAGGCTTTTATCTTGTTTAAGAAATTTTTCCAGTTGTCAAAATCACTTCTGTTAATTACCGGGCTGTTAATCACCATTGTTTTGCGTAGGATAATTTTGTTATCGCGTGCGGTATAGCTGGCTTGCATGGTATTTTGTAAAAACTCGCTGGTAAAGCTTTTAGGCAGTGAAATAGGCTTGCCATTAGCTGGTAACTCCAGTGTTATTTCATCAGAAGAAGTGTACACTTCGTTTATATCAATGGGTGTTTTGCGCGAATCTTCCGGTATAAAGCGGGTAATGGTGCCGGGGAAGAAATCGATATTGGTATAATACCTGTTTTCTACCACAGTAACCTGCTCTGATAAATCTACATCGCCTTCAATAACAATGGCCGAATCACGGCTTTTAAAATCGGAAGTTCGTATGTTGGTTACTTCGGCATTTTTATTATTGAACTGCAGCAGGCTATTGATAAAATCTTTACGCCTGTTAGTGGGTATGCTGTTATAAATGTAATGGAACAGGCTGCTGGTAGCTCCTTCAAAAGATACTTTCACATGCCCGCTTATTTTATCTTCCTGCAGCACCAGTGCGGCTGTGGTGTATTGTGTGTTTTCACCTGCCCTGGCTTCTGGTACGGTTTCAATTTTGTAGGTGTCGCCATATTCTACCAGCACTTTTTTACCTTGTATGCGGTAAGCATTTCTGCCCAGTGGTTGGTATTTTTCGGTGCCATCTAAAAAGTAGGTACTGCCATTATGATACAGCACACAAATAGCGTGGTTGTCTACACAAACCGATTGCACCTCTGTGCGGTCGTAAGGTATTTCACGGGTGCCTATCCATGAGAAGTGTGCATCAAAGCCAGCCTCTTTCAGCATGGCTGATAAGAGGTTGGCCATGCCTTTACAATCGCCGTATTTGTTTTTATATACTTCCTGTATGGTTTGTGGAATAAAACCTGCATACCCTTCTTCAAAAGCGATATAGCGAATGTTGTCCTGTACCCAGTAATAGATAGATTTAATCTTCTCCTCATCGGTGCTTTTTCCCTGGGTCAGTTGCTGTACTACCGGTTTAATGCTTTCGGCCTGGTTATCTGCTTTTTTGTATAAGTAGTTATACCACGCATACATATCGTCAGGCCCTTTAAAGCCGTTGTAGTCTTTTTTGTTGATGTTAAAGCTGCGTACAGTAATAATCAGGTGTGGTAAGTAATAAGGAGATGCGAGAGAATGGGCTTCGTGTTTCATGCCGGATAAGTTATCGGCGGTGTAGGTGTACGTAGTAAAGCCCTTTTCTTTTTTAGTGCCCTTTTTAAAGGTGTAACCGGCAAAGTTTTTCTCGGTTATTTCCAGTTGCAGCCAATCAGGTACTTTAAAGCTGATAGTAGAACTTTTTACCGGGAAGCTTTCATGAAAGAAAACGCGGCTCAGGTACTTTGCATCTTTAAAGGTGCTGGTGAATTTAAAGCGGCTGCGCTGGCCCGATTCTTCTGCCCTAAAGCCATACCACAAACCAAAGTTGTCGTCTAAGTAAATGCTTTCATCTGTTAACGATACTTTTTCGGGCGGGTACTTCTGGCTTTTAAAGCCGGTTTTGTAAAAAATCTCAAAATCGTAATCATCCAGTTTACGAAACTCGTTGTCGGCAATCAGGTAGCCCATAGGAACTTTGTTGTCCATGGCCACCATTTCTACCACGCCTTTTTCTTCCGCTGTGGTAACTGGCTGACCGTTAAGCCCTTTGCCGGTACTGAAAGTGATTTCTTTTTTGATGTCTGAAGCGCCGAAACGGGCTTTTTTGTCTAGTTTTTTAAGGTAAGAGGCTGCTAATACTCCTTCGCCATCTGAGGTTTGATATTGGCCGAAGGCGGTTGCACATATCCATAGGCAACCTAACAACAACGTTGGCTTTTTCATTCTTGGTGATTTAGGGGTCCGGAACAAACATAATTAAAAAAGGGGCCATAAGCCCCTTTTTAGCGATATATATCAGAAAAATTAAATGCTGATTATGCTTTCAGTTTGCTGCGGATATCTTTAGGTAAACCTTCTTTGTTCAGCAGTAAACCGGTGGTTTTAAACTTCACAAAGTTTTTGGTTACGTATAAATAGCCTTTGTAATCGTTGCTTTCGCCCCATGAGTTTTTCACAATGTAGTATTCACGGCCGGTTTGGTCTTTTGCCAGGCCTACAATCTGCATACCATGGTCGTCGGTGGTAGAGAAGTTGTCAAAAGCCAGCTGACGCATAGCAGGAGTAATAGTTCTTTCCGGCTTAGGACCGCTGAACATATCTCTTTTTTCAGCGTCGTTCATGTCTTCAAAATCTTTCTCAGGCACATACGCTACACCGTTTCTCCAGCTGAAGTATTTTTCGCTTACATCGGTAGCCCAACCTACACTATAGCCATTTTTCAGGGCATTGTCAATAACGTTGGTCATGTCGTCCATTTGAACGTTATAAGCCTGGTCAAAGCTCCAGTTGTCAGGAACCGGTAAGAATACTTTCTGATAAAAAGGCTGATCGTTTAAAGAAGTCATTTCAATATAATCAGCTGCATTTAATCCAACTACTTCTTTAGCAAAGGTTTGTGGAGTATAAGACTTGCCGTTGTAATCGAATTTTTCAGGCACAGTACCCAGGTAGGCGTCTAAAGCTGCGGTAAAAGCAACAATCCAGTTTGGGGTTAATTTGCCGTTGGCATTTTTAATAATACCATCCAGCATGCCTTTTAAAGCATCCTGCATTTCTGAAAACTTGTTTACAGCAGTACCATAGTTTAAGCCGTTGTATACGCTTTGTGGTAAAGCGCCGTATTTAGCATAAATGTTCACTACGTCGTGCAGTTCGCCACCATCTCCCCAGCTAACAGAACCGTGCATGCGCACATAGTTTTTTGCTTTCTCGATGTATACGCAGCGTGCGGTATATATTTCAGCAATGTCAACAGGTGTTTTTCCTTTTTTCAGCATTTCTGTTTCCAGGAAAGAATTGCCGGAGTAGCTCCAGCAGGTTCCGCTGCTGCCCTGATTTTTAATAGAAGTAGTTTCTATGTTAATAACAGGCGTGAAAGTGAACTTTTCTTTAGAAGCATCGCTTTTGTTGGCATTCAGCGAGTTTACCAGGTTGTCCTGCGCCATAATGCTACCTAGCGGAAGCATGGCCAGCAGCACCACATACTTTTTGTTCATAAAATACTTGTACTTCGTTTTCAAAAAATTAAGGGAGCTAAGTTAGGGGGAATGGGTATTACAAAAAGTGCCACGGCATTGTGTTGCAGCCTAAAAAATGTTAAAAAGGCCTTATTTTATGCCGGTTTGATGTGTTTTATTAAAAATATGTTCAAAAATATTATTGAAAATCAGCGAGTTGCAAGGGTGTGTTGTAAAATAGTTGGCAAAAGGAATAAAAAACCGTTTTGTGCTGTTACCTTTGCACTCCCGAATTTTTTGGGGTGCCTGACGGGTTAGCGTTGGGTGGGATTATAAAAAAATACAAAAAATGAGCAAACTTCATTTCACAACCAAGCATGCAAATGCGGCTACCGTACAACGCAATTGGTACGTTGTAGACGGTACTAATCAAACCGTAGGGCGTGTGTGTTCAAGAATCGCTTCTGTTCTGCGCGGCAAGAACAAGGCTTCTTACACTCCACACGTTGATACCGGTGATTATGTAATTTTTATTAACGCTGACAAAGTGGTTTTCTCCGGCAACAAGTTCGAAGACAAAACCTACATCAACTACTCCGGTTATCCTGGTGGTAAAAAAGAGGAAGCAGCAAAAGATCTGATCAAGCGTCGTCCTGAGGTTATTATTGAGCGTGCTGTAAAAGGTATGTTACCTAAAAACCGTCTGGGTCGCAAAATGATCAAGAAATTATTCGTGTACGCTGGTACTCAGCACCCGCACACTGCACAGCAACCTAAAGAACTTAAGTTCTAATCACCAATCCAAATTTCAAATTCCAAATAGTTATAAATGGAAAAGCAAAAGAATGCAGTTGGTCGTCGTAAAGAAGCCGTAACCCGTGTTTTCATTACTAAGGGCGAAGGTAAGATCACTGTTAACGATAAAGATTACAAAGTTTACTTTCCGCTGGTATACCTGCAAAATCAGGTAGAAGCGCCTTTAAAGGCTATCGAGTCTTTAGATAAATTTGATGTGAAGATAAACGCAACTGGCGGTGGCTTAAAAGGTCAGGCCGAAGCTGCTAAACTGGGTGTTGCCCGCGTTCTGCTGGAAATCAACCCTGAGTTTCGCCCTGCTTTAAAAGTAGCTGGTTACCTGAAACGCGACCCACGTGGTGTTGAACGTAAGAAATTCGGTCATAAGAAAGCCCGTCGTAGCTACCAGTTCAGCAAGCGTTAATATTCACAATCTTATCATCAAACTTTACAAATTAGTACAATGGAAAATAACACTTCATTGCAACAGCAATTACTCGAAGCCGGCGTGCATTTTGGACACCTGCGTAAGAAGTGGAATCCTAAAATGTTGCCTTACATCTTTGCAGAAAAGAAAGGCATCCATATTATAGATCTGAACAAAACCGTTGACCATCTGCAGGAAACTGCAGCTGCGTTAAAGCAAATTGCTAAAAGCGGTAAAAAGATCATGTTCGTAGCAACTAAAAAACAGGCTAAAGAAATCGTTAGCGAATGCGCTAAACGCGTTAACATGCCTTTTGCTACTGAGCGTTGGTTAGGTGGTATGCTTACTAACTTCAACACTGTTCGTAAGAGCGTGAAGAAAATGCAGAGCATTGAAAAAATGCTGGCTGATGGTAGCGCAGAAAGCTTAACTAAGAAAGAGCGTTTAACATTAACCCGCGATAAAGACAAAATGGAAAAAGTATTAGGTGGTATTGCCCAGCTGGGTCGTCTGCCTGCAGCTTTATTCCTGGTTGATATCGGGCACGAGCATATCGCATTAGCTGAAGCTAAGCGTTTAGGCATCACCACTTTTGGTATGGTTGATACCAACTGTGATCCTAACAAAGTTGACTTCGCTATTCCTTCAAACGATGATGCTACTAAATCTATCGCTATCATCACTAACTACATCACTGCTGCTATTGCAGAAGGTTTAGCTGAGCGTCAGGCTGCTAAAGATGATGATGTGGAAGAAGTAGATAACGAAAACGAAAAGAAAGCAGCACGTATCCAGGCAGAAGCAGAAGCTGAAGCTGCACGTGGTGGTAAAGTTCGTGGTGGTGCTCCTGCTAAACGTCGTGTACCAGGTGGTGCAAGCCGTCGTCCGGGTGGTCCAAGCACTGGCGGTCCACGCTAGTCGTCAACATTTCCAAATAGTTAAATCGTAAGGATGAATGTTGGGTTTTAAATGAAGCGTCTATATTAGACAATGCATTTAAAATTCAACATTCACCATTAAAATCATAAAAGAATACTATGTCAACTGTATCAATTACAGCCGCTGATATTAACAAACTGCGTCAGGCTACCGGCGCCGGTATGATGGATTGCCGCAAAGCGTTAACCGAAACCAATGGTGACTTTGAAGCTGCTATTGACTGGTTACGTAAGCAAGGACAGAAAGTTGCTGCTAAACGCAGCGACCGTGAAGCGAAAGAAGGTGTGGTCCTGGCTAAAACTACCGCTGACAACAAAACTGGTATTGTTCTGTGTATTAGCTGCGAAACTGACTTCGTATCTAAAAACGCGGACTTCGTTGCTTTTGCTCAAAGCATTGCTGATGCAGCTATTGCTAACGACGTAAAAAGCGCAGAAGAACTGAACGAAGTAAGCATCAACGGTGCTAAAATTTCAGATCTGATCAATGATAAACTGGCTGCTATCGGTGAAAAAATCGGTGTTAGCCGTTTTGAAAGAGTAGAAGCTCCTTATGTTGCCTCTTACATCCACGGTGCAAACCGTATGGGCGTACTGGTAGCTTTAGATAAAGAATCTGCTGAAGCTGGTAAAGACGTAGCTATGCAAATTGCTGCTATGAACCCGGTTGCAGTTGATCCTGAAAGCGTACCTGCTGAAGCAGTAGAACGCGAGAGAGCTATCGTTACCGAGCAAATTTCTGCTGATCCTAAAATGGCGGGCAAACCTGCTGAAATGATCGCTAAAATTGCTGATGGTAAACTGAATGCTTTCTTCAAAGAGCAAACTTTATTAGCTCAGCCTTTTGTTAAAGACGGTGGCAAAACTGTTGCTGAATTCCTGAAAAGCAGCGGCGACGTTAAAGTTCTGTCTTTCAAACGTGTTGCTTTAGGTTAATATCTAAGATAACATACTAACAATATACAGGCCCGGTAGCATATGCTGCCGGGCTTTTTAGTGGTATTATCTCTTACGTTTATCCTGCTTGTGTTGTATGCGGGTGTATAGCTGGTGGTTGATACAATAGTCCTGCACCATTTCTAAAAACGGCTCGCCATACTTAGCCATCTTCACTTCCCCAAATCCGTTTATTTTGGAGATATCGCTAAGCGTAATAGGCAAATAGCTGGCCAGTTCACTTAAAGTAGCATCGGAGAAAATAATATAAGGCGGCACGTTTTCGCTGGTGGCAATTTGTTTACGCAAAGCCTTCAATGCATCAAACAGGTCCTGTTCTATGGCAGGCATGGATGCGGCAACACCCTTCGTGGCAACAGGTTTGGTTTTGGTTTCCGGCGCTTTGGTAAGTACTGTCAGCATCAACACCGCTTCCCCTTTTAATACAGGCTTACTTTCTTCGGTAAGTTGTAGTATAGGGTATTGGCCATCTGTTTGTTTCAGGTAGCCCAGTTGTATCATCTCTTTCATAAAAGAACGCCACTGGTCTTTGCTGTACTCTTTACCTGCACCATAGGTTTTAAGCCCGCGGTGCATACCTTTAATGGCGTCGCTGCCACGTAAAAAGTCTATAACATAGTTCAACCCAAAGCGTTCTTCCAGCCGGCTTACAGCGCTTAGTATCTTTTGACCGGCAATGGTCATATCGCTTTTCACCTGGTCGCTCAGGCACACATCACAATTGCCACAGTAATTGCCGGTATATTCACTAAAATAGTTGAGCAGGTATTTGCGGCGGCAGGTATGCAGCTCGCAGAATTCGGCCATCTGTTTCAGCTTTTTCAGCATCAGGCGCGATTGTTCTTCGTTGCCTTCTACCTGTACCATATTGGTAAGCTTAATTACATCTGCACCGGTGTAATACAACAATGCTTCGCTGGCCAGCCCATCGCGCCCGGCACGACCGGTTTCCTGGTAATACCCTTCCAGGTTCTTAGGCATGTCGATATGTATTACATAACGCACGTTGCTTTTGTTAATGCCCATACCAAAGGCAATGGTGGCCACAATAATCTTCACCTCGTCTTTTAAAAACAGGTCCTGCCTTTCTTCCCGTACCTGCTTTTCTAACCCTGCATGATAGGCAATGGCGTCAAAGCCTTGTTCCCGCAGCTTTTCGGCAAGCGTTTCGGTGCTGTTGCGTGAGAGACAGTAGATAATACCTGCTTCGTTACGGCGTTCTTTCAGATATTGACACAGATGGTCAAAATGGTTTTTACGCGGCTTAATAGTGTAGCTGATATTAGGCCTGTTAAACGAATTTTCAAAAGTGGCATAGTGGGTTAACTGCAGCTTTTTAATAATGTCGTTACGGGTATTGGTATCAGCGGTTGCGGTAAGTGCAATAATGGGTGTTTCCGGAAACTGTTGTTTCAGGTTGCCCAGCATCAGGTATTCGGGCCTGAAATCGTGACCCCAATCGCTAATACAGTGTGCTTCGTCAATGGCAAACAATGCCACCTGCACCTTCTCTTTCAGATGATTTAAAAAATTGCGTTCGCCCAATAAGCGTTCCGGTGAAATGTATAAAAGCTTTAACTGGCTTTTTAAGGCCGGCTTATTTTTCAGGGGCAAACGATCCAGTATATCCTGTTGCTCGTAGTTAGACAGGGTAGAATTCAGATAGGCTGCTTCAATACCATTCTGGTGCAATGCATCCACCTGGTCTTTCATCAATGCAATCAGGGGCGAAACCACCACAGTAAGCCCCTCCAATGCTAAGGCGGGTATCTGGTAACAAACCGATTTTCCACCGCCTGTAGGCATCAGCACCATCGAATCTTTGCCCGATAAAATGGTTTCAATAATAGCCTGCTGGTTATGCCGGAAGGCCGTAAAGCCAAAATGTTCTTTTAATAACTGTAACAATCTCTCCGAACTATTGCCTGTGTCTTTCATGCAACATCATTATTCTAACTGGTAAGAACAGTGAAGATAACATAATATCGGCACGATTATTTGCAGGTAATGGACGGAAAACGCCACTGATTATGACTATTTCGCCCAGCTTTAGATTTACACGTGTACTGCAATATACCTGGAAGGTAGACCTTATTATCCTGTTATCGTGTGTAATAGCATACTATGCAGATACCTATATAATAGAACGATTTTTCATACTACCTCCTATTATCCCCACCGTGCTGGGGCCGGCTATTGCATTTTTTGTAGGCTTTAATAACAACCAGGCTTACGACCGTTGGTGGGAAGCGCGCAAAATATGGGGCGCTATTGTAAACGACTCACGTTCGTGGGCCAGAAGCATACTGTGCTATGTGGTGCCGAAAGAAGATGATACAGACGCAGAAGCACTGAAGCAACGTATGGTAAAAAGGCATATCGCCTTTGTATATGCTTTGAAAACAGCACTGCGGCCGCAGAATGACACCGGGTACCGCAAATACCTGGATGAGCAGGAGCTGGCGTTGGTAGAAAGCCATTCCAACATGCACAACGCTATATTAATGTTGCAAAGTCGCGACCTGGAAATGCTGTCGCAGGAAGGCTACCTGGATGGATTCCGGTTTATGGAGATGAACCAACTGTTAGTGAAGTTCAGCGACAGTATGGGGCAGGCCGAACGCATCAAAAACACGGTATTTCCTACCATTTATATTTTCTTTACCCGGCTGTTTATACTGCTGTTTACGGTGATGATTACGATGGTGTGTTCACAGTCAATAGGGCCATGGTCTATTATCATGGGCAGCATTGTAGGCTCGGTGTTTCATATTACCCATTACAACGGGCAGGCATTGATGGACCCTTTCAGCACACTTACCACCAGCATTTCTATGAACCAGATAAGCCGTACCATAGAAATAAACCTGCTGGAAATGATGGGCGAAAAAGAAATTCCACAGCCTGTAAGGCCTATTAATGGTGAATATGTAATGTAAACCGCGGATGTAAGGGAGGGGAACGATTTGGCATTTGCGGAAAAATTCAGGTTATTTGCACCCACAAATTCCTCTATACATGTTACCGAAATATAAACGTATCCTGCTTAAATTGTCGGGAGAAGCCCTGATGGGCGAGTCAAAGAATGGTTTTGACCCTTTTAATCCCCAGATAATTGAGCAATATGCCAACGACATTAAAAGAGTTACCGATCTGGGCGTTCAGGTAGCGCTGGTTATTGGCGGTGGTAATATCTACAGGGGAATGAACGAGCATGACTCTGGTATTGAAAGGGCGCATGGCGATTATATGGGCATGCTGGCTACTATGATCAACGCGATGGCTATGCAGGCGATGCTGGAAAAAATTGGTGTGTTCACCAGGCTGCAAAGCGCCATTAAAATGGAGCAGATTGCCGAGCCTTATGTGCGCCGTCGCGCTATGCGTCACCTGGAAAAAGGCCGTGTAGTGATATTTGGTGCCGGTACCGGTAACCCTTATTTCACTACCGATACTGCCGGTTCATTGCGTGCTATTGAAATACAGGCTGATGTTATTTTAAAAGGCACCCGTGTAGATGGTATTTATACTGCCGATCCGGAAAAAGATCCTACTGCTACCCGTTACGATGAAATCTCTTACCAGGAGTGCATCAGCAAAAATCTGAAAGTAATGGATATGACCGCTTTCACCCTTTGCATGGAAAACAAACTGCCTATTATTGTTTTTGATATGAACAAGCCGGGCAGCCTGTTAAAAGTGGTAGAAGGCAGTGGCATTGGTACATTGGTAAAATAACCATTGAATATAATCTTCTTACAGGCCGTAAACAGTGGTAGCACACTGTTTACGGCTTTGTTTTTCAAGCTATTGACCTTTGCCGTGGCATATGACGTATGTCATTCTTCCATTCCGTTTTTTGCTGTAGGTTTGAACTCTTAAACCATATACCTATGTCTATACAAAAAGCAATTGCAGACATACGCACTGATTATAGCCTTAAAACCCTTGATGAGAAGGAAGTGGCCAAAGACCCCATTACGCAGTTTGATGCCTGGTGGAAAGAGGCTATAGACAGTCACCTGGACGAGGTAAATGCGATGACGCTGGCTACCGCTTCGCCGGACGGTATTCCTTCGGCCCGCATCGTATTGCTGAAAAGCTTTGACGAAAATGGCTTTGTGTTCTTTACCAATTATAACAGCGCTAAAGGCCGGGAACTGGCCGCCAACCCACGTGCCGAGCTGGTGTTTTTCTGGCGCGAATTGCAACGCCAGGTGCGTATTAACGGTATTGTGAAAAAGGTAAGTAAAGAGGATAGTGACGCCTATTTTCAATCGCGCCCTGCCGGTAGTCGCATTGGCGCCTTATCATCGCCGCAAAGCCAGGTATTGGCCAATCGTGAGGTGTTGGAGCAGATTGTGGCAGTGAATACGGCACAGTTTGCCGGTGATGCCTTTATTCCGCGTCCCGGGCATTGGGGTGGCTACGTGGTACAACCTGTGATGATAGAGTTCTGGCAGGGAAGAAGCAGTCGTTTACACGATAGAATTCAATATGCGCTTCTGGATAATAACAGCTGGAAAATAGAAAGGCTGGCGCCTTAAATAAAGGAGGGAATATGACTTTGTGATGTCTGATATGTAAAAACAGGTTACTGTACTCTATATCAGACATCATTCATCATATCAACATATGCTGATTAAGCTACTTGTAATTTAGCTGCCGCTGCTCTTTTAGCGCTGGAGCTAGTAGGTCTTGAATTACGGCTTTTGCCATAAGAACCTTTGAAAATCTTGCCTTTTTTGGTTTTTTTATCGCCTCTACCCATTTTAAAAAGTTTTTAGTGGTTACAAAATAAACGACGAACCGCGAAATTCGTAAATTTTAGACAATAAAAAAGCAGAAGAATAAGCTATTCTTCTGCTTTAGCAAGTTCTTTTTGCAATTATACCATTAGATTTTCGCAGAAAGCTCTTTACCAGCTTTAAAGCGGGCTACTTTTTTAGCCTTTATTTTAATCACTTCGCCAGTTTGAGGGTTGCGACCTGTACGGGCTGCACGCTTAGACACAGAGAAGGTACCGAAACCAACCAGGGTAACTTTACCACCACCTTTCAGGGTTTTAGTTACTGCTTCTACGAAAGAATCGATAGTCGCATTTGCCTGTGTTTTAGTGATACCTGCATCTTCGGCCAGTTTTGCAACCAATTCAGCTTTGTTCATAGTGTATGTTTTAAGTTGTGATTTACTGAAACAAATTTATTGGCTTTTACATACCGGCAAAATTTTTTTAGGCAACCTTCACACTTTTACAACAGCCTGAAGGCCGCATCGGCCCTGCATTTTAGCAGCCTAACGGTTGCCGGACGCCCGTTAGAACTGGTGTAGGTTTTCTGAAAGGCAATGCTGTAAAGCCTTACAGCCTTTTATCCCTGCTAATGCAGTGCTGTGGCGGGTTTGGGTAATATACAACACTTTGCCGAATGAGAAAACCACTAGAATTAAGATTTCCACATTCAATTCACAACCTGCATCAGGGTATGAAACGAAATAACCCGGGCCTTCCACTTATCTACCGCTTCCTCGCGAAATGCAGGCTGGTACAGGTCTATATACCTGTTATAACTTACATTTCCATTAGCATAATACTGCACGGCATAGGTAACACCCTCAGTTTCGTCGGTATCCAGCAGGCGCACCAGTTGGTGCTTTTCAAAGCATCCGGTGGCCATTACTGCCGGAATGTGTTCTTCCTGCATCCATTTTAGCCAGTTATCGTGTACCAGCCAGTCTACTTTGGTTGTAACGTTATAAATAAGCATGGGTACGTTTAGTTTAATTCCACAAAAACAGGGCAATGGTCGCTGTGCTTTACATCCGGATAAATCTCCGCCCCTTTTAACCGGCTTTGCAAAGGCGTGGTAACGCTGATGTAATCAATACGCCAGCCTTTGTTTTGCAGGCGCACAGACGGGAAACGCTGGCTCCACCAGCTATACAGGTGTGGCTCAGTATGAAACTCACGTAAGGTGTCTACAAAGCCGTTGGAATACAGCTTGTCCATCCAGGCCTTTTCTTCCGGTAAAAAGCCCGATGACTTTTTATTGCCCTTGGGATCGTGAATATCGATGTCTTTATGTGCAATATTGTAATCGCCTACCACTACCAGGTTGGGGCGGGTACGCTTTAACACATCCAGGTATTCGTAAAACTCGTCCAGCCACTGGTATTTATACGTCTGGCGCAGATCACCGCTGGTGCCCGAGGGGAAATACGCGTTTACCACCGTAATATCTCCAAAGTCCAGGCGTATTACCCGTCCTTCTGCATCGCTTTGCATAATGCCATTGCCAAAAAACACTTCATCGGGATGTATACGGGTGAAAATGGCCACACCGCTGTATCCTTTCTTATCAGCACTGAACCAGTAGGTGCTGTAGCCCAGCTCTTCAATAGCGGCATAGTTCACGTTCTCTTTATGCGCTTTGGTTTCCTGCACACATATAATGTCGGCAGGATCGGTTTTCAGCCAGTCGATAAACCCTTTGGTAATGGCGCTTCTGATGCCATTAACGTTATAGGAAATAATACGCATGTGATTCTCAATTGATAGTGCAAAGTAATACAACAGTTATAATTAACTTGCGGGGTGGTACAAAAAAGCCACTTTGAATGGACGCAATAAAGGAGACAGACCGCATTATTCCTGCGGGTACAATGAATGCTTACCTCGATGGACCTAAACCCCGAATTTATGAACTCGGTTTTGCCTGGCAGGTGTTTACTGAGTTTATAAAAGGCTTTCGCAAGCTGCATTTTCTGGGGCCTTGTGTAACGGTGTTTGGATCGGCGCGTTTTAAAAGCGGACATCCTTATTACGAAGCTGCCGTGGAGTTTGGGAAACGTATTGCCGGCCTGGGGCTGGTTACTATGACGGGCGGCGGACCGGGTATTATGGAAGCGGCCAACAAAGGCGCTTATGAAAACAATGGAATGTCGGTAGGTTGCAATATTATATTACCCCACGAGCAACATGCCAACCCCTATTTGCACAGGGCCATTGATATGAAGTTCTTTTTTGTGCGTAAAGTGTTGCTGGTGAAGTACTCTTATGCTTTTGTCATCATGCCTGGCGGCTTTGGCACTATGGATGAGTTCTTTGAAACCCTTACGCTTGTGCAAACCAAAGTAATTAACGACTTTCCCATCGTATTATACGGGAAAGAATATTATCAGCCATTGTGGGACGTAATGCAGGATATGGCAGATAAGGGCACTATTTCTGCCGACGACATGAAACTGGTGTTGTTAACGGATGATATTAACGAGGCCATTAATCATATTTCGAAATACCTTTCCTTAAATTATAAAGTAAAAACACGCCGCCGGCTGTGGTGGTTGTTCGAGAAAAAATAATAAATTACATACATACCTCTGTACAAATATGAAATCCCTTCTGCTCCGATCACTGAAAGTGAGCGGTATTGCTATAGCAGCAATCATTGCTTTGCTTTTTTTGCTACCCGCCATATTTCCCGGCTTTATTGCTAAAAAAATAAAGACCTGGACCAATAAATCCATACAGGGTGAGCTGAACTTTTCCAAAGCAAGGCTGTCGTTTTTCCGTCACTTTCCTTCTCTTACTTTAACGTTGCACGACTTTACTTTAAAAGGTTCTGCTCCGTTTAGTAAAGACACGCTTATTTCGGCCGAAGGGGTTTCGCTTGGGCTTGATTTATCCAGCATATTTTCCAGCACGCTTACGATTAATAAGATATTCGTAGATGATGCGCATATTCATGTGCTGGTAAATGAAAAAGGGGAAGCCAACTACAATGTATATGCTTCCAAAAGTGACAAGGCTACCAGTAACCCTGCTGACAGCAGTGATGCTACCCTTAAAATGGAAAGTATTGTTATTAACAATACCAGCATTATCTATGATGATGCTTCGCTGCCCATGCTCATGAGCTTTAAAGGCTTTAACTACACTGGCAGCGGCGATTTTGAGAAAGCGATCTTTGACCTGGATAGCCATATTGAAGCCGATTCGGTAGATTTTTCTTATGACCATCAAAACTACTTTCTCTCTAAAAAACTACAGGCCGACTTAATTACTAAAATCAATACCCATTCGCTTTCGCTGTTGTTTGAAAAGAACGATTTAAAGATCAACTCTTTGCCTGTTCATTTCAAAGGGCACTTTGATATCTTAAGCACCGGGTATAATATGGACTTTAAGCTGGAAACA
The DNA here is from genome assembly GCF_002355595.1 of Filimonas lacunae. NCBI lineage: Bacteria > Pseudomonadati > Bacteroidota > Chitinophagia > Chitinophagales > Chitinophagaceae > Filimonas > Filimonas lacunae. Next base: position 7,309,463 of record NZ_AP017422.1, read on the forward strand.
GCGAATACCGATTTGCATGATATCTTTTCTGCCATGCCCGCTGAATACCTGGGATGGCTGGCCAATACAGACGTGCGTGGCTTTGGTGATATCAACGCTTCCCTGGCTGGTATGTACAGTGCTGCATCTAACCAGATGCCCAGCCTGGAACTGAACATGAAAATACGCGATGGGTATGTGGCGAATAAGAAAGCGCCCGCACCTATTAAAAACCTGTTTCTGAACCTGCAGGCGCGTGTGCCGCAGATGAAGCCGGATAGCTTGTTTGTAAACATGGACTCTATCTACTTTAACATTGATAAAGACTATGTAAGCTCTGTAGTAAGAGTGAACGGTTTAAAAGAACCGGAAATATACGCCAAGCTGAATGCCGCTATTGACCTGGAAAAATGGGACCAGGCCATTGGCTTTGAACCGCTGGATATGAAAGGCCGTTGCAATGTGCATTTGCTGGCAGAAGGTAAGTATGCTACCAGTGTAGTAAAAACAGGATTGCGTGAGGTGGATACGGTAATTACCAGCATTCCTAAATTCACTTTTCACTCTTCTTTGCAAGACGGTTATATCAAATATGCCTCGGTACCAGAAGCTATCCGGGACATTAATTTCTCTATCAATGCTTCTTGTCCCGATAACGATTACAAGCACACTACGCTCAGTGTAGACAGCCTGAGTGCAAAAGTGTTAAGCAACTATATCAAAGGCTTTTTTAAACTATACAATGCAGCCGATTTCTCTATGGAAGGCAAGCTGCAATCGGTATTGCACTTAAGCGATATTGCCCAGGTGTATCCGCTGGATAGTATGACGCTGAAGGGTGACCTGGCTGTGAATATTACTACCAAAGGGCATTATGTGGCAGCTAAAAGAGTATTCCCGGTAACTGAAGCCAATCTTACCTTGAAGAATGGGTTTATACAAACCAAGTATTATCCCGAGCCCTTACAGCAAATACAGGTGCAGGCAGATATCAGCAGCAGTGCCGGTAACTTCCGCACACTGAAAATTGATATCAGTCCGGTTTCATTCCTGTTTGCCGGTCAGCCGTTCTCGTTCCGTGCCGACCTGCGTAACCTGGATAACCTTCGTTATGCTATTGCTTCCCAGGGAACCATTGATGTGGGTAAGTTGTACAAGCTGTTTGCGGTAAAAGGGTACAACCTCAAAGGATTTATACAAACGAATTTATCGCTGCGTGGCTTGCAAAGTGATGCCACCGCCGGTAATTATGATAAACTGGCCAATAAGGGTACTTTAAAAGTGCGTGACATTGCTTTATATTCCGAGCTGTTTCCACAACCGTTATGGATTAAAAACGGGCTTTTCCGTTTTGATCAGGATAAGATGTGGTTTGATGCTTTCCAGGGCAAGTATGGTTCTTCTAAATTAACCATGAATGGTTATTTATCTAATGTAATTGCCTATGCTACGCAAGCCCATGCCCCTTTACAGGGAACGTTTGATGTAAAAAGCGATTTTGTAAAAGTGGATGAACTGATGGCCTTTTCCAATGTAGCGGGTAGTGGTGCGCCTGCCCCTGCCTCTACGGGGGTAATACTGGTGCCGGATAATTTAAACCTGCACCTGGCAGCTGTTGTTGGGCAGGTACAATACCAGGGCCTGATTATTAAAAATGCCAATGCTAGTATAAAGGTGGATAGTGGTGCTATTAACCTGCAAAATGCCGGCTTTGAGCTGGCAGGCTGTAAGGTAAACATGGACGCCAACTATAAAAGCCTTACGCCAAAGAAGGCGGAGTTTGACTATCATATTAATGCCAGTGAGTTTGATGTGCAGCGTATGTATAAAGAGGTGGAGCTGTTCCGAAACATGGTTACCGCTGCTGCAAAAGCACAGGGTATTATCTCGCTCGACTATCAATTAAGCGGAAAGCTGAACGGCGATATGCAGCCTATCTATCCTTCTTTAAAAGGTGGCGGTGTACTGAGTGTGAAACAGGTAAAAATGCGTGGCTTTAAGCTACTGAACGCTGTAGGTAGCAGCACCGGCAGAGAAGGTTTAAAAGATGCAGACCTTTCCAAAATAGATATTAAGTCTACCATCAACAATAATATCATCACCATTGAGCGTACCAAAATGAGGGTAGCCGGGTTTCGACCACGTTTTGAAGGCCAGGTAAGTTTTGACGGACGCCTGAACCTGAGCGGTCGTTTAGGCTTACCGCCACTGGGTATTATTGGTATCCCTTTTAGTGTAACCGGAACGCAGGAAAACCCCAAAGTAAAACTGCGCCGCGCAAAAGATTCAGACAAGCTGGAAGAAACTTCAGAAGAAGGCGATCAATAGATTTTCAATGCTTTAGGGGTGCTTACAGAAGGCTTTGTAAGTACCCGCAAACCACCTTGTAAGTACTTACTACGACTTTGTAAGTACATACAGACCCTATTGTAAGCACTTACAAACGCTTCGTAAGTACCCGCAAACCACTTTGTAAGTACATACATACGACCTTGTAAGTACATACAAACCCTATTGTAAGCACTTACAAACGCTTCGTAAGTACCCACAAACCACCTTGTAAGTACTTACATACGACCTTGTAAGTACATACAGACTCTGTTGTAAGCACTTACAAACGCTTCGTAAGTACCCACAAACCACTTTGTAAGTACTTACATACGACCTTGTAAGTACTTACAAACTCTATTGTAAGCACTCACAAACTGCCTTGTAAGTATTTACAACGGCTCTGTAAATGCCCTAAAACCAGCTGGTAAGTGCTTACCATGAAATGGAGGGTACCTACAACTAGATACTAAGTATCCATAAACAAACTGTATGCGCTTCCTGCTATTTTGTAAGTCTTTGTAAGCAATTGCTAAGGGGTATAAAGCGGTTAGTGAGTACTCGCCAAATGTTACAATGTATCTGGATATGGTTTGTATGTGTTTATCTATAGCTGGTAAGTACCTGGTAATTGTTTGTATTTCTTTTTCAATGGGTTATAAGTACTGTCAGGCGATTGTTCCATGCTGCCGAATACAACCAGCATACTTTTCCATGAGGGGGCAGTGCTTGTAAAGGATAGCAAAGTGCTATAAAGGAGAAGGTAAGTGCTTAATCACAGGTAAAAAATACCGGGTATTCACTGTACAAACGAATACCCGGTGAAATCATTATTCTAAAATCGGGCGTAACCATCTTTCCGCCTCGTCTCTGCTCATTCCTTTTCTTTGAATGTAATCTTCAAACTGGTCGTTGTTTATTTTGTCGATACCGAAGTACTGGCTTTGCGGATGGCTGAAATACCAGCCACAAACAGACGACGCCGGGTACATGGCCAGTGACTCTGTTAAGGTAATGCCCGTGTTTTCAGTAGCGTTTAACAGATCAAACAGTTTGTATTTTTCGGTGTGGTCAGGGCAGGCAGGGTAGCCTGGTGCCGGACGTATACCTACGTATTGTTCTTTAATCAGTTGTTCGTTACTTAACTGCTCGTTGTTGATATAGCCCCAGTATTCAGTTCTTACTTTTTTATGCAACAGCTCGGTAAAAGCTTCCGCAAAACGGTCGGCCAGGGCTTGCAGCATAATTTTATTGTAGTCGTCAAAAGCAGCTTCCAGGCGTTTGATATGGGGTTCTATACCTTTGATGGTTACCGCAAAAGCACCCAGGTAGTCATTCGCTTCTGTGCTGCCGGCTGCGGCTGGTTTTATAAAGTCGGCCAGTGACAGGTTGGGCAGGTCGGCTGCTTTCTTTACCTGCTGACGTATAAATTCCAGTTTAATATCGCCGGAGTTGGCAGCGCCTTGTTTTACCAATACGCTATCCGATGCTACGCGGGTAGCAGGCCAGAAGCCTATTACACCGTGTGCGCTTAACCATTTCTCTGCTATTATTTTGTCCAGCAGGGCGTTGGCATCATTATACAGCTTAGTGGCTTCTACACCAATTACTTTATCGGTAAGCAGGTCGGGGAAACGGCCACCCAGCTCCCAAGAAATAAAGAAGGGGCCCCAGTCAATATAGTCTCTTACTTCTGCGAGGTCGTAGTTGTCAAACGTTTTAATACCGGTAAAGGTGGGTACGGGAGGTTGGTAATTATCCCAGTCTACCTTCACGGCTTTGGCCTGTGCTTCGGGGTAGGTAATGTATTGCTTAACAGATTTCTTCTTACCAAAATCGTCGCGCAGCTTAATGTATTCTTTAGTTACCCCATCCAGGAAGCCCGACTTCTGTTCTTTGCTTAACAGCGAGCCTGCTACGGTTACGCTACGGGAGGCATCCAGTACGTGAATAACACCGTTGCCGTATTCCGGTTCTATTTTAACCGCGGTGTGGGTGCGGGATGTGGTGGCGCCACCAATCAGCAATGGTTGCGTCATGTTGCGGCGTTTCATTTCACGGGCCACGTGTACCATCTCATCTAATGATGGAGTAATTAATCCGCTCAGGCCAATGATGTCTACGTTTTCCTTTTGGGCGGTGTCCAGTATTTTATCAGCAGGCACCATCACGCCCATGTCAATGATATCATAGCCGTTACAGCCTAATACCACCCCTACAATGTTTTTACCAATATCATGCACATCGCCTTTTACGGTAGCCATTAATATTTTGGCTGCACCGCCTTGCTGTGCATTGGGATTATTCTTTTTCTCTTCTTCAATAAACGGGGTAAGCACCGCCACGCTTTTCTTCATTACGCGGGCGCTTTTCACCACCTGTGGTAAAAACATTTTACCTGCGCCGAATAAATCACCTACCACGTTCATGCCGTCCATTAACGGGCCTTCAATCACTAACAGCGGACGGCCATATTTAACACGCGCTTCTTCGGTATCGGCTTCAATATGTTCAGTAATGCCATTAACCAGCGCATGTTTTAAACGCTCTTCTACGCTGGTGTTGCGCCAGGCATCATCCTTTTTCACTTCTTTGCCGCTTGCTTTTACGGTTTCGGCAAAGGCAATGAGTTTATCAGTAGCCTCGTTATTATCGTTGTTGCGGTTAAGAATTACATCTTCACATAGTTCGCGTAACTGCGGCTCAATTTCGGAATATACCTGTAACTGGCCTGCGTTTACAATGCCCATGTCCATACCGGCCTGAATGGCGTAGTACAGGAACACAGAGTGCATGGCTTCCCTTACCGGTTCGTTACCACGGAAAGAGAACGACAGGTTACTTACGCCACCGCTGATCTTCACCAGCGGGTATTTTTGTTTGATGATACGGCAGGCTTCAATAAAGTCTACACCGTAGTTGTTATGCTCTTCCAAACCGGTGGCTACGGCAAACACGTTGATATCAAAAATGATATCTTCCGGGGCAAAGCCTACCTGCCGGGTTAATATTTCGTATGCGCGTGATGATATTTCTACTTTGCGCTCCATGGTATCTGCCTGGCCTTTTTCGTCAAAAGCCATTACAATTACCGCAGCGCCAAAGCTTTTACATATGTAAGCCTGCTCTATAAACTTGTCTTCCCCTTCTTTCATGGAAATAGAGTTTACAATGCACTTGCCCTGTACGCACTTTAAACCAGCTTCAATAATGGGAAACTTGGAGGAGTCGATCATTACCGGAATTTTGGCAATGTCAGGTTCGCTTTGCAGCAGGTTTAAATACGTGGTCATGGCCTGTACACCGTCCAGCAGTGCATCATCCATGTTTACGTCAATTACCTGTGCGCCGCTTTCTACCTGTTGACGGGCAACGCTTAAAGCTTCTTCGTATTTGTTTTCCTTAATAAGGCGTGCAAACTTCTTAGAGCCGGTTACGTTGGTTCGCTCACCTACGTTTACAAAGTTGGTTTCGGGGCGTACTACTAATGGTTCTAAACCCGAAAGGCGTAAGTATGGCTTGATAATGCTCATTGAATGTATCTCGTTGTAAAAACTTCTTCCTTAACAATTAAAGCGCTGTTTCCAGTACAGGGATTTGCCTGGCCTGAAAGCGTTTTACATTGTCTGCAATATGTTTAATATGATCGGGGGTAGTGCCGCAGCAGCCGCCCACAATGTTTACAAATCCTTTTTCGGCCCACTCTTCAATAAAGTGCGCTGTTTCGTGTGGCGCTTCATCGTACTCACCCATTGCATTCGGTAAACCTGCGTTAGGATAAGCTGAGGTAAAGCAGCCGGCTATCTGGCTCAGTTCTTCAATATGGCTGCGCATGTCATTGGCTCCGAGGGCGCAGTTTAAGCCTACGCTTAACGGCCTGGCATGACTTACAGAAATATAAAATGCTTCCAGGGTTTGACCGCTCAGGGTACGTCCGCTGGCATCGGTAATGGTACCGCTGATCATGATAGGCAAGGTGCCTTCACCATCGGGCTTGCCGGTAGTATCCATAAAAAACTTACGGGTGGCATAGATAGCCGCTTTGGCATTTAAGGTGTCAAAGATGGTTTCTATCAGCAACAGGTGCACGCCACCTTCTACCAGGGCTTTAATCTGATCGTAATAAGCATCGGCTACTTCATCAAAAGTAACGGCGCGGTAGCCGGGGTTATTCACGTCAGGAGAGAGTGATAAGGTTTTGTTCATAGGGCCAATGGCGCCTGCTACAAAACGGGGCTTATCCGGATTGAGAGCAGTATACTCGTCCGCTGCTTTGCGGGCAACACGGGCGCTTTCCACGTTCATGGCGTAAGCCACTTCCTGCATGTCATAATCGGCCTGGGCTATTACGGTGCTACTGAAAGTGTTAGTTTCAATAATGTCTGCACCTGCTTCCAGGTATTGCTTGTGAATTTCTTCAATAATGCCCGGCTGGGTAATACTTAACAGGTCGTTGTTGCCCTTCACATCACAATGCCAGTTTTTAAACTTTTCGCCACGGTAATCTTCTTCCTGCAGTTTATAGCGCTGGATCATAGTGCCCATAGCGCCATCAATTACCAGTATGCGTTCCTGTAAACATTCCTGAATTGTTTTCATGCCTATCCTTTTTCCCTAACGGGAAAACTCCTTTTATTTAACTGTAAGAATGATTGCTTCTGAGTTGGTAAACGTTTGGGGTACCGGTTGGTGGCATCTTAGACGTTTATTAGTTCAGATTTTTACAGGCCGAACAATAAACAAATCTGCCTGAGGATGCAAAGATAATGAACATTCGGCAATATGATGGTCTTAGCGGTTGCTGATATAGCTGTCCACCGGCAGGCGGTTGGCCAGGCTGCGACCCAGCGTAAGTTCATCGGCATATTCCAGCTCGCCACCAAAGGCTATGCCGCGGGCTATAGTGGTTACCTTACAGGGTAAGTGTTTGATTTTCTTCTGGATATAGTAAATGGTAGTGTCGCCTTGTATGTTGGGGTTTAAAGCAAAGATCAGTTCTTCGGTTCCTTCCTGGCCCACGCGATGTATCAGCGATTCAATGTTCAGCTGATCGGGGCCAATGCCATCCAGGGGGGAGATAATGCCACCCAGCACATGGTAGGTGCCGCTGAATTGTTGTGTGGTTTCCAGGGCAATAACATCCCGTATGTTTTCTACCACACAAATCTGGCGCTGGTTGCGCAGGCTGTTGGCGCAGATGCTGCAATAATTGGCATCGCTAATGTTAAAGCAACGCTGGCAAAACTGAATCTCCCGGCGCATGCGGGCTATTGTATCGCCAAATTGTTCCACAGCTCCCACCTCCTGTTTTAACAGGTGCAGTACCAGGCGTAAAGCCGTTTTTTTGCCTATACCTGGTAATTTGGAAAATTCATTCACCGCATTTTCTAACAACGAAGATGGTAGCTGCATAACACAAAATTAAGCTGTAAAAAGCAATATCTATGCTTTATAGCGACTTGCCTGGCAGCTTGCCGCTACCGATTCCGCCGCCTTTACCGGCACCCATTCCAGCGCCTGCTTTACGCTTACCATCAGGGCCATGTGCTTCAAACGGATCGCCCGGGCTTACATCCCATTCGTTGTCCCAGTTGGCACGAACGGATATTTTGGCGGGTGTTGCGGGTACTATTAATTCCGGTTGCCTTCTGGTGGTGCTTAACCAGTATTGTCCAGGAGTCCAAACGCTATCGGCATTGGTGTCGTACAATATTTTCAGTTCATAGTCACCGGGGTTAAACAACCTGCGGAACCATTCTTTTTGTTTAATGAACACAGAGTCAACCGTCTTGTCGTTTTGCGTAATTAGCAGCACCGGGTTTTTAGCATAATCTATTTTCTCAAAGTGGAGTTTTATGCTGCCGTAAGCTGCTTCTTTTTTGGTAACAAATGGCAAGGTGTCGGTGCGATATAAGTTCATGTCGGCACTATCGGTAACCGCCTTGTCCTTTATAATCAGTTTCAATTGTGTACCTACCTGCCAGCTATAGCGAAGGGTAAGTTTGGTGGCCGTGGTATCGCTCCAGCTAACAGAAGGTTGCTTAGCCAAAGGCTTGTAACCGGTATCTGTTAAAACGAAAGCGGTGCTGTCAAAGTTGCGCAGGGGCCTGTTAAAGCTTATTTGCAGATTTCCTAACAAATCCTGCTCGCCGCCTGCCAGGGAAGTGCCTGTTATTTTCAGGCGCTTATCCTCCTCTTTTTCTTTATCCTTATCCTTTTTCTTATTAGGATTATTATTACCTGAATTGGTAGTGGTGGATTTGGTTTTGGGGCCTTCTTTATATTCCTGGTAAGCATACATGGTAACGGATGGGGTATGTGTACTTACGGTAATGTTAGAATCGGCAAAGGCAAATAGCTTGGTGCTGTCGTCATATTTTTTACTGTAATCGTCCGGGATAATGAACAGGGAAAATGTTTCGGCCGGCAAATGGGCAAAACGGAAGTTGCCGCTACCGTCTATCCTGGCGTAATAACGTGGCGTATTTTTATAAATAGCCGTATCGTTCAGGTTTTGGTGCAATACTGCAATAAGGGTGGTATCTACTTTACCGGTTTGGGCTACCAGCACACGACCTTCCAGGTAGTTGCTGTCAATGTAGCTGCCGGTGCTGAATACGTAAGTCAGTTGCTTAGCCACGTTGCCTTCGTTTACGTCCTTAATGGCATGGCCAAAATTGATGGAGTAAGTGGTATTGGCTTCCAGGCTATCGCGCAGTTTTACCGTAATGGTACGCAGCTTGCCAGAAACCTGTGGGGCGTTTTTAGGAACAGGCGATACTATCAGGTTTTGCTGGGCATTATCCAGCGTAACGTATTCGTCGAATGTAATAACAATTTTATCACTGTTAAAGTGCAATGCAGAATCGCGCGGCACTGCACTTACCAGCACAGGTGGCAAACTGTCTTTAGGTCCGCCGCTGGGAGGAATAATGTTAGCACAGGAATGTAAAAGTTGTGTAGCAGGTAGCAACAGCAACAACACAAAGGCGGGCAAAAATGATTGTTTCATCCGTAAACGCATATAGTTTGCAAACATAACCTCTTCCCGCTTCTTACACTTCCTCTTCTTCCGCTATTTCGTGTAGTTTAACGGCCATATTATTGGTTTTAACAAATTGACACCAATGACAGTCTTCTTTACCGCAGCCGGTGTAAAAATCCCGGGCCTGTATTTTGTCCCACACCAGGCTAATTTGCTGATTTACAGTGGTAATGTCCTCCGGGGCAATCACCACTTTGCGTTTCTGGTATTCTTTCTTCTTATCCGGCTCTACAAAGTCAAATTCGGTACTTACCACCTTCCAAGATTTCCGCTCGTACTGATCTACCAGTATTTTATAAAAAACCGCCTGCCGCCAGTAGTCGCCCCCATTGGGGTTTCTTTCGTTGGGAGGTAACAGTTTTTCACGGGCTTTATCCGGATCGCCGGTTTTATAATCCACCACGTTGGCTTCTTTACCAAAAAATTCCAGTTTATCCAGCTTGCCTTTCAGGGGCACGCCGTTAACTATTACGTTTTTGATATTGCGTTCTATAGAAACGATCTTGTTCCACTCGTTGATGTACTTTTCGTAGTAATTGCTAAGCACATCCTGCCCGTATTCCAGTCTTCTTAAAAATTGCTCGCGGGTAAAGCTTTCGCGGTGGCGGTGCATGTATCGTTCAAAGTCGGTAATAAAGTCTGCTACCGGCGAAAACTGTTCGTTGTTCGTCTTCATTTTTTCAAACAACCTTTCCAGCGCGTAGTGTACGGCCGAGCCAAATTCGGTGGCTTCGTTTTTGGGCGAAGGAATGCGCACCAGGTTTTTAAAATAAAACTCCAGCGGACATTTAAGGTAGTTGTTGAGGGCTGTAACGTTCATGGAAAACTTATCCAGCATGCGGGTGATCCAGTCTGCTTCTACCTGCTCAATTTCCGGAGCCTGCAGGGCATGGAAGGCCAGGCCCTGGAAACCGAATTCTGTTTCTGTATCTACGGTTACCTTTTCTACCGGCAGGCTATGTTCTTCCTGTATCTCGGCAATAAACATAGATGGTTCCAGCTCTTTACCATCACTTTTAAAGCGGCTGTACGAAATACACAGGTGTTGCTCGGCACGCGTAAGCGCTACATAAAACAGGCGGCGTAGCTCTTCGTTGTTTTCGTGTGCGGCGCTGGCAGCAGAAGAGAACAACGTATCGGGCATGCTGTAGCCACCACCGGGCTTGCGTTTCTTTTCCCACGAAGCAGCATTGCAACCCGCCAGGAACACGTATTCGAATTCCAAACCCTTACTGCCGTGGGCAGTAAGCAGGTTAATGCCTTTTTCGTTGCCACTTACCTGTGTCATGGGAAGGCTGATGCCTTCTTTTTCCATCAGGTCTATAATGTTAATAAAGCCGTGAACATTTAAAATAGGATTGCGCCGGGTTTCTTCCTTCACAAAATCGAACAGGGTGGTTAACACCTGCATCATCATAATCTTGTCAGGGCTTTTCATAATAATGCCCAGCACGCCTGCCCCGCGTATAATGCTTTCAAACAGGTTTTGCAGGGTGATATTAGGCACCTCGCTTACCAGCTTTTCTATAATCTGGCTGGCATCTTTGAGCTTAGGATGAATGTTTACACTAAACAGGTCGCGTGCAGGCTGGTTGCTTTTTTCTACCAGCAGTTGCCTGAGCGTGGTTTTGTTTTCTCCGTACTTTCTGTCTGCTGCTTCCACACTTACTTTCGCCACTTCAATGGCGGGGATATGAAACCAGTCGAAGTGTAATACTTCAAACAACATTTCATCGCCACCATAAGGCACATCCAGCTCGGCAGAAAGGTAACGTAGTAGTAATAATATCTTTTGTACCAGCGGAATATGCAGCACATTCAGGCTGCGCTTGCTGTACATGGGAATGTTGCGCGCCCTGAAATATTCTGCCAATGTTTCGCCGTACCGGTTCTCTTTATAAATCACCGCCATCCTGCCCGGACCTACCCCTTCATTCAGCAGTTGCTCAATCTGTAGGGTAATGTCAATCATTTCCTGGCGCTGGGTCATGTATTCTTTTATCTGCGGGCGGTGTATCATGTGGCTGATGCGCTTGTTGGCCGATATCAGCTCTTTGCTTAAACCGCTTATCTGGGTAACCAGCCTTTCCTGGTTACGACCAATGACCGATTTAGAAACATCCAGTATGGGCTGGGTGCTGCGATAATTATTGGTGAGTATTACCGTAAGCAGGGTGTCTTTATAGCTATCGGCAAACGTGAGCATGTTTTCAATGTTCGCGCCCTGGAAGCGGTAAATACTTTGGTCATCATCACCCACCACAAACACGTTGGGTTTTTCCCAGAAGTTGATCAGCAGCTCTACCAGCTTGTTTTGCGTACCACTGGTATCCTGGTATTCATCTACCAGGATATATAAAAACTGCTCCTGGTAGCGGTTTAACATGCCTTTGTTTTCTTCAAAAGCGCGTATCACCCAGTTGATCATGTCGTCAAAATCGTAGCGATTGCGTTGGCGCATGGCTTGCTGAAAATGGTCAAACTCGTTTACGGCTGCGCGTAGCTTTTCCATCTTTTCCTGCTCGTCGGCAATCTTATCGGTGCGCACATCTCCTTTCTTAAACTCCTTCACTGCCCGCTTGGCAATGTATTCGTCTCTGAAAGGTAAACTGGCAATGTATTCGTCTATTTTGCTGTTGATGAAAGCGGGTGTCCAGCCTTCGCGTTTCATGGTACTGAACAGCGATTGCAGGTTAGTGATTTCAAAATACACATCGCCCCGGTAACGTTTCAGGGGGTGGTTTTTAGGAAAAGTATCTATCAGTTGCTTTAACAGCTCTATGCGTTCCAGGTCTGATATAGGGTCCAGCGCTGTTTTTTCAAACATAGACAGGTTATCCTGTATCACATCGTTACAAAAGGCGTGGAAAGTGTAAATGTTTACTTTATAAGCATCGGCACCTATAAAGTTGAGTAAACGCCTGCGCATGGCTACCACCCCGGCGTCGGTATAGGTAAGGCAAAGAATGTTTTCGGGACGGGCATCTGTATCGGTCAGTATTTTACCGATGCGTGCGCTTAAAATCTGCGTTTTCCCCGTTCCCGGGCCGGCTATCACCATTACAGGGCCTTCAATTGTATCCACAGCCAGTTTTTGCTGGGGATTCAATTGCTGGTATACCTGTTGAAACTTTTCTGACTGCTGTTGCTTGCCAACCATGCAACAAAGGTAATATATGGCGGGGTGTTTACTATTTTTGTGTTCCTTTTCAAAAAATAATGATGCGTAATCTATTCATATCGCTGGTTGTAAGTTGCCTGACGCTGGCCGCCTGTAAACCCAAATACAAGAACCCGCATGTAGTGATTGAAACACGGGATGGTGATATAGAAATAGAACTTTATCCGGATAAGGCCCCTAAAACAGTAGCTGCTTTTTTAAGCTATGTAGATTCGGGCTTGTATAAGAACACTTCTTTTTACCGGGTGCTTACTGATGACAATCAACCTTCCAACGCGCCTAAAAGCAACTTAATACAGGGCGGTTTGTGGCGCACCAACCATACCAAGGCCGGCAGCTTACCGGGCATACCACACGAAACCACGCAGCAAACAGGTATTCAACACCTGAATGGTACGGTGTCACTGGCGCGTACCACACCGGGCAGTGGCACTACAGAGTTTTTTATTTGCGTGGGCGATCAGCCCGGGTTTAATTACGGCGGGGCTAATAACGACGACGGGCAGGGCTATGCTGCTTTTGGGAGGGTGGTAAAAGGTATGAAAGTGGTGAAAGCGGTATATAACCGCCCGGAAGACGACCAGTATTTTAAGCCTGTGGTAAGCATTTATAACATTACGCGTTTATGATAACACCTGACGACCTTACCCAATTCCGCAATGCTATCTCCCGCTTTGTGCTGCTTACAGATGCCGACTGGAATTTGCTGTTGCCGGCATTACAATACCGCTCACTGGCCAAAAATGAATGCTGGATAAAGGAAGGCCGCACGGCCACCGAAATAGGCTGGGTGCTGGAAGGGAATATGCGGCACTACTACACGGTGAATGGGGAAGAGAAAACCACCTATTTCTACTTTGAAAATCATTTTACCGGCTCTTATTTCAGCTGCATTACCGGAAAGCCTTCTCCCTTGACCTTTGAAGCGCTTACTGATTGCCGGATGATTGTGTTTGCTTACCGGAAGCTTTGCGATTTGTATGATGCGTCTAAAACCTGGGAGCGTTTTGGTCGCCTGCTGGCCGAATACCTGGCCATGGGGCTGGAAGAACGGATGGTAAGCCTGCTTACCTTAAGCCCCGAAGAGCGCTACCAGCAATTGTTACAGGGTAATAAGCAGAAGATTATGGAGCGTATTCCGCAGCAATACATTGCTTCTTACCTGGGCATTACCCCGGTAAGTTTAAGTCGCATTCGTAACAGAAGTGCCAAAAGCTGACAGTTTTTCTTATCTATTGTTAATTCAACGGGCAGCTATGTGGCCGAGCTTTGTGTTATCAAAATACCGATAACATGAAACTTTTATTGAAAGCAGAAATAGTAGCTCAGTTATTCTTATCCCTTTTTTTATTGTACCTGCTGCCTGTGCATTTTAGCTGGTGGGCATGGTTGCTGTTGTTCTTTTCTCCGGACATTAGCATGATAGGTTACGCTGTAAACACGCGTTTGGGAGCATGGACATATAACCTGTTTCATCATTTTTTACCGGCTATTGTATTGGCGATAGCAGGTTATATGTTGCATAACGTATGGGTGGAATTTGTGGGCCTGTTGCTTTGGGCACATAGCAATTTTGACAGGGTGCTGGGGTTTGGATTGAAGTATGAAGATGGTTTTAATCATACGCATTTAGGGATGACGGGAAAGGCAAAGAATGTTTAACCGGTTTTTACCTTATGGGCATTCTGTTCCGTAACCTCCAAAAGCATAGGCATCACCCACATGACCAGCTTCGGTAATAGAGATATTGTAATGGCTTTGTATAAAATTATCCCAGTTGGTATCACTTTCATACCCGTGCCCTATCATTATATCCTGCAAGCCATCTAATGCCAGCCCAAACGAATCATATTTAGATAAGGCGGGATGGCAGGTACGGATAAACTCTGCCAGGGAGGTTACCCAGCTCTTTACCATCAGCTCGTGTGTTACTTCCAGGTAAGGGGGCACACCGGGTGTTACATGAGGAGCCATATGATTGATAATGATAAAAGAATGTATGATTTCATGTCCCAGAACAGTGGTCCAATACTCACGCGATGCATCGGGAGCAATGCTTTTATTCAAATAAATGGTTAGCTCACTGGGGTTAGACCGGGATACATCTGTCCAGCCGGGACATTTTTTTGTATCGCTTTCTGCAATACTCAAACTAAAGGTAGCCTGGCTTCCATTATAGGTATAGGCGAATAAATGTGATATATAGGTAGATAAGCAAGGATTGGTGATACTATCCAGCAGTGTTACCAGGCAGGGATTGGTTAATAACGAGGTTACATGAGTGGATACATAAGGCGTATTCACCGTTACTGATTTTTGAGAATGGTTATGTGCTGTAATGGGTACTGTTTTGCCAGCTTGTATATCTTCTTTCCAATAGGTGAAGGCGACAAAAGCCAAAATGCAAAACCCTCCAAGGAGCCTTGTAAGCAGTTTTTTTGTGAGGTGTGCCTTCATGTATAGGATTTGCGCAATAGGAAATCAAACTTTCGGCAAGGATGATTTGTGTGCTTTTAAGTAGTAAATATAATTTTATTTAATTATTATATTGCCGGGGTGGCGTGAAGGATGGCAATGGCAGCAGTTGGTTACGATACTTACTTTTGGTTAGTGGTGGCCGGCACCTCTGTTTTACACTTGATAAAGGTATACACCGGGCAGTTGATGTTAGTGGTGTCGGTGCTTCGGGTTTTTATAATAGATGTTTCCCTTAGTTGTTTTACCCTGTTTCTACGTGCAACCCCAAAATCACATGCTATTATTATGGTAGAGTCGTTTGGTGTAATTGCTTCGGATTTAATGCCAGTAGATTGAATGCTTGCCTGCATATTATTCATTGCCTGGTTACTACCCATAACAGATATAGTAGAAACGTTGGCGCTTTGGGCGTGTACAGACATTATGCTTAATAGCAAAATTGCCACTGTAGATATAATAGTTTTCATACTGCCGGGTACTTTATCAATATAAAAAAATGCAGCTTCTTTCTTATTGAATAACGTAAATATAACGAAAAGATTGTTTTATGAACAAGGTTGTCATTGCCAATCTGCTGGTGGTAAGGGGCTGGGTGTGTAGCTATGTAAAATAAAATATATGTTATTATAGTTTAATAACGGTATGAGGAAAGACTTGATTTCCTAAATATCATAGCAAAATGGGCAGTTTCAGGCAATAGTCTGCCATAAGGGTGCGTTCAGTGCGTGTATAAGGTAACTAAAGTTGCCGGTAATAAACAGTTGCATTCTTATTAAATGCATAATTTGCTAATTTATTTAGTTGTTGTTTGCCCGGATTAAAATTTGGCAGGATTTGCTTTTTAGTCAGGAATTACTGGTAAGAAACGGTACTATTTTGCTGTAGAGAAAGCATTAAGAGTGTAAACAGTGGTTTTATACATTATAGGTAGTGGGGGATAAAAAAGCCCTGTCATCAAAAGCAACATAGTGTTCTTTTAATAACAGGGCCTATAATATCAAACCTGTAGAACGGAAAAATTACTTTTCCCATCTCCACTCACCTGCTATTTGCAGGGGTTGCTTCAGGTTATTTTTAAGAAGGAATTCGCGTGTTTCGGCATCGGTGAAATGTTTGGCCACTAACACCGGTGCATCGGCAATACCATACAGTAGCATGGCGCTGAAGCGTACCGTGTTTTGCAATCCCTTTTCATCTACCAGGCTAAAGTTATCGCAATCGGCATGATAGCAGGCGCCTGCATTGTTGGGCAGTTTACCGCCAAATCCGCCGGCAGTAGGTACGCCCTGCAGCATAAAAGGCTGATGATCGCTATGCAGGCCGGCTTCGTTGCGGAAGCTATTGGTAAAGCTGGTGTCCAGTGTATGGGCAATAGCGCCTATATGCTGAAACAGCTCTTTGCTGGCCGAGTCGGTAGTGCTATAGCCTTTGGGATCGTTGGTCATGTCGTAGTTCAGCATATAGCGCAACTGGTGAATGCTTTTGTCTTTGATAGCTGCGTTTACATAGGCTTTAGAACCCAGTAAACCTTCTTCTTCACCCATAAACAACACAAACTCTACCGTACGTGCGGGCTGCAGGTGCAGGGCCTGGAAGGTGCGCGCGATGTCCAGCACCGAAAAAGAACCTATTCCGTTGTCAATAGCACCTGTGGCAAGATCCCAACTATCCAGGTGTCCGCCTATTACTATTTTTTCGTTAGGCAGGCTTTTGCCGGGTATAGTGGCAATGACGTTGCGGGCCTTGATCTTACCCGAAAAGTTGGTGAGTTGAATGTGGCTGGTCAACTGCTGCGTGGTCAGCTGTTGTTTCAGGGCCATGCCATCTTCCTGCCCGATACATACGGCGGGGATGGGAATGAGTTTGCCGGTAACAGAAGCGGTGCCGGTTAACAGCACACCATTCGGTACAGCGTTGATGAAAATAACGCCGGCAGCACCATGTTTGGTAGCGATAGCGGTTTTTTCGGAACGGTGTAAATGTGGAGTGCCTTCTTTAGAACCGGGTAACACGCCCAGGTACACCAGGGCTATTTTACCTTTTACTTTTCCGGCTGCGGTTGTGTAATCTTCTTCTACCCCATTGCCCATATCTACCAATGGTGCGGTAACATCGGCTTTAACGGGTGAGTGGGCCAGTGACACGGCTTTTACAGGCTTTTGACCGGCTGCGTTGCTGCCGGTGGTAACGGCTATGGTGCCACGGCTCCAGCTTTCTACTTCAAAAGGCTGATACCTTACGTTGGTGAAGCCATAGCGGGTAAGCAGGTTAAAAGCATACTCTTCGGCCTTTTTGCCGTTGGCGCTGCCGGTAAGGCGGTGGCCAATGGTGGAAGTGGCTTCCTGTAGTGTGCTGTAAGCTTTTGAATGGGTAAGTACTTCTGTGTTCATCTGCGTAAACACAGGCGTCCAGTCTGGTTGCTGAGCAGTAGCAGCGGTACAGGCAAAAGCCAGTATACCTGCTACTGCTAACGTTTGTTTTCTCATATGTATGTGATAGTTTGGATTATACGATCTTATCCACCCTTATCGACTGCATGCCTGCAGCGGTAGCGGCTTGTACACCAGGCTCACCATCTTCAAACACAATGCAGCGTTCAGGGGCAATGCCCAGTTCTTCTGCCGCTTTTAAAAACGGATCGGGAAACGGTTTGCCGTTAGGTGTTTCGCCTGCGCATACCATTACCTCAATCAAATCGAATATACCTAATACGGTTAAGGTTTTAGAAACCGTTCTTCTGCTACCGCCGGAAACCACACCAATTTTTACTTTACCATGGTGGGCTTTTAAGTGGGCTACTACAAAGTCTATAGGCAATGTTTTTTCAATATACTCTTCAAAAAACACTCTTGACTTGGTGGTGGCAAACTCTACGGGGTCGAAGTTAGTGCCGTAACGATTGTTTATTTCTTTCACTACCAGCACGGTAGGATAGCCGGCCAGCTCGTCAATAATAGCCGCGTCCATGTCCAGTCCGTAGCTTTTAGCCACTTTTACGTAAGAGTCTTTATGTGCCTGCATGTTATCGGCCAGGGTGCCGTCGCAGTCGTACAAAAACGCATCATAACCTTCTGTTAAACGGGTAAGCTTGTCCAGTTTCTGTTCAATAGTGCCGGGATTACTCATGATATCTGTGCTTTAAGGAGGGGCAAAGATACTGGCCTTTTATAAAGTAACCGGCGCTAAAATCAGCAGGAAAAGACGAAGCCTACACCATACACGTTGTTAATGGCTATTTTCTTAGACCGGCTTAAATGTTTGCGCAGGCGC
This sequence comes from Filimonas lacunae, assembly GCF_002355595.1. Taxonomy (NCBI): domain Bacteria; kingdom Pseudomonadati; phylum Bacteroidota; class Chitinophagia; order Chitinophagales; family Chitinophagaceae; genus Filimonas; species Filimonas lacunae. The sequence goes on from NZ_AP017422.1 coordinate 7,327,744, forward strand.
GAAACAAACACATCCAGGCTACGGCCCAGGAAGTAATCATTCTCGCCCCACAACTGTTGCAATATTTCTTCGCGTTTTAAAATGCGGTTCTGGTTTTTAAATAAAAAGTCCAGCAGTTCGGCTTCGCGAACGGTAAGTGCTATTTCGTGGTGTTGAATGGTCAGTTTTAGCAGGTCTTTATAAAAAAGCACATCGTGCAGTTCCACACAATCGGGTGCAGGCACAGCAGGTTGTATATCTATATGATTGCGGCGGATGATGTTTTTCATGCGCAGCACCAGTTCGTCAATATCAAAGGGCTTGGTTATGTAGTCGTCGGCCCCGATTTTTAAACCATGCAAACGGTCTTTCTTTTCGTTGCGTGCGGTGAGGAATAAAAAAGGGATATTACTTTTTAGGGCAATCAGCTGATCGGCCAGTTCAAAGCCATTCATGCCGGGCATGCTTACATCTATCAGCATAATATGATAGCCATTAGGGTTGGCTTTAAACTTTTGCAATGCCAGCAAACCATTCTCGCACCAGTCTACTTCAAATTCCATTATCTCCAGGTATTGCTTAATCACATTGCCCAGGTCAGTTTCATCTTCTACAAATAATACTTTGGTTTTCATGTGCATTATTATTATTGGGGTATGATAATAATAAACCTGCTTCCCTGTTCAGGTGTACTCTCTATTTCAATATGCCATTCGTGCGCATCTATGCAAAGCTTTACATAAAACAAGCCCAGGCCTAAGCCGGTGGTGTGCTTTAAAACACCGGGATGGCGATAGAACTTTTCAAAGATGTGTTTTTTTATTTCGGGCGACATGCCAATGCCGTTGTCTTCTATTACCAGCAATAACCGGTTGCCTTCGTTGTAGGTAGATACGTCTATCTTTTTACTGCTGCTGGCATTGTACTTAATAGCATTGTCAAAGATATTGTCCAGCATGGTGGTAAGCCAGAAGGCATCGGCCTTAATAGTATCGTCTGCGGCATTTTTGTTAAATGTAAGCAGTATGGTTTCATCGGTAATTTTTAAGCGGTAGTCCAGTAGTATGTCTTCCAGCAACACATGCAAAGCGTGTTCCTTTTTTTGCAGCTGCAGGTTTTGCCGGCTGGTAATATCCAGCACTTGCTCAAACAGGGTTTTCAGCCGGTCGCTCTGCCGTTGAATAATATCCGTAAGGGGTTTAATGTTGCCGCGGTTTTCTATCACTTTATCATTTTGCAGGTTTTTATTGGCTACTATAATTGCGGCCAGCGGTGTGTGAAACTCGTGGGTGATGCTGTTTACAAAATCCGATTTCATTTCTGCAATCTTTTTTTGCTTGATCCAGTTTCGGAAAGTAATAAAGAACAACAGCACTACCGACAAAATAGCGAACAAAGACAACCCAAAGGTGGGCATCATTTGATTTAAAATAGCCAGTCGCCTGTTATAGCTATCCACATACAGGTTAAACGTAATGCGGTAGCTATAGTTAGAAGCACTGCTAACAGTAAGTGCTATTACCCGGTTGTGATCGTTGCCATGTTCCAGTGTGCCACCAATCACAATACCGTTTACTGTTTGAATGGCCGAGTCAATGCCATGATAATACTGTTGGCTGGTATACAAGGGAACATAACTGTTTCCCTGGAAGGCCACATCCAGCTTGCTGATGGTAAGCAGGTATTTGAGATAGGGATTCAGGTGTTGTTTTTTTTGAATGGCCTGTAGCAGGCTGTCCATGTTATTTTTCTGGCGCAGCTCGGCAAACATGTTGTTTAACAGCTGTTCTTTAAACTGATTGAAATTGGGTGCTTTACGATTATGCAGGCTTTCTATTTCGTGCATGCTGCCCTGGATATACTTGTCTATAATGGCTGCCCCGCCGGGAAAGGCTTTATCGTTACGGATGCTTTGGGCGTATTCGTCGCTGATAATGGTCTTTTCCGATAAATAGTATTGCTGGTTTTTTAGCTCGTAGGTATTGTATACCAGGAAAAACTGTACACTGGAAAGTATCAGCAGGCTTAATATACTAATGAGTTTATAAGTAGTCAGTGACGATTTTTTCATGCGGTGGGCGCGTTGGGTACTTCGCATTTGAAATGTAGCACATTTTAAAAGGAACAGAAAGGGTTTGCGCCGCGTTTAAATTCCGTTAACAATCTGTTTGCAGTCTGTTGACAGGTTGCGGCTGTACTGCAATTTAATTTAGTAAGGTGAAACTATTGGTTTCGCAACTGCTTTATCTACCATACAAAACAATAGAATGCTTATGAGAAGAAAACATCTCCCCGGAGCGGCACGCCTTCGTGTGCGTGTGTTTCTTTTACTGCTTTTTACATCATCGGCAGCACTTCCGGTAATGGCACAGAAAAAAACAACCATCGGCCAGGTAATTACAGTCAGTGGCCGGGTGAAAGATGCGTTGGACAATAAAATGCTCAACGTAAGTGTATCGGTTCCGGGAACGGGCCAGCACACCCTTACCGATAAAGATGGCCTTTTTAGCCTGGCAGCCCACCAAGGCGATTCCCTCGCTTTTTCTTTTGTGGGCTATAACACACAAACCTTCCTGATAAACGAACGCATTGTGTTTGAAGTAACACTGGAAGCGGTATCGGGCAGTTTAAATGATGTGGTGGTAGTAGGTTTTGGTAAACAGAAAAAGGTAAGCCTGGTGGGGGCGCAGTCGTCGGTGAATGTAGAAGAACTACAGCAACCGGTGGCCAACCTGAGCTCTATGCTGGCCGGCCGTATTGCGGGTGTAATAGGCGTGCAGCGTACCGGCGAGCCGGGTGCTGATGCGGCCGACATCTGGATACGCGGCATTTCTACCTTTGGCAGCAATAACGCCAAGCCATTGATACTGGTAGATGGTATTGAGCGTGATTTAAACAGTTTTGATCCGCAGGATATCCAGTCCTTCTCCGTATTAAAAGACGCTTCTGCTACTGCTGTATATGGCGTAAGAGGTGCGAACGGGGTTATTTTAATTAAAACCAAGTCGGGCAAAGTGGGTAAAACCACTTTCAATGTTAATTACAACGAAAGCATTACCGCTTTTACCCGCACACCCGAACTGGCAGATGGTATCACCTACATGAACCTTACCAATGAGGCTATGTTAGCCAGTGGTCAAACGCCTAAATATGCACAGGATTATATTGACAAAACGGCATCAGGTGTTGACCCTTATGTATACCCGAATGTAGACTGGATGAATGCGGTGTTTGATAAAACCGGTAAAAACAGGCGGTTGAATGTAAGCAGCCGCGGTGGCACCAGCAATGCCAATTATTATGTGTCGCTGGCTTACTATGATGAAAAAGGGATGCTGAAAACAGACGGCTTAAGTAACTACGATGCCAGCACCCGGTTTAAGCGTTATAACTTTACCAGCAACCTGAACCTGGCCCTTACCGCACATACTAAATTTGAGCTGGGCTTGCAGGGCTATATCTCCAATACCAATTATCCTGGTGTTACTTCGCAGGATGCATTTTCGCAGGCCATGCAAATTACACCGGTAGCTTACCCGGTAATGTATCCGGGCAATTTTGTACCGGGCCAGAGTTCTAACGGCGACCAGCGTAATCCGTATGCGGATATTACACAAAGGGGCTACCGCTCACAGTTTAAAAACCAGGTGTTTTCTAACGTGAAGCTGTTACAGGACTTTGATTTTTGGGTAAAGGGTTTATCTGCTTACTTCCTGTATTCGTTTGATGTATTGAATGAACATAACATAGATCGTGTTCGTTTAAGAAGCACCTATTTTGTAGACCAGGTAAATCCGCGCAAGGACGACGGTTCTTTAAACCTGGTGTTAACCCATGAAGGTTCTGATGCGTTAAGCTATGCCAGGGTAAACGGCGGTAACAGAAGATTTTACCTGGAATCGGCCATTAACTACGACCGCGATTTTGGTAAGCACCATGTAAGTGGTTTATTGTTGTATAACCAGAATGATTATACCTATGCTTTTGCTACCGACCTGGTGGGTTCTATACCCTATCGTTACCGGGGCTATGCGGGCAGGGCTACTTACGCATGGAATAACAAATACTTTGCAGAGTTTAACTTCGGTTATAACGGATCGGAAAACTTTGCTCCTGACAGACGTTATGGTTTCTTCCCCTCTTTTGGTGTTGGTTGGGTAGTGTCTTCGGAAGACTTTTTTGAGCCATTCAAAAATAGTTTCCAGTTTTTCAAACTGCGTTACTCTAATGGTACGGTTGGTGCAGGCGGTGCTACCAATGAGTTGAGCCTGATAGATCGCTTTTTGTTTCAAACGTTTGTGGAGTCAACACCTGGTTACACGTTTGGTAGTACCCGTCAGAACCCGATGCTGGGTGTAGGTATCAGCAGTTATGGCGTGGATGTTACCTGGGCCACTTCGCATAAACAGGATTTAGGTATTGAATTTAAAACACTGCATAACAATTTATCTGTAACGGTAGATCTGTTTAAAGAACACAGAACCGGTGTGTTTTTACAAAGAGGAAGTTTGGCCAGCTTTGCTGGCTTAAGTCAAAATCCATGGGGTAACCTGGGCATTATTGATAACAAAGGTATTGACTTAACCATTGAGTCGGGAATGCTGAAAGTAGGCAACACTTTCTGGACGCTGCGTGGCAACCTTACCTATGCCAAAGACAGGTTGATAGAGAACGACCAGCCTACTCCTAAATATGCTTATATGGATCGCAGGGGTAGCAACGCCTTATCTATTTACGGATATGAAGCCGTAGGCCTGTTTCAAAGCCAGGACGAAATTTCCAAAAGTCCTAACCAATCGGGCATTGGCAACCCGCGTGTAGGGGATATCCGCTACAAGGATATGAATGGCGACGGTATTATTGATGCCTATGATGTACACCGCATTGGTAATGGTGATGTGCCTAATATGGTATATGGCGGCGGGTTTAATGTAAACTGGAAAGGGTTTAGTTTCGGCGCATTCTTCCAGGGTACCAGCGGGGCTGACAGGATTATTGCGGGCGATGGTATTATTCCGTTTAACAATGGTACCGGTGCCGACAGAAGCAACCTGTATGCTATTGCTGCCGACAGGTGGACAGAAGCCAATCCTAACCCCAATGCCTTTTATCCAAGGCTGGCTTATGGCAGCACTGCCAATAAGAACAATACGCTTACCAGCACCTGGTGGTTAAAGGATATGGATTTTGTACGCTTAAAAACAATAGACTTTGGCTACACTTTTCCTAAGTCTACTTTAAACAGCATTGGTGTTAAAAACCTGCGTGTATACTTCCAGGGTGTAAACATACTCACCTTCAGCAAATTCAAATTATGGGATTCAGAACTGAACACGAGTAACGGAACCAAGTATCCGAATATCAAAACATTTGCTATCGGTTTACAGGCCACTTTACAATAACCTGTTTCACGTAAAAAGATCTATTATGATGCGCAAAAAATACTCCATATATATACTCGCTGCTTTATTGGTGGCAGCGCCTTCCTGCCAGAAAAAGTTCCTGGACCAGGTGCCGGACGACCGTTTAACTACGGATGATATTTTTACCAGGCAATCTACTACCGAATCGTTCCTGGCCGATGTGTACAGTGCCGTTCCGGACGAAGCTACACAGCGCTTTGTGGCGGGTTATAACACTACTGCAGGGCCGTGGACCGGTGCTGCTGATGAAGCCAAGTATTCGTGGGATAATAACACGGCCAACTCCGTTATATTAGGCACTATCAGCACTACAGATGGCTGGTACAGCACTTTGTGGAGCCGTTATTACAAAGGCATTCGCAATGCCGGTTATTTTATGGCCAATGTAGATAAAGCCACTATACTGGGCTCGGCATTGATTAAGCAATACAAAGCCGAAGCCAGGGCTTTACGTGCTATGTATTACTATTACCTGGTACGCATGTTTGGCCCGGTAGTGCTTACGGGCGACAATCCTATTTCGCCTGATGCTTCTTTTGATGATGTTCAGCTGCCACGTAACAGTTTTGATGATTGTATCAATTACATTGTTAGCGAGCTGGATGCAGCTAAACCTAACCTGCTGGTGGTGCCCAGTGATCGCAACTTTGGCAGAATTACTCAGGGCATTGCTATGGCGTTTAAAGAGCAGGCTTTGCTACTGGCCGCCAGCCCGTTGTATAATGGCAATACGGATTATGCAGCTTTAAAAAATGCGGATGGTACACAACTAATCAATCAAACTTATACGGCCGATAAATGGAAGAAAGCGGCAGATGCTGCCAAGGCCTTTATTGATGAGTTTGTTCCTTCTGTGTATGATTTATATGAAAAAAATGACGCAGATGGTAAGTTCAGCGCTTATTTGTCGTGCAGGGATGTAATGCTTACCGATTGGAACAAAGAGTGGATACTGGCACGGCCGGTGGGTAATATCAGCTTCTGGCAATACGATAAAACGCCTTATCACAATGGTTTTAATGGTGATGTAAAAGGCGGCGGTGCGCTGGCGGTTACGCAGGAAATGGTGGATGCCTATTTTACTGCTAATGGACGTTCTATTACGGATGGGGCTTCTGGTTATGTAGCTACAGGCTTTTCTTCTTTTAAAGCGCCATTCGATAATGCGTCGCGCAACACCTACAACCAGTGGGCTAACCGCGAACCACGTTTTTATGTGGGCGTTACCTACGATGGCAGCCGTTGGCTGAATACAGATTATGGTGATGTGATCACCAGTACGCAATATTCCGGCAACTCCGGTATTAAAGTATCCGGTTCTGACCATAGCGCTACCGGGTATATGGTGCGTAAAAATTTATCGTTGGGTAAGTGGAGCGATGAAAGCCGTTCGCTGGTATTGTTCCGACTGGCCAATATTTACCTGGATTATGTAGAAGCTTTAAATGAAGCCACGCCTGGTAATGAAAACGTGGTGAAATATCTGAACCTGATAAGGAAGCGTGCAGGCATTCCTTTATATGGGGAGGGCACCGATGCGCTGGATATACCTGCTACACAGGAGGCGATGCGGGAAGCTATACGGAAAGAAAGAAGAGTGGAGCTGGCATTTGAAAACGTACGCTTCTTTGATACGCGTCGCTGGAAAATAGCCGAACAAACAGATGCGGGCCCTAAATACGGTTTAAATATTAATGCAGATGGCACCAACTTTTACAACAAAGTGGTAGTAGAAACCCGTGTGTTTGCGAAGAAGCATTACCTGCTGCCCATACCGCAATCTGAAATTGATAAAGACAAGCAACTTGTTCAAAACACCGGATGGTAACCCATTGCTTAAAAACCGACAATTATGAGAAAAAGTAAATCCCTATACCTCCTGGCTGCATTGGCGTTGATAATGGGCAGTGTGCATGCACAGGATTTAACAACGGGCGGTGTATTAACTGCATCGGCTGATAATGCTTCCGGTGCGGATGGTAGCGAAGGCTCTAAAAAAGTGGTGGACAATGATATCACTACCAAATTCCTTTGTACCTATACATCACCTTTATTAATGCAGTTGCAGTTTAGTGCTGCACAAACGGTGGGGCAGTATACGCTTACATCGGGTAACGATGGCCCTACCCGCGATCCTAAAACATGGAAGCTGGAAGGCTCTAATAACGGCAGCACCTGGACGGTGGTAGATACACGTACCAACGAAGCTTTTCCAGACCGCAAGCAAACGCGTGTATTTGATATTGCCAGCGCTCCTGCGGCTTACCTGTATTACCGGATGAATATTTCGGCTAATAATGGCAGCACGCTGTTTCAGCTTTCTGAGTGGCGTTTGCTGGGGGCTTCGGCAGCTTCGGGCGTGCCATCGGCCTTAAAAGCATTGGCTTTGTCTGGTACCACTGTTTCACTCAGCTGGACAAATAACTCAGTCAACAACAGTTCCTTCGAATTGCAACGCAGTGCGGATGGTACTAATTATACCACTATTGCCACAGGGGCCACAACTACTTATATGGATACGAAAGCTGCTATTAACACTACTTACCAGTATCGTGTACGGGCGGTGAACAAATACGGTAGTACTGCTTATTCCACTGTGGCTTCTGTTACTACATATAATTCTGGTGGCGAGCTGCTGGATATGACAGATGATGGCGGTGTGTTAACGGTGGATAAAGAGAACACGAATGTTAACGAAAACTCGCCCCATTTAATTGATAACAATACCGGCACCAAATACCTGATACCACAGGCTCAGTTATCGGTTCCGGCCGATTACTGGATGATGTATAAAGCAGTGAAATCGAAACTGCTGATATATTATACCATCACTTCGGGCAATGACGCAGAAGAGCGAGATCCGAAAGACTGGACGCTGGAAGGTTCTAATGACGGCAGTACCTGGGTACAGTTGGATAAGCAAACCGGGCAAACGTTTTCGGGCAGGGGCGTAACGCGTAACTTTTATCTCAGCAGCAGCGCTACTGCTTATCAATATTACAAATGGCATGTTACTGCTGGTAACTCTACTTCTAATGTTCCCAGTCAGATAGCGGAATGGGAGCTGTACGGGCTTGACCCCGATGCTCCTTTGCCCGCTGCCGGGCTTACTGTAAGTAACGTGCTGGTGTCGTCAGTTAAGGTAACCTGGACCACCAGTAGCAGCGCTACGGTTACAGGTTATGAGTTGCAGCGTTCAAAAGATACGGATGAAAATTTCGAAACCATTACTACTACTGCTGCATCTGCGAACAATTATACCGATGCCGGGTTGTTGGGTGGTACCCGTTATTACTATCGCCTGCGGGCAAAAGCGGGTGATGCGGTTTCTATCTTTACCAATGTGGTGGATACTATTACGGTATGGGATCCTGAACTGCCGTTAACACCCCAGGCTTTAACAGCAGCAGTTACTTCCGATACTTCCGTACTGCTTACCTGGGAAGATAAATCGGATATTGAAACAGGATATACTATTGAACGCTCCACTAACGGCACCTCCTTTACACTGATAGCAACGGTAGATGCCAACGTGGTAAGCTATGAAGATACCACTCTTACCATGGCTACTCAATACTGGTATCGTGTAAGGGCCTTTAACGCCAAAGGTACTTCTAACTATACCGACGTGGTAGATGTGATCACTTCCGGAAGCAACACGGCTCCTACGCTGGACGCTATCAGTGATATTGAAACCTGTAACACTTCTGTACAAACTATCACTATCAAAGGTATTACTGCCGGAGAGGAAGCCGGGCAAACGGTTTCTTTAGGGGTAGTAAGCGATAATAGCAATGTGTTTGCTGCTTTATCTATCAGTAATGTGGTTAACGGAGAAGCTACTATTACCTACCAGGTAAATGGGGTGGCCGATACTGCCGTGGTAACTGTTACCGCCACGGATAACGGCGGTACGTTAAATGAGGGTGTAGATACTTACTCGCAAAGCTTTACGGTCATTGTAAGTCCTATTCATGTGACCATCACTGCCAATCCGGGCACTCTCATCAATCGCTACGAAACGGTACAACTTACGGCTTCTGGTGCTGCTACTTATGTGTGGGATAGTGCGCATGGTATTGTGGGGGCGCAGAATGCCGATGTGTTAACGGTGAAGCCTACGGTAAACACCTTGTATAAAGCAAAGGGAACGGATGCGCAGGGCTGTATTGATTCGGCATCGGTGGTAGTGAAGCTGGATACAGATTATAACCTGAAACCGGTGAACGTGCTTACTCCTAATGGCGATGGTAAGAATGATACCTGGGTTATCTGGAATATCAGCTCTTTCCCTAATAACAAGGTAACCGTGTTTGACCGCGCGGGACGCAGTGTATTTCATGCGGTAAACTATACCAACACCTGGAACGGTACTGTAAACGGTGCGCCGCTGGCCCAAGGCACTTATGTATATGTGATTGAGCTGGGCAATGGCATTGAACCGGTAAAAGGAGTGTTAACCATTATTCGCGATCGTAACTAAAATCTGCTACAATGAACCCGATATATTCATACAGAAAACTGATGAGCATGTTGCTGGCTGCTGCCTGTGTGGCAGCAGCGGGCACTGCCCGCGCACAACTGTTGCCATCCGGCACCGGTTATTTTCAAAACCGTTATGTGTTGAATCCTGCCTTTGCCGGCTTTACACGCCAGTTAACGGTGAATGCGGCTTACCGCAGAGAGCAGGCTAACATTGACCAGGGTCCTACTTCTCAATATGTAACAGCTGATTATGGACTTACCAATAGTGTAGGCGTGGGCGTAAATGCGTATAACGAAAAGGCAGGCGTATTAAAGAACACGAATGTAATGGCTACCTATGCCTATCATATTTCTTTTTCAGAAAGCCGCAAGCTGCATTTGGGTTTATCGGCCGGTGTGCGTAATGAGCGAATTGATTATGGTGCAGTGAACGGAGAACAGGATGATGCTACTTTAACGAGTTTTAACAGCAGGGGTGTGCAATTCGATGCTGACTTTGGGGCCGCTTATACGGATGGAGGATTGACTATACAGGCGGCTGCTCCGGGGTTGGTAACCAATTTTAAAAGCAGCACCAGTAGCTGGGTAAATAAGCCCGTGTTTTTTGCAGCGGCTTCGTATAAGGTAAAAATAAGTGAAGATGGTGAAGGTATCTGGCTGCAACCTATGGCCATGTTCAGGCAGGTGAAAGGGTATGATAACCTGGTAGATGCCGGGGCGCAGTGTAGCTTTTTGGAGGAACGTATGTATGTGTTTGGCATGTACCAGAGCAGCAAGAGCTTTATGGCGGGTGCGGGTGCCGGTATTATCAAAGATGTGATAACGATCAATGCGGTATACAATACCCGTGTAAATGCTTTAAAAGGGTATTCCGGTGGCAATTTTGAAATTGGTTTTACGCTTAAGCCGGGCCACCTGGCTAAGCACTAAATATAACATATGAACAAGGCCTGGATAAAAACACTGCTGATTGGGTTAGTAGTAAGTAACATGGCTGCGGCCTGTAGTAAAAACAAAACGTCGGGTTATGTGTCGCCGGCAGGTGGCGGGGCAGATACTGCTGTGCCACCGCCAGCTACCTGGCAGGAACATTGGTTAGAGCATAAACAGTTGTTAACCAGGGTGTATTACGATACCAGCATTGCTGTTTATTTCGATGCCGATGTAAACCGTGCCATTACCTGGCCGCCTAATTATTTAGCGAATGTTTGGAATTATACTAAAAGAGTATATGGTAAATTTGGCAACGAAACACGGCTATATGCTATTTTTCATGCAGGTAAATACAGTGGCGGGCACCCTTCCACCTATTTCGACGCCAGCCACGATAACAGAAATGTAATTGATTGCGGCAGTAGTTCGGCAACAGCATGGACGGCAGGCACGGGTAACGATCTTGATCTTACCACACATGAAGTAGGGCATATTGTAGAAGGGGCGTCTAAAGGAGTGCATAATTCGCCTGCTTTTGGTTTATGGGGCGATAGTAAGTGGATGGAGATTTATATATACGATGTGTATAAAGGATTAGGGATGGAAAACGATGCTACCCGTTGGTATAACCTGGTGATAAATGGAAAAGATGATTTTCCGGTTGCCAATACACAATGGTTTAAAAACTGGTTTTATCCTATTTACACAAAGTATGGTGGCGCTAAAGTGCTGAATAATTATTTTGTGTTATTGAGTAAGCATTTTCCTAAGAAAACAATTGATGGTGGCACCGAATATATGAGGGATATGAACTGGGGCGAGTTTTTTCATTTCTGGAGTGGTGCAGCCGGTGTGAATTTAAAGGCACAGGCAACTACTGCTTTTGGATGGACGGCTACATATCAGCAACAGTTTGAAAATGCGCAGGCCGATTTTCCGGGCATTACTTATTAAGCGAGACAATTTATAAAATATAACATACAAGCATGAAGCATTGTTGGGCCGTTTTATCCTTACTGGCACTTACAGGAACTGTTAAAGCGCAGCGTGTTGCGTCTGTCACTGACCCGGTAGAATGGATAAACCCATTGATGGGTACCGATTCCAAGGGCAGTCTTTCTAATGGCAACACCTACCCCGCCATTGCTGTTCCGTGGGGAATGAACTTCTGGACACCACAAACCGGTAAAATGGGAGATGGCTGGCAGTATACTTACGGAGCAGAAAAGATCCGCGGGTTTAAACAAACGCACCAGCCTTCGCCGTGGATGAACGACTACGGGCAGTTTGCTATTATGCCGGTTACTGGCAAAGCGGTGTTTAAGGAAGATGACAGGGCCAGCTGGTTTTCGCACAAGGCAGAGGTGGTAAAGCCTTACTACTATAGTGTATACCTGGCCGATCATCATGTAACAGCCGAATTTACACCTACAGAAAGAGCGGCTATGTTCCGTTTTACCTTCCCTGCTAAAGACAGTGCTTTTGTAGTAGTAGATGCTTTTGATAAAGGCTCTTATATTAAGATTATTCCAGCCGAGCGTAAAATAATAGGTTACTCAGTTAAATACAGCAGGGGCAAGCTTACCAATTTCAGGAACTATTTTGTAATGGTGTTTGATAAGCCTTTTACCACCACCAGCGCCTGGCAAAACAATGCTGTTGAAACCGGTAAACTGGAATTGCAGGAAAACCGGGTAGGTGCCATTGTGGGCTTTGCCACATCGGGCAACGAGCAACAGGTGCATGTGAAAGTAGCTTCTTCGTTTATCAGTGCAGAGCAGGCAGAGCGTAACCTGAATGAACTGGGTACTAACAGTTTTGAAAAGATACAACAACAGGCCAAAGCGGCCTGGAACAAACAGTTGGGGCGCATTGCTATTGAAGGCGCTACTATAGACCAGGCACGTACTTTTTATTCCTGTTTATACCGCACCTTGTTATTCCCTAACAAATTGTACGAACTGGATGCCAGTGGTAAGCCTGTGCATTACAGTCCTTATAACGGTCAGGTATTACCAGGCTATATGTTTGCCGGTACCGGCTTCTGGGACACTTTCCGTGCCTTATACCCTTTCTTAAGCCTGATGTATCCTGGCATTAATAAAGAGATGCAGGAAGGTTTGATCAATGATTATAAAGAAGGCGGTTTTTTACCGGAATGGAGCAGCCCGGGATTTGCAGATATTATGGTGGGTAACAATTCGGCTTCGGTGGTAGCAGATGCTTATATCAAGGGCATACGTGGTTATGATATTGAAACCTTATACAAAGCATTGGTACATGGCGCCAACAATGAAGGCCCTATGTCGGCGGTAGGCCGTAAGGGTGTGGACTATTACAACAAGCTGGGTTATGTGCCTTATAATGTTGGGATTAATGAAAACGCAGCCCGCACACTGGAATATGCTTATGACGATTTTACTATTTACCAGCTAGGCAAGGCCCTGAAAAAGCCGGAAGGGGAAATTGGTATTTATGCAGAAAGAAGTCAGAATTATAAAAACCTGTTCGACTCTTCGTCTAAACTGATGCGCGGTAAGAATGAAGATGGCAAATTTCAGTCGCCTTTTAATCCTTTGAAATGGGGCGATGCTTTTACCGAAGGCAACAGCTGGCATTATTCCTGGTCGGTGTTTCATGATATCCAGGGTTTAATAAACCTGATGGGTGGTAAAGCGGCGTTTACCAATATGCTGGATTCGGTGTTTAAAATGCCGCCTGTGTTCGATGATAGTTACTATGGAGGTACTATTCACGAAATACGCGAAATGCAGATTGTGAACATGGGCCAGTATGCACATGGCAACCAGCCTATACAGCACATGTTGTATTTATACAACTATTCGGGCCAGCCCTGGAAATCGCAATACTGGATAAGAGAAGCGTTGAACCGTTTATACAAGGCCACGCCTGATGGCTATTGCGGCGATGAAGATAACGGGCAAACTTCTGCCTGGTATGTATTCTCTGCATTGGGCTTTTACCCGGTGTGCCCTGCTACGCCTGAGTATGTGCTTGGTGCGCCCCTGTTTCCCAAAGCAGTGCTTACGCTGGAAAATGGTAAAAAGTTTACCATTGAAGCCAAAGATGGCAGTGACGATAATCGTTATATACAGCAGTTGAGCATTAACGGAAAAGTATACAATAAAAACTTTATTAATCATTTCGATATTTTACAAGGCGGGACTATGCAGGCAGTAATGAGTAGCAAGCCAGCGCTGCAAAGAGGTGTGTCTGCGGATGCAGCCCCGTATTCGTTTTCCAATAAATAGGATACCATGATAAAAAACAGGTGGAAGATTTTGGCCACCGGCATACTGATGCTGGTGGCAGGGCGAAGCTTTGCCCAGGACTGGAGTTATATCAGCGAGCAGGATATACTCTCTAAAGATTCTGTTACCAGGGGAGAATACACGTTGATATTCATAAACAAAGATTCTGCTATGGACAAGGGGTTACAACAAAGAATGACGGATGCCTTTTTTACGGTATATCCTAAGCAGGCGAAGCTGTATAACCCCGCTACTATTAAAAAGGTGATTTTTATAATGGACCCCGGTTATAAAGGTGTGGCTGCTACTGCGGCGGGCATAGTAAGGTATAACCCGGAATATATGCACAAGCATCCGAAAGATATTGATGTGGTAACACATGAAGTAATGCACCTGGTGCAATCGTATCCTGGTGGTGCAGGGCCGGGTTGGGTAACAGAGGGGATTGCAGACTATGTGCGTTTTAAAATGGGCGTGGACAATGCAGGTGATGGCTGGAAGTTACCCGAATTCAATGCTTCGCAGCACTATACCAATAGCTACCGTGTTACTGCGCGCTTTTTGGTATGGATTGAAAAACAGTATGATAAAAAGTTTGTAAAAGGGCTGGACAATGCTTTGCGCACCCACACGTATACAGAAAACTACTGGAAAGCTAAAACAGGAAAAACAGTAAACGAATTGTGGCAGGAATATGCACTGAATCCTGTAATTTAACACAGATGAAAAGTAAATTCCCCTTAATAATATTGTTGCCCTGCTCTTTTGCAGCAGCGCAAACCAGGCCCGTGGATAATCTGGTGCAATATGTAAAACCTATTATAGGCACCCAGCGTATGGGGCATACTTATCCGGGGGCTACGGTGCCGTTTGGTATGGTGCAGCTGAGTCCGGATACGGATACTTTAAGCTATGAACAAAATGGCGCCTACAATAAAGACGTGTATAAATATTGCGCAGGTTACCAGTATGATGATAAAACGATTGTAGGGTTTAGTCATACGCATTTCAGTGGTACTGGGCATTCTGATCTGGGCGATTTTTTAATCATGCCTACAGTGGGTGCTTTGCAGTTAAACCCTGGTACTGCCGATAAGCCGTTGAGCGGTTACCGTTCCGCTTTTTCGCACAGTAACGAAGTGGCAGAGGCGGGCTACTATAAGGTAAAGCTGGACGATGATCATATTACGGCTGAGCTTACAGCTACTGCACGGGTAGGTTTGCATCAGTATACCTTTCCGGCTTCGGACAAATCGCATATTATACTGGATCTGATGCATGGCATTTATAACTATGATGCCAAAAATGTATGGACCTATGTGCAGGTGGTAAATGACTCGCTGGTTACGGGTTACCGTCAAACCAACGGCTGGGGCCGCACGCGTACCGTATATTTTGCCATGAGCTTTTCCAAACCGTTCAAGCATTATGGCAGTAAAGACTATTCTGATAAGCAGGTATATCGTGGCTTCTGGCGCAAGTTTAACCAGGAGGATAACTTCCCGGAACTGGCTGGTAAAAAGCTGCGCATGTATTTTGACTTTGATACCCGCCAGGATGAAAAGATACTGGTAAAGTTTGCCTTATCACCCGCAAGCAGTGCGGGGGCGTTGTTAAACCTGAGAACAGAATTGCCCGGCTGGGATTTTGAGCAAGTGAAGCAACAGGCACAACAGGCCTGGCAACACGAACTGGAAAAAATTATGATCACTGCAAAGGATACAGAAGCCAAAGAAAACTTTTATACATCCCTGTATCACACCTTTATTAACCCCACTACCTATATGGATGTAGATGGTAATTATAAAGGCCTGGATCAGAATGTGCATAAAGCAGAAGGCTTTACCAATTACACCACCTTCAGTTTATGGGACACCTATCGTGCCCTGCATCCGTTTTTTAACCTGGTGCAGCCCAAAAGGAATGCAGATATGATGCAATCTATGCTGGCGCATTTTAACCAAACAGCATTGCACATGTTACCGGTATGGAGCCACTATGCCAATGAAAACTGGTGCATGACGGGCTATCATTCGGTTTCGCTGCTGGCCGATGCCGTGGTGAAAGGCAACGCGCCTTTTGATGTCAATAAAGCATTGGATGCCTGTGTAACCACTGCCAGCAACCGTTGGTTTGAAGGCGTGGGATATTACATAGATAAAGGGTATGTGCCGGAAGACAAAAGCGGTGCTTCGGTGTCTAAAACACTGGAATATGCTTATGACGACTGGGCCATTGCGCAAATGGCTAAAAAGCTGAACCGGATGGATGTGTACAACACTTTTATTAAAAGAGCAGGTTACTATAAAAACGTATTTGATGCTTCTACCGGTTTTATGCGTCCGCGTTTAAGTGATGGCAGCTTTAAAAAAGAGTTTGATCCCCTGGATACCGAAGGACAGGGCTTTATAGAAGGTAATGCGTGGAACTACAGTTTGTATGTACCGCAAGCGCCTGATAGCCTTATCGCTATGATGGGCGGTCGTAAACGTTTTGCGGCGCACCTGGATTCGCTGTTTACCATGGAGCTGCCGGATAAATACTTTGAGCATACTGAGGATATTACCCGTGATGGCATTATTGGTAATTATGTGCATGGCAACGAGCCTTCGCACCACGTGGTGTATTTGTATAACTGGACGGGCATGCCCTGGAAGACACAGGAAAGGGTGCGTATGATTTTAAAGCATCAGTATCATACCGGTCCGGCGGGACTGGGTGGTAACGATGATTGCGGGCAAATGAGCGCCTGGTATCTGTTCAGTACACTTGGCTTTTATCCGGTAGCGCCTGGTAGCGATGAATATGCTATTGGCAGTCCGGCTATTGATAAGGCGGTGATTACACTGGAAAATGGTAACACGTTTACCATTGAAGCGCAAAACCAGGGTGATAACAATGTATATGTAAAGCAGCTGTTATTGAATGGTGTTCCTTATAATAAATACACCATCCGCCATGCGGATATTGTCAAAGGTGGCAAGCTGGTATTTGTGATGAGCAATAAGCATTAATAAAGCGGTATTATAATTGCCGGTACATTTGTGTATTATCACAATTTTACCGGCAATTTATGTCTAAAGTATACTCACTGAAAACGGTACAATGGTTACCGGTAGATATCAGCACTGCCTGGCAGTTCTTTAGCAGTGCGCACAACCTTGTAGAAATTACACCACCCGATATGGGTTTTGATATTGTTAGCAAATACCATGGCAACAAGCTTTATGCCGGGCAGATTATTGAATACAAGCTGCGGTTACTGGGTTTTATCCGTTTGTACTGGATGACGGAGATCACCCATGTACAGGAAGGTGCTTACTTTATAGATGAGCAACGTTTTGGTCCTTATGCCCTCTGGCACCATCAGCACCATTTTAAAGCCGTGAATGGCGGCGTAGAAATGACAGATATTGTTCATTACAAAATTCCTTTTGGCTGGTTGGGTTCGCTGGCGCATGCGTTGTATGTGAAAAAACAGCTGAAACATATTTTCGATTACCGCTACACCCGCATTGCACAATTATTTAAAGCATAGTTTTTTGCGTTTATATAGGAAGGCTATATAATTGTGCGATATATTTATATACATAATTATGCTTATGAGACGTGTAGCTTTTTTATTACCTGTATTAGCCGTGTGGTTTTGCCTGCAGGGGCAGGCGCAGGTTGTTGCTAATGAAAGCCCCGCTACGCTGCACCAGTTACAGCAGCAGTTTGTAGATCTCCGGTTTGGTATGTTCATTCATTTCAACATTCCTACTTACGCTAACCAGGATTGGCCCGACCCCGAAACACCGGCAGCAGTGTTTAATCCGCAGCAGCTGGATTGTAACCAATGGGCATTGGCGGCCAAAAGCGCTAACATGAGTTACGGCTGTTTAACTACCAAGCACCACAGCGGTTTTTGCATATGGGATACCAAAAGCACAGATTATAATGTAATGAACAGTCCTTTTAAGCGGGATGTGGTAAAAGAATATGTGCAGGCCTTTCGTGCCAATGGTTTAAAAGTGATGCTGTATTACTCTATTTTAGATACCCATCATAAACTCAGGCCCAATAGCATTACCCAGCAACACAGGACAATGGTAAAGCAGCAGTTAACAGAACTGTTAACCAACTATGGTAAAGTGGAAGCGCTGATCATTGACGGGTGGGATGCGCCGTGGTCGCGTATTAGCTATGATGATATTTCTTTTGAAGAAGTATACCTGCTGGTGAAGAAGTTGCAACCTAATTGCCTGGTGATGGATTTAAATGGAGCCAAGTATCCGGCAGAGGGTTTGTTTTATACGGATATTAAAACATACGAGATGGGGGCAGGGCAACGGGTATCTAACCCCGAAAACCGGATGCCTTCCTTAGCCTGTTTGCCGGTGAATGATGCCTGGTTCTGGAAAACAGATTTTCCCACAAAGCCTGTAAAGCAGGCTACGGCATTGGTGAATAACCAATTGGTGCCTTTAAATAAGGCCAGTTGCAATTTTATTTTGAATGTGGCGCCTAACCGGGATGGGCTGATTGACTCCAACGCACTGGCTACTTTACAGGAGATAGGTACTTTGTGGAAGAATGAAGGGCCTATACCTTCTTTGCCGGTTACGGGCGATCCCATTATTTCTACCAACCTGGCTAAGCACAAGCCTGCCAATTCCAGCTGGAGCTGGGACATGAATATTATGGATTTTGCCAATGATGATGATTTTACCACTTCCTGGGAATCGAACAGGGAAGTAAAAGAACCCTGGTATGAAGTGAGTCTGGGAAAGGAACAATCGTTTAATGCCCTGGTGCTTACCGAGCCAAAGGCCAATGTTACGGCCTACCGGGTAGAATATTACCAGGGTGGAGAATGGAAGCCGTTGTTTTCAGGTAACGTTGTCAGCCGTGTAAAACTGCACCGGTTTGCCCGGGTAAAGGGGCAAAAGATAAGAATTTGGCTCACCACTTATCACGATTTCCCGGCCATTGCTGAATTGGGTGTGTATAATTCATATCTTCACCCCCGTTAAAATCAATATGCTTATGTCGTTACCAGTGAATAACAAGAATGCCGGTAAAAAGGCTGGAAAAGCGAAAGTAAATAATGTACAGGGCTCTAAGTTTATTGCCAAGCCAGGTAAAGCAGCAGGCTCTGTTAAAACTGTGAAAACAGGTGGCAGCCGTGGCAGCTGATTTTTGCCGGTTATCATTTATAACAATCTCGCTTTCGCATACAAAAGGCTGTATCAATGTCCGATACAGCCTTTTTTTATTATATATCAGCTACACGCTAACAAGCACTATTGCACGTAGTTATTTTGCTATTATCAGTTTTTTGGTTTCTACATGCTGGCCGCGTTTAATACGAACCAAATATAGCCCTGCTTTTAGGCCGGCGGTATTAATGGATATCCGGGCTTGTTTTTTATTGAATGGAATAGATGTAATCAATTCACCGGTCATTGTTTCCAGTCGGATTTCCCCTGTAGTGTAATTAAGTTTAACTATTTCGCCGGCAGCAGTTTTATCACTTAGTTCTACTGTGGTGGAGCTTACTGCCGGGTTTGGATAAAGGCTTGAAACGGGCGTTGCTCTTGCTGTTGCCAGGTTACATGGAATAGGAATGGTTCTAACCGATTCCAACGGACCTACTCCGCAATCATTTTTAGGCCTTACGAATATTTCATACACTCCCATCTGCTCGGGAATTAAGGTAAAACCGTTGATATAATAAGGGTCTAATACTTCTATCCCCGTTCCCTGAATACGGTAACCCCATTGGTAGCTTTCTGCCGGAATGCCGGTTGCTTGTGTTAGCGTAAAGGAATAAATGCCGCCCAGCTGGTAACAAAATTCTTCATACGGATAAGCCACTATGTTGTAAGTGGAATAGGGTACGCCTAAAGAAACATTGGTAGATACAGGGAAATTAAGCGTACACCCGGGATAAGCCACAGTAGCTGCAACCGTAGATCCTCCGTTGGAATAAGAGTAGGGGCTAACGGTAGCTGTGCTGCCCGAGGAAGAAATCGCATAATAGCTGTTACTGGTCCAGGTGGCTGCGGCTCCTGTTGGTATGCCCGAAATGGTATAGGTATAGTTGCTGCCGCTGCAAATAGTATATGGGCCACTCATTGTTAATGTGGGTAGATGTCTGTCTATACCGATTGTCAATTCGCCACTTTTATACAAACTGCTGCCACAGCTGTTAGCTGCTCTTATTTTGATTACACCCCCAGTAACCTTATCAGAGGTGATGATTACACTGTTGTTCGATGCTAGCCAGTTACCAGTAGAAGGTTGACCGTTTAATTTCCAGTTGACAGGCAACAGGTACTCGTAAGAGGTAACGGTTCCAAAGCAAGCGCCTGTAACTGTGTTTACAAACTGCCTGTTGGCAAAACTGATAGTAAAGGCGTTTTCCTGGCATATAGGCGCATTTAAAACGGATACATTCGGGTAAATATTGGCACATGCTGAACCGTAGGCTCCGAACAAGGATTTTATTTTGGCAAAGGGAAAGTCAAAAGAGGTGAGCGACCCGGTACTTGCTGCTGTGTAGCTTACCCTGAAAGTTTGTGTTACATTCACATCGGCCAATCTACCAATGAAGGTGAATGTGATAGAGTTAGGAGTTGTTGGATTGGGAATGTTCATGCTCATGACAGCTGAACCGCCCATCGCAAGCACATTTGGGCCACTTCCGGGAACGGTAACGGTGAAGGTGTAATCGCCCGGGCAATATTCATCGTTATTGCTGGGTGAGATGGTTTGTGCAGTTGCTGCTAAAGAGCATACAAGCAGGCAAAAGAGAAGCGTAAATGTTTGTCTCATGGAATTTTTTTAGGTTGAATGATAGGTTGACGTTTGGGTTTCCGTGTTTGGTAGTGTAGCAGTAGCTGAGATACCCTTCAATATACTAAAATGATAGGGGAAAACCCATAGCATTCGCCTGGTAATGCCACAGGTGTGTGAATAAAAGCCGTTGCTCCTGTTGTTTTGTGATATAAGGGGCTGAACTTTGATTTTTTATTAAAAAACCTTGAATCAAGGGGGTGATGGACAAAGAGTGTTACTTTTGCGTCCATTTTATCGTTATAAAGGTGCTACCCATCATGTCCATTAAACCTGCCAGGCGGCTTTTACATCCGCTATTACTCGTATTAGTAAACACCCTTACGCTAACAACCGCCTGTAGTAATAACTCTTCCTCAACAGACAAGGAGAAAACTGACAGTTCTGTTACCAGCAAAAAAAAGAAGGTGACCGACACCGCATTAATTACAGATGAAACCGCTAACAGCGGGTTTGCCTGGAATGCACCTGTGTACGACACCAGCAAAGTGTATATCTATCTTACATTTGACGATGGTCCGCAACACGGCACCATGGGGGTGTATCATATTTGCCGCCAGCTGGGCGTAAAAGCTACCTTTTTTATGGTAGGGCAACATGCCATTGATAAGAAAATGGCGCAGATAGTAGATACTATCCGCTATAGCTATCCACAAATATTGCTGGCCAACCATAGCTATACCCATGCCGGCAACCACTACCAGTATTTTTACCACCATCCGGATTATGCGCTGTCCGACTTTTTAAAAGCGCAAAAAAGCCTGGAGGTGCCTTATAAAATTATACGCCTGCCCGGTAACAGTGCCTGGGTGCGCGACAGTGGAGAGGTGCGTGCTTCTAAAATTGTGAAGCCGGTGAGCCTGTTGCTGGATTCATTGGGTTACAATGTGATTGGCTGGGATCTGGAATGGAACTTTAACCATAAAGACGCACGTCCTGTTCAGCACGTAAGCAGCATGCTGAAAATGATGAATACGGCTGCTGAACGGAAAGAGAGCCATAGCCGCAATCATATTGTGTTGCTGGCGCACGACCGTATGTTTCGCCAGCCACAGGATGCAGATTCTTTACGGTTGTTTATCAGTGAGTTACAAAAGAATCCACATTACGTTTTTGAAACCATTGACAATTACCCCCGCCTGAAAAGGCCCCAATATGAGGGTAATTAATTAACAACTCTTACATTTACTTAATTTGTAATTTCATACCGAAAAAACACACGATTTATTATGGCTTTGTTTCAATCTGACAATCCAACGTTAAGCGAGAAAATCTTTAACAAGTCTATGTCTTTCACCAATGAAGAGACAATGACCGTGCGCGGAACGATGGCTAAATTTGGTTTCTTATTAGTAATGGTATTAGGTGGTGCAGCCTATACCTGGCGCTTATTTAACATAGGCGACATGGATACCATGATGACCTTCTTCTGGATAGGTTTAATTGGTGGTTTGGTAAGTGCACTGGTAATTTCTTTTAAACCCACTACTGCACGTTTCCTGGCTCCTTTATATGGTATACTGGAAGGTTTGGCATTAGGTGCTTTATCAGTTATTGTAAATGCACGTTTTGCAAAAAGCAACCCCGGTATTGTAATGCAGGCGGTAGGCTTAACCTTTGCTGTAGCACTGGTGATGTTTGCTTTGTATAACTTTAGAATTATCAGGGCTACTGCTAAGTTTAAAGCGGTAATGATCTCTGCTACTATAGGTATTGGCCTGTTTTACGTGGTATGCTTCCTGTTTTCTTTATTTGGTGCGCCACTTTCTTTTATGAGTTGGGAAGATGCCAGTTTATTAGGCATTGGTATTAACGTGTTTGTAGCGGCTATTGCTGCGCTGACGCTGATTATGGATTTTGACATGATTGAGCGCGGACAGGAAATGGGTGCCCCTAAACACATGGAATGGTATGGTGCATTTGGCCTGCTGGTAACCCTGGTTTGGTTATACATCCAGATTTTAAAGTTACTGAGCCGCTTAAGCAGCAGCAAAAACTAAGTATTTACTACCAGAATAGTAAGGCCCGGCGGAAAATATTCGCCGGGCTTTTTTGTGCAGGTATGTTATCCTATGATAAATTAACTTTTACAGATTAGCCCTTAGCGGCATAATGGGCTATCTTTAGCCTATCTAAAGTCGCAAGTATGGAGATAATATACACAGCAGCAGCAACAGCTTCAGGAGGCAGGGACGGAAAAGTGACAAGTTCTGATGGTGTATTAAATCTGGATTTACGTATTCCTGCTGCCATGGGTGGCAGCGGTGGTGCTTATACTAACCCGGAGCAATTGTTTGCAGCAGGTTATGCGGCCTGCTTTGACGGCGCTTTACTGCTGGTGGCCAAAACAGCTAAGCTGCCTGCAGGTGATACCCGTGTTACTGCGGAGGTGGGCTTTGGCAAAGAAGACGGCGGTGGTTTTGGACTGGAAATAACCCTGCACGTGCATATACCGGGTGTGGATATGGAAACCGCGCGGTTATTGGCTGCCAAGGCGCATGAAATATGTCCTTTTTCCAACGCTACGCGGGGTAATGTAGATGTAAACCTGGAAGTAACGATATAAAAAGAAACAGGTGTGGTGAAAGCCACACCTGTTTTGTTATAAATAACTGCTACTCTTATTAATCGCCATCCAGCAGGTTGCCTAAGCCACCCAGGATGCTTCCTTCTTCTTTACGTTTGTAAGTGCCGTATTGCATGATGCGGCCAGCTAAGCGGCTAATGGGCAGTGATTGTATCCATACTCTGCCGGGACCGCGCAAGGTGGCAAAGAATACGCCTTCCCCACCAAAAAATGTGTTGCGGATGCCGCCTACAAACTGGATGTCGTAGGTAACGCCGTGTGTAAAGCCTACTAAACAGCCTGTATCCACTTTTAATAATTCACCGGGTTGCAATTCTTTTTCCAGTACGTGGCCGCCAGCATGCATAAAGGCCATGCCATCGCCTTCCAGTTTTTCCATAATAAAGCCTTCACCGCCAAACAAGCCTGTACCCAGCTTACGTTGAAATTCAATGCCTACGCTTACTCCTTTAGCTGCACACAGGAAAGCATCTTTCTGGCATATTACCCGGCCGCCTAGACGTAACAGGTCGAGCGCAATGATTTTACCGGGATAAGGGGAAGCAAAGCTTACATGCTTTTTGCCCTGACCAACGTTGGTAAAAGCGGTCATAAACAGGTTTTCGCCTACCAGCATACGTTTGCCGGCGCTGAATAATTTGCCCAGCAAACCGTTGTTTTGTTGCTGGCTGCCATCACCGAAAATGGTTTGCATGCTAATGCCGTCGTCCATCATCATAAAGGCACCGGGCTCGGCTACGGCTGTTTCGTTGGGGTCCAGTTCTATTTCTACATACTGCATTTCTTCCCCGATAATGCGGTAGTCTATTTCGTGATTATTGATCATGGTAATGTGTTTGTTTATGGTTTGTGTGTGATATGTTGACGTATCAATTTTAGTTCGTCCAGTATTTCCTGCAATAATGTGTTGGGTATATCCGCTCCGCTATCATGCAGGGCTATCAAAGAATCTTTGTTTTGCAAGTTTCTTTTAAGTTGCTGCTTGTAGTTGATAGCGCCGGGCTGTTGCTGCCAGTCCGGATGCTGGCTTAAATCGGTTCGCAACAGGTCGTCTACCGAAACGTTGAAATAAGTGGCAATCTGTAACAGCGTTTGGATAGACGGTTCTGTTTTACCGTTTTCATAATTGCTCCAGGTGGCGCGGGATATGCCAAGGGCATCCTGCATTCCTTCCTGTTGCAGCTTGCGGTGTTTTCGCAAAATGTATAAGTTACCTGGCAAATAATTCAAAGCAATATTCAATTTTAATAGTAAAAATGCTGAATAAAATTTGAAATTCAAATAAAATGAAAATATCTTTGAAGTGCTTACTACTTACTTCTCCCTCCGGCAAATGCGGGCGTTAATCTTAGTACTAATTTACTTTGATTACGCATATAACATCTTTTTCGTGGTACATACTAAATAAAAATTGTTATATGAATGAACAGTCTACCTCTTTCCGGTATTTAACCAGCCAGCAGTTACAACAACCTTCCCTGGCCATCGAAGAATTTTTCGATTATTTTAATTTGCCGGCCAGTTATCAACATCTGTGGCAGTTTGCCAAAGCCTGCATTGGCAGCGAATATTCAGATGGGTTAACAGCCCTGCAACGAAGTGAAATTGTTTTCTTTTACGAAAAACTGGGGGCTTTAATAGAAGCGGTTTCTATTATACACCCTTTTCCAGCTCCTGCACGTGTAGTGGCATTTACACCCGCTACCGCAGCATAATATAAATGCCCCGGTTTGCAGCCGGGGCATTTATATGTTTATCTGTTAAAACCAGCTGCCTATAAAGGCTTCGTTTACCCGTTGGTTGTGTAGTTTTCTACGGCGTCTTGCCTTTACCCATCTGTGTCTGATTAATGTAACAGACATTAACAACAGGAAGATGGGGGTTAATGGCGGTATGCCCAGCATAGAAATCCATTTGCCACCATACATACTACGCATGGGTCTTCTTAATCTTTCTGCTATCAGGTACATGCTTGGTACAATAATCAGCGTCATGAAAAATGCGAAGATGAGACCGAAGATGATGGTCCAGCATAAAGGTTTCCAGAACACCACGTTATCGCCACCAAAGAAGATGTGTGGGTTTAACTCGGCAAACAGGGTAACGAAGTTGATGTTAAAGCCTACTGCAATAGGTATGAAACCTAATATTGCGGCCACGGCTGTTAACAATACCGGGATGATACGTGTTTTACCTGCCTGTATTACCGCTTCGCGTGTACGCAGGCCACGGGCGCGTAACTCATCGGTAAACTCAATCACCAATATCCCGTTTTTAATGACAATACCTGCCAGTCCTAATATACCTACACCGGTCATTACTACAGATACTTCCATTCCAAAAATGGAGAAGCCCAGCAGCACACCAATAATACTAAATATGATTTCGGTAAGAATGATCACCGATTTGCTAATGCTGTTAAACTGTAACACCAGGATAAACAATATCAGCATTAAGGCTACTATTAACGCGCTTCCCAGGAAGGAGCCTGTTTCGGCCTGTTGCTCGCCTTCGCCGGTTTGCTTAAGCGTTACACCATCTGCTTTGCCTTTGAAGTTATCCAGGTGGCCTTTGATAACTGTGTTTATTTCGGTAGGGGTATAACCGGATAGCACGTTACTGCGTACTGTGATCATACGCTTCTGGTTCTTCCGTTTTACACTACCCAGTGTGTTGGTAAGATCGAATGTTACTACGTTGCTGATAGGAATGCTTTTAAAGCCGCCGGTTGCCAGGTCGCGGAAATAGATGCGCATGTTTAACAGGTCGGCCAGACTTTTACGTTGTAATTCCTGGTTACGTAACTGAATTTTATATTCATCCTTCCCTTCTTTTATCTTAGACACTTCACGGCCAAACAAGGCTGTTCTTATCTGCTGCCCTATCTGTGCAGAAGATACGCCTTCAATTAAAGCACGCTCGCGGTTAACGGTTAAGGTTACTTCGGGATTCTTTAAATCAATATCCAGTTTTAATTCTTCCACACCAGCCACCTGTATACTATCCAGGTAGTTTTTCAGGGATACTGCTGTTTTAATTAAGCCGTCGAAGTCTTCGCTGGCTACTTCAATATTCACCGGCGGATCGGTTGGCGGACCACTTTGTTCCTGGTCAACCGATATTTCTGCGCCGGGTACACCTTTCATTACTTTACGTATAGAATCAAGATAAGGTGCCGTGCTGGTGCCTTCCCTTTTTTCATATTCCACAAAGGATACTTGTATACGGCCCAGTTCGGAACGGGTGCTTCTGTCGCCGCTGGTAGGATCGCTGGCACCTACGGCCACGTTGGTGATAACACTTTCCACCACATGGTTGTGTTTGCCGTTTTCCATGCCCAGCACTTTGTATACCCGCTTTTCCAGTTCGCTTGTAACAGAGTCGGTATATTCCACGGCAGTACCTACAGGCAGCTTCAGGTAAACATATACCTGGTTGGGATCTCCTTTAGGAAAAAATACCACCGGTACTTTGCGTATGCCAAAGAACACGAATGAAAACACCAGTAGGCCAAAGGTGGCTAACAGCAGGTAGGCAGGGCGCCAGCCTTTTAATGCCCAGCGTAACAGGTTTTCGTAATGGCTCATGATCCATGGCAAGGCCCTGTTCTGGAAGGCATGAATAGCATCATCAAATACATACTTGTTCAGTATTACCAGGAACATAAAGAAGATTAACAGGTTGCCCCAGAAGGTGGCACCGGCTAAGTCCAGTAAGATGCCTACTGCTATAGCAATCCAGAAGCCTGGCTTTTTAAACATAGCCGACTTGGGTGGCTTTTCTTCCCCTTCCGGATGGTTCATAAAGTCAACGGCAAATACCGGGTTCATAATAAACGCTACCACTAACGAAGCGGCCAGTGTAAATATGAGCATGGTAGGCAGGTAAATCATAAATTTACCAATGATGCCGGGCCAGAATAATAGTGGGAAGAAAGGCGCGAGGGTGGTGAGCGTACCTGCCAGCACCGGCACAAACACTTCGCCGGCAGCCATCATAGCCGAGGTTTCGGTTTTTATTTTGCCCTTGCCTTCGGTAAAGATGCGGTGTGTGTTTTCAATGACCACAATGGCATCGTCTACTATAATACCCAAACCAAACAACAGGGCAAACAGCACAATAAAGTTGAGGGTTACGTGACCGCCTACTATGATATCTGCGGCTGGTAAGAACACGAAGGCCACAAACATACTCAGTGGTACCGACAAGGCCACGAAGAAGGCGTTGACCACGCCCATAAAGAACATAAGGATAATTAATACCAGAACAAAGCCAATAACGATAGAGTTTACCAGCTCGTTAAAGGAGGCTTTGGTTTTAATGCTCAGGTCACCGGTAACTACTACTTTCAGGTCTTTAGGAAAAACAGTAGCCCGCATTTCATCCACCGCTTTCTTTACTTCATCAGAAGTTTCAATCAGGTTTTCGCCCGAACGTTTGATGATGTTAAGGGTTACTACGTTTTTGCCATCCAGGCGTGCATAGCTTTCCCGGTCTTTAATGGTGTCTTTAATAACAGCAATATCTTTGAGGTAAATGGTTTTTCCCTGACCATTACGCAGCACTACCTTTTCAATATCAAAGGCCGTTTTAAACTGGCCTTTCAATTGCAGGTTACGCTTCATATTGCCTACATCCAGCAAACCGCCGGATATATCCATGTTCTCGCGTTGTACCGCATTGGCAATATCATCAAACGTGATATTAGCTCCTTGCATGCGGTAATTATCTACGTTAATCTGGAATTCACGCTCAGGAGCACCTACCAAATCTACACGGTTAATTTGTGTAAGATCTTCCAGGCGGTCTTTCATATCATCTGCATACTTCTTTAAACGCTGCTGATCGTAATCGCCACTAATGTTCACGTACATCACCGGCTGATCACTTATACTCACTTCCAGTGCAGTAGGCTCCTGGGTTAAATCGGTAGGTAAATCCTGTTTGGCTTTATCTATCGCATCTTTCACTTTTTGCAGGGCGATGTCGGTTTTTACCCGTGTGTCAAATTCCACTATAATGGCGGAATAGTCCTGCTGCGAGGTACTGGTGAATTTTTTAATCTTAGCGCCGGTAATGCCTTTGATCTGTTTTTCAATAGGGCGTGTTACCAGGTTTTCCATATCCTTTGGAGAGTTACCCACATATATGGTAGATACATAGATAGTAGGTATAACGATGTCGGGAAACTGTTCTTTCGGTAACGTAAGAAACTGGAAAATGCCCCCCAAACTTACCATAAGCATCAGCAGGTAAATGGAGGTTTTATTTTTAATGCTCCAGGTAGTGGGTTTAAAATGTTTAAACTTACCTGTGAAATTGTCTAATGCGCTCATAACAATAAATGTTGCGTGTTGAATGCTGTTTAATAACGAACACAGGTATTAGTGGGTAGTAATGAGCTGCCCATCGTATAAACTTTGATAACCATCGGTGATGATAACATCACCCGCCTGTAAACCGGTTTTAATTTCAATTCTATCGCCGTACAGTTCACCTGCCTGTACAACACGCTTTTTAGCACGCAGCTTGCCTTTTTCGTTAATGGCTACCAGCAGGAATTTGCCTTTTTCATCTGTTTGTAAAGTGTTGATAGGGGCAGTAGTGGCAGCAGCTGTAGTATAGTCCTGAATTTTCACCAGGGCTACCTGGTTGGGCTTAAACTCTTTGCTATCGGGCAAATGTGCTTCAATATAGAAAGAACGGCTGTTGGCATCAATCAACTGGCCTGAAAGTGAAATACGGGCAGTAATGCTTTTGTTGATGTCGGGAAACACTACTTCCAGCTTATCGCCTTCTTTTACTTTACCCTGGTAGTTTTCAGGTACCTGTGCAGTTACTTTCAGGTTGCTGGTGTTTACCAGTTTAATACCGCTGGTAGGCTGGCCGGTAAACAGTTCACCTACACGAATATTTACTTCTTCTGCTACGCCATCCATATCGGCGTACACATTGCTGAAACTAAGTTGTTCCTTAGCCAGGTCCAGCTGACGTTGTGCCTGGTCTACATTATTTTTGGCGGTGATCAGTTCCACTTCGGTGCCTATGTTTTCTTTCCACAGGTTGTTTCTGCGTTCATACAGGTTTTGTGCATAAGCCAGTTGTGTTTCCTGTTGTGCAATTTGTTTGCGGGCAATGGCATCATCCAGTTTCAATAACAGCTGGCCTTTATGCACACGTTCGCCTTTTTTTACATACACTCCTTTTACCTGCCCACCGGTTCCGTTGCGGGGAGATACATAAGCAATATTCTCTGCATCCACTTTGCCCTGCAGTTCAATGAAATGGCTGAAAGGAGTGGTTTTAATAGTATCCAGGCTTACCAGTTTAGGCTTTTCCGGCACAGCGTTGGGATCGAGTTTAGCTACCTCGGCTTCCAGTTTGGTTATGTCATCAACAAGCGAAGCCTGCTTTGATTTTAACTCGGCTAACTCTTTCTTTTTTGCGGCAAGCGGATCTTTTTCTTTACAGCCCCAGGTAGTAACGGTAAAGGCAGTAAGGAGTATAGATAAGGTAATTACTTTTTGCATATAATTCGGTTGATAATGGTTATTGTAATTGGCCGGTGGCTTTTAAATAATCTATACGGGCTATGATAGCATCGTACAGGGAAGAGATATAGTTGCTTTGTGCAATGCGCAGTTCGGTTTGCGTATTGGTAAGATCGGTGCTGGAAGCCAGCCCGGACTCATACTTCTTGCGTGTTTGGGTATATACGCTTTCTGCGAGCGCCATGTTCTTCTTCTGGTTATCAATAGTAAGAATGGATGTTCTGAAGTCGTTCCTGGCTTTGAATACATCCTGGTCTATGCTAAGTTTAAGCGATTCGGTCTGGTTCTGGCTTTGTTGTAATTGCAACCTGGCTTTTGCTATATTGGCGCTTTTGCTGAATCCATTGAAGATGGGAACGTTCAGACTCAAACCAATGTAGGAGCTGGCATACCAGGGCTCATTGCTAAACATGTCAAACTTGTTACGAAAGGCATTTTCGCTGTAGTTGGCATTGAAGCTAAGTGTAGGTAAATAGCCCATGCGCAGGCTTTTGATGTTGTATTCATACAGGCTTTGTGTTAACTGTAAAGCCTGGAAGTCTTTTCTGTCACTATATTTATAAATGCCGGCATCCAGTGCGCCTGCTTTTATTTCCTCGTCGGTGATTACATCGGTAAGTGCGAGTGAGTCAGTAGGGGGCATGCCTATTAATACTTTCAGACCTAAATAGCCATTAGTGATGGTATTCTCTGTTTTTATTTTTTCAGTTTGCAGGTTAGACAACTGTACCGATGCCCTGTCTACATCCAGCTTCTCTGCAAAGCCGTTTTCGTTCATCAGCTTTGTATCGTGTACCAGTTTTTCCAGCTTTTCAATATTGGCATTTATTTGTTCCATCTGGGTTTTGCTCACCACCAGTTGGTAATACACCTTGTAAATATTGGCGCGGATATTCTCTTCTGTTATTTCAGCGTTTTTGGTAGACAAATCAATGGAGGTTTTGCGGGCCTGGAGACCAACAAACACTTGTCCATCGAACAATACCTGCTGTAAGGTGATGCTGCCGGAAGCGGTATACTTGGTAGAAAAAGAAAAAGGTATAAGGGTACCGGGAGGTGCGCCGGTGCCGGGGAAATTATCACTGGAAGCAACTGTTACAGGAAGTTTCAGATAGTCCGTGAAATTGCCTGAACCGTTAATGCGGGGCAAGGCCTGTGCAGTGGTTACCCGGTTACTTTCTTTTTGAACCTGAATATCCAGCAGTGCATTTTTCACTTGCACATTGTGACTTTTGGCATAGTCAATCGTTTGCCGCACACTCATCTGGTGTACTTCGGGAGACGGAGGGGGCTGTGTTTGCGCCAGCACTCCTGTGCATAACAGGCTGCTGAGTAACACCATGCCGTTCCTTGCTGTAATCATAATATTATCCTTTTTTGCTTTCACGTTGTTGGTTATATTTTTGAATAAGCTTAACCCCTTTAGGGCTGGCTAAGCCATAAGCATAAAGCAATAGCAATTGAATTTCCACTTCCAGCACATTAAACTTGTTGTGCGGGAATGTGTTGGCATCCAGCGATAACATGGCGGTGCCTATTCTAAACCTGCTTACTATTTCTATATCCACATCTGCCCGGTATACTTCTTCTTTTATTCCCCGCACTACATTATCCCTCACGTACTGGTACATGTAGTTGTTTTTAAAATCGAGATATCTCTTAAAGGTTTGCGGGTGATATTTTTCCAGGTCGTACAGTACGAAAGGGTTCATGGTTTTAAGAAACTCCTGCATCATGTCCATCGCCAGAAACAGCTCGTGTATGGCATTATCGGCCCGTTCTTTATCGGTCAGGCAATCGGTGCTACACTTACTGAACAATTGGTCAAACACAGAATAAACCAGTTCATCTTTATCGGTAAAAGACTGGTAAATAGTTTTTTTAGACATGCCCAGCTGACTGGCGATTTCGTCCATAGTAATACTGCGAACGCCAAAACGTAGAAATAGCTCCTCTGCTTTCTCGCTGATCCTTTCCTTTATTTCCATAGTATTGTTTTAGGCAAAAAACAGGCAACAGGTTGCTGCTGTGCTGTTTTCCTGAATTAAAACTATGGAAACTTTTTTGTGGCTGTAAGTTTCCGTGTTGTTTTTAAGGTTGAATGGCGATATAGAGGGATGAGTGTGTACTTTTACGTCAAATTATCACGGATGTCAATGGGGTTCAAACGGATACTGGTTATTTTTCGCTGGCGCAGGTTTTTGCAGCTGTTTTTACAGGGGCTGGTGGTGCTGGCACCTATTGTTATTACCGTGTATGCAGTTGTAACACTGTTCAACACTATTGATAATATACTGCCCAATATTATTCACAGCCTGTTTCCGCATGTGCTGGAGCATAATTCTACCGGTGAACTGGAAAGAACACCGGGGCTGGGGTTTGTGGTGGTAATATTAATTGTGCTGCTGGTGGGCTGGATTTCCTCTTCTTTTGTAGTCACCCGCCTGGTACATATATTAGATAAGGTGCTGGAAAAAACACCGGGCGTACGCTTTATTTATACTTCGGTAAAGGATTTTATGGAAGCTTTTGCCGGCAATAAAAAGAAGTTTGACCAGCCGGTGCTGGTAAATGTAGATGGTCCGGACATTTGGCGGGTGGGGTTTTTAACCCAGGAAAGCGCGGCGCATTTTGAACTGGAAGATTATGTGGTGGTATATGTGCCGCATTCTTACGCTATTTCCGGCATCACCTACCTGGTACCCCGTTATAAAGTAAAGCCGATTAAAAATACTGGCGCCTCCGATGCGATGAAATTTGTAGTGTCGGGCGGGGTAACTCATGTGGATTAATCGCAGGTGCTATACTAACAAGCCTTTGTTTCAAATCACTTACTTTGCAGCTCTAATTTGATGAAATGAAAATGCATAATTTCAATTCAGGGCCTTCGATTTTGCCACAGGAAGTACTCGCCGAAGCCGCAAATGCCATTCACAACTTTAATAACACCGGTTTGTCTATCCTGGAAATAGGCCACCGTACCAGTTATTTTGAAGCTGTTTTACACGAAGCGCAGCAACATGTAAAATCGCTGATGGGGTTGGGAAATGACTATGAAGTGCTGTATTTGCACGGCGGAGCTACCACGCAATTTATGCAGGTGCCCATGAATTTACTGGACGCGAATGCAACTGCTGCTTATTGTGACAACGGTATCTGGGGTAACAAAGCTATTAAGGAAGCCAAACTGTTTGGCAATGTAGCCGTGGCTGCTTCTTCGGCCGATAAAAACCATACTTATATTAATAAGCAGCTGAACATTCCTGCCAACAGCGCTTATTTACACTATACTACCAATAACACTGTAGAAGGTACACAATGGCATCATATTCCCGACACAGAGGTTCCTGTGATTGCGGATATGAGCAGTGATATCTTTTGCCGTCCGATGGACTTTAACCGTTTCTCGCTTATTTATGCCGGCGCTCAGAAAAATATGGGTGCAGCGGGTGTAACACTTACGGTGATTAAGAAAGATATCTTAGGCAAAATAAGCAGAGCCATCCCTCCTATTATGGATTACCGCAAGCATATTGAAGCGGATGCGTTGTTAAACACGCCACCGGTATTTGCGGTATATGTGAGCATGCTTACCCTGCGATGGATTGTGAATAATGGCGGCCTGGTTGCTATGGAGCAAAAAGCGAAAGAGCGGGCAGACCTGTTATATAACGCACTGGATGCACAACCGCTGTTTACGCCTACCGTGGCCAGAGAAGACCGCAGCCTGATGAATGCCGTATTTGTGTTGCCTACGCCAGAGCTGGAAAAAGAATTCCTGGACCTGTGCAAACAGCAAGGTATGGTAGGTGTGAAGGGACACCGCAGTGTAGGTGGTTTACGCGTATCGATGTACAACGCATTGCCTTTGAGCAGCGTACAGGCGTTTTGCGACCTGATGACCGATTTTTCCAACAAACATGCTTAACTTAATTACTACTTACAATAATGGCAATTATTAAACCATTTAAGGCTTTACGCCCACAGGCTCAACTGGCTAAACAAATAGCCAGCAAACCATACGATGTATTGAACAGCCAGGAGGCAAAAGTGGAAACACAGGGTAATCCTAACTCTTTTTTACATATCACTAAAAGTGAAATAGATCTTCCTGAATCGGTAGATATTCACGACGCGCAGGTGTATGAAAAAGCTAAGGAAAACCTGGAGGCTTTTATTAAAAGAGAATTGCTGTTCAGAGAAGAGAAAGATTGCTATTATATATACCAGCTGATTATGAATGGCAGAAGCCAGACAGGGCTGGTGTGCGCAAGCAGTGTGGATGATTACGAAAACGACATTATTAAAAAGCATGAGTTTACCCGCCCCGAAAAAGAGCAGGACCGTATTAACCATATCAAAACTACCGGCGCACAAACAGGTAACGTGTTTTTAGCCTATCGCAACCATGCAGGCATTGACGCCCTGGTGGAGAAGTGGAAGGAAACAAAGAACCCGGTATACGATTTTACTGCGGACGATAACATTCAGCATACTATCTGGATTGTAAACGACGAAAAAGCGGTAGAAGAAATAGCCACCCTATTTGAGAAAGAAGTGCCTTGTACCTACATTGCCGATGGTCACCACCGTGCTGCTTCTGCCGCTAAGGTGCGTAAAGCAATTGGCAGCGGTGCCAAAGAGGGAGCCAACTATTTCCTTACTACGTTGTTTCCTTCTAACCAGTTGTATATTATGGATTACAACCGGTTAGCAAAGGATTTGAATGGTTTGTCGAAGGCGGATTTTCTGAAACGTTTAGAAGACAAATTTGTGTTAACACCTGCATCGGGTGCTGTGCATCCTGCACAATTACATGAATTTGGCATGTATTTAGACGGTACCTGGTACAAATTGACTTCGAAACCAGCTACTTACACCGAAGATCCGATTGGAATACTGGACGTAAGTGTGTTACAAAATAATATATTGTCTGAGTTGCTTGGGATTAACGACCCGCGTACAGATAAGCGCATTGATTTTGTAGGAGGTATCAGGGGACTGGGCGAACTGGAAAAAAGAGTGAACAGTGGTGAATGGGCTGTTGCCTTTAGTTTATACCCGGTAAGCATTGACCAGTTGTTTGCCATTGCCGACAGTGGTAACGTAATGCCACCCAAAAGCACCTGGTTTGAGCCGAAGTTGAGAGATGGTTTATTAACGCATCTGATTTACGAATAGAACTATGAATATGATAAAACGAGTGCTGGTATTATTGGCATGTGCAGGCGTCGGCTTTATAGCCAGGGCGCAGGATGGTGACGGTAGTTTGCATGAAAAAGGAAAAGCCTTTTTAAAGAAAGGGGATTACGAAAATGCCATTATGGTATTGAACCGTGCTGCCGACCAGGAACCACGCAATGTGAACATTCGCAAAGATCTTGCCTTTGCTTACTATTTGCAGAAAGACTATTCACATGCCATAGAAGTAGGGAAAAAGCTGGTAGATGCTTATCCTGACGAAACCGGTTACCAGACCCTGGGTTTAAGTTACAAGGCCATTGCGGAATATACTGAATGCGAAAAGCTGTATAAGAAGGGATTGAAAAAGTATCCTAAAAGCGGTGTGCTGTATAACGAGTGGGGCGAACTATACGCCATGCAACACAAGCTGGAACAGGCTATTGTGTATTGGGAAAAAGGTATTGAAGCAGACCCCAACATCAGCACCAATTATTATAACGCGGCCAGGTATTACGACGAAAAAGACAACCTGTTATGGGCGGTAATTTACGGCGAAATTTTCCTGAACATTGAAAGCCTGAGCCAGCGCACGGTGATTATGAAAAATATTGTAAAGGATGACTATAAGATATTGTTTCTGAAGCCTACGCTGCTCAATGCTTATATAACTAAAGGCACGCCTTTTACCAAGGCCATTGCCGAAACCTTTAGCAAGTTTACAGAGGTTACTTCGGATGGTATCACTACTGAATCGTTAACCAACTTACGTTCTAAGTTTATACTGGAGTGGTTTAAACAATATGCTACACAGTATCCTTACCGTTTGTTCGATCATCAGCGTCAGCTGCTGCAGGAAGGTATATTTGGCGCTTATAACAACTGGTTGTTTACCGCTGCTTCCAGCCCCGATGCCTACCAGGCATGGATGAAAGCTCATGAAGAAGAGAGCAATAACTTTGCGAAGCTGCAACAAAGCAGGGTGTTTAAAGTTCCGGAAGGACAGTATTACGCGCATTAGTAAACAATGTGTTAAGGATAAAGGAAAAGTTCCTGCTGTAGTGGCAGGAACTTTTTTATTTCCCGTATAATAACTATCTTAAATGGGTAATTGCATATACATTTGATTCTTGCAGTATGAAGGAATGTAAACGACTTTTTGACGCAGTAACGTACCAGTTACAAAAGTTTCCCAAACCGGATATGTTGGCCAGCAAAGTAAATGGCCAATGGAAAACTTATAGCACAGGAGATGTGGCAGGAATTGTGAATCGCTTTAGCGCCGGGTTGTTGAAACTGGGTGTAAGCGGTAATCAGTTTGACGAGGATAGTGCAGATAAAATTGCTATTATCAGTAATAACCGACCGGAATGGGTATTTACCGATCTGGCCGTGCAGCAGACCGGGGCTATCCTGGTGCCTTTATATCCTACCACCAACGCGCACGAAATAGAGTTTATTTTAAACGATGCCGCGGTTAAACACATTTTCATCAGCAGCAGAGAGTTATACGATAAGGTGAAGGATATCTTACCATTGATATCTACTCTTAAAAACATATATACGTTCGATAAGGTAGAAGGTGTGGCACATTGGGCAGATTTGCTGGTGCCGGCCGGGGATGCTTCTTTACATGATGTGGAGGGTGTGAAAGCGCGCATTCCGGATAGTCATGTAGCTACCATCATTTACACGTCTGGAACAACAGGTACACCTAAGGGCGTAATGCTTACCCATCAGAACATTGTAAGTAATGCGTACTTAAGTAAAATCAGTTTTCCTTTTGAAGATGCGCCGGACCATAAGGTGTTGAGCTTTTTGCCATTGAATCACATCTTTGAAAAATGTGTTACCTACATTTACCTGTATAGCGGCATTGGTATTTATTATGCTGAAAGCATGGATACCATTGGCGACAACCTGAAAGAAGTGAAGCCGAACGGCTTTACCACGGTGCCCCGTTTGCTGGAAAAGGTATTTGAAAAAATTATGAACACAGGTAGCCAGCTTACCGGTATTAAACGTAAACTGTTTTACTGGTCGGTAGGTTTGGCCGAGAAATATGATAACCGGGTAAGTGGCGGTGCATGGTACAACCTGCAACTGACCATTGCCAATAAACTGGTGTTTAGCAAGTGGCGCGAAGCATTGGGGGGCAATATCTCTTTTATTGTAACCGGTGGTGCGGCCTGCCAGGCAAAGCTGCTGCGCATTTTTAGTGCGGCGGGTGTGCCGGTATATGAAGGGTACGGGCCTACGGAAAACAGCCCGGTGATATGCGTGAACAGGCGCGATAACAAATGGAAGAAATTTGGCACTGTGGGCCCGCCAATCGATGGCCTGGAAGTGAAACTGGCCGAAGACGGTGAGATATGTGTGAAAGGCCCTAGTGTAATGAAAGGATATTATAAAAGGCCCGACCTTACTGCAGAAGCGGTGACAGACGGCTGGTTACATACAGGTGATATAGGTGTGTGGGATGAAGGCATGTTGAAGATCACCGACCGCAAGAAAGAGCTGTTTAAAACCAGTGGTGGTAAGTACGTGGCGCCACAGCCCATTGAAAACAAGATGAAAGAGAATGCTTTCATTGAACAGGTGCTGGTGGTGGGGCCGGAAAGAAAATTTGTAGGCGCACTGATTGTGCCTTCGTTCAGTACGTTGGAAAAATGGATGAAGCGAAACAATATTCCGTTCAACAACCATGAAGATGTGGTGAAGAACGAGAAGGTGATAGAAAAGTATAAAGAAATAGTAGAAAGCCTGAATGAAAACTTCAACCACGTAGAGCAGGTCAAGAAATTTGAACTGCTGCCACGCGAATGGAGTATTGAATCAGGTGAAATGACTCCTAAATTAAGCCTGAAAAGGAAAGTGATTATGGAGAAATATAAAGATGCTATTGAGCATATTTATGAGGGCGGTTAGTGAATGCCGCCTAAACAAAGGTATTTGGTAATAAGGTAGTCTTCTATACCATAGAAACTACCTTCTTTTCCATATCCGCTTTGTTTAATACCACCAAACGGTACTTCTGCAAAAGAGATAATTCCTTCATTTATTCCAATAATGCCATACTGCAACTGCTCCGCAATACGCCATACCTGTTGCACATCTTTTGAAAAGAAATAAGCGGCTAATCCATATTCGGTATTATTGGCTAAGGCAATAGCTTCTTCCACGGTTTCAAACACATATACAGCACTTACAGGGCCAAAGATTTCTTCCCTGCTTAACTCCATTTCGGGTGTGCAGTGGGTGATAATAGTAGGCTCGAAAAACAGCGGGCCTGCACTATGTACCTTACCGCCACAGAGCAGCTCTGCTCCTTTGTCAAACGCATCTTTTAACAGCTTCTGTATTTTGTCGATGGCGTCCTGGTTAATCAGTGGGCCTATGGTTACGCCATCAGTAGTGCCGTTGCCTACTTGCATAGCCATAACGGCTTCCTGGTAGGCTTTCATAAAGGCAGGGTAAATGTCTTTTTGCACCAGCACACGATTGGCGCATACACAGGTTTGCCCGGCATTGCGGTATTTGCTGGCCAGTGTGCCTTTTACGGCCTGCTGCAGATCGGCATCGTTAAACACAATAGCGGGGGCATTGCCGCCCAGTTCCAGTGATAACTTTTTAAGGGTAGAAGAGGACTGCTGCATCAGTATGCGGCCTACCTCGGTAGAGCCTGTAAAAGAGATTTTATGTACAGCCGGGTGTGTGGTTAACAGCTTGCCTGTTTCCGCAGCTTGTAAAGTGGTGATCACATTTAATACGCCGGCAGGTAGTCCTGCTTCTTTAGCCAGCTGGGCTAAAGCCAGGGCGCATAAAGGTGTGTCTTCTGCGGGCTTTAGTACTACCGTACAGCCAGCTGCCAGGGCTGGCGCTATTTTGCGGGTGATCATAGCTATGGGGAAGTTCCAGGGGGTAATGGCAGCTACAACACCAATGGGCTGTTTGATGGTAAAGAAACGCCTGTCGGCTACCGGGGCGGGTATCACCTGTCCGTAAGTGCGGCGGCACTCTTCGGCAAACCATTCAATAAAAGACGCACCGTACTGTACTTCTCCTTTGGCTTCTGTAAGTGGCTTGCCTTGTTCGGTAGTAAGTAATAAAGCCAGATCATTGCTGTGTTGTATAATTAGCTGGTACCACTTTTTAAGAATGTCGCTTCGTTCCTTGGCGGGTTTATTGCTCCAGGCTGGAAAAGCGGCATCAGCGGCTTGTATGGCCTGTTCCGTTTCGGCAACGCCTGCGTTATATACGTTGGTGATAACCTCGCCGTTGGCGGGATTGTATACGGGAAAGGTAGCCGCGCCTGTTTGCCAGTTGTTATTGATAAAAATACCTTGTTGCAGTAAAGCCGGATATGTGAGTTGCATAATAGTATTGTTATAAAAAGCAATACTAACAAAACGATGCCAGAAATGGTTGTGTTAAAAATGGGCTTAATGATTGTCGGCTTTGGCGCTTTCCCAGCCTATAATGGCAGTTTTGCGGGTAAGCCCCCAATGGTAACCACCTAAAGCGCCGCTGGTGCGTATTACACGATGGCAGGGAATAAGAAAAGCCACCGGGTTATCACCTACAGCAGTGCCTACTGCACGGCTGGCGCGTGGATGTTGCAGGGCATTGGCTATATCAGAATAGGTGGTGAGGTGCCCCATGGGTATTTTTAATAAGGCTTCCCACACTTTCAGCTGAAAAGCGGTGCCTTTTAAATGCAGTTTTATTTCGGATAGCTTGCTCCAATCCTGCGTAAATAGGAATAGGGCGTTCTGTTGTATCCTGTCGGTCATTTGCTCAAAGTGGGCATTAGGAAACTGGTGTTGTAGTTGAACAAATGCCTGCTGTGGCTCTTCGGCAAAAGCCATATAGCAAATGCCTTTAGTGGTAGATGCTATTATAAATGGTCCGAAAGGGCTTTCGGCAAAGCTGTAGTGTATGCTGAGCGCCTGGCCACCGTTTTTGTACTCCCCGGGCGTCATACCTTCTATATTCATAAACAGGTCGTGCAGGCGGCCGGTGCCGGATAGGCCAGTTTCGAAGGCGGCGTCGGATAAAGTGTATTGTCTGGTTTTAAGTATATGCTTGGCATGTTCCAGGCTGAGGTATTGCAGAAACTTTTTAGGGCTTACACCGGTCCATTCTGTAAACAGGCGTTGAAAATGGTAAGGGCTGATATGCACGTGCGCAGCCACCTCTTCCAGCGAAGGTTGTTGTGTGAGGTGCTGCTGTATATAATCTATTGCCTGTGCAATGCTGTTATAGTGTGTTTGTTGTTGCGTTTCCATATTACGTTGCTTATACTTACCAAAGGTACCTTTGCATAGATGCGCAGGCAACCCGTTTCTTGCTTATTCCGTTTGCGCTGCTGCATCGTATCTATCCATGGAAGCGGCTATGCGTTTCTTTATTTTAGAAGCCAGCAGACGGGGAGATAACACTTTCATACATTCGCCAAAGCCCAGGATTTCCCTTTCCAGTTCAAAATTCAGTACCACTTCTATACGGATGATAATACCTGTTTCGTCTTCTTTCAATACTTCTTGCGAAGCGTGCAAGGGCTTGGTAATTACATAGGGTGCGTTATACTTGTTTACATGCAGAACTACCTTATAGGTTTTATCCTTTTGAGTTTTGGTAACTCCTATTAAATCGCTGAAATAGGTATCGAAGTCTATGCCTTTATATTCTACAAATTTTTCATCAGGGGCTGGTTCAAAATTAAGTATCCTGTCTAGTGCCAGTGTTAACAAATGATTTCCTCTTTTAGGTTTGGCCAGCAGGAACCAGCGGTTGCGGTATTCTTTCAGCAGGTAAGGGTGATAAATCTCCTTGCGTGGCTGTAGGGCTTTGAACGACTGGTATTCTATAAACAGTGTTCTTTGATGCAGTATATGCTGGTATAGCGGGTTGATATGCTGTAAACCCCGGAGTTGTTTATTGTCTTCAAACTGAATGCAGTTGCGGCTTTGATGTGTGCTGTAATACAGGTTGTTTTCCAGCCGGGCAATAATTTCGCTCATCTCTTCAAAATAGCTGAACCCGTTGAATTGTTTCAGCAATCCCACCACCACTTTCATCTTTTCTACATCTGCATCGTTAATGGGTGTTTGAGTAATGCTATACTCGGCATCTTCGTAGGTGTAATACTTTTTATCCATCACAATAATGGGGGCATTGTATCCTAATTTATCGCTGCGCATCAGTTGAATGTCGGCCTGTATGGTGCGTTTGCTTACACCGTTTTCAATGCCTTCATTGTCATATAATACTTCACTTACTTTTTCAATGATGTCGTCGAGTGTCCATTTTCTGCGACGGTTTCTTAAACAATCATCAATGGTTTTATAACGGATAAGGGCTAGTTTGTTAATAGACATAACGTGTATTGTGGGTTTAAAAATAAAAGATACCAT
This sequence comes from Filimonas lacunae, assembly GCF_002355595.1. NCBI lineage: Bacteria > Pseudomonadati > Bacteroidota > Chitinophagia > Chitinophagales > Chitinophagaceae > Filimonas > Filimonas lacunae. Next base: position 7,369,411 of record NZ_AP017422.1, read on the forward strand.
GCAAACTGCGCAGTGGAATTGCGCAAATAAATAATTTGTAAAGTGGTGGAAAGTTTTTTGTGTGCTAACTGATTGAAAAACAATTTTTTGTAGCCTTGTTTGGAAAAGATTTTTTTCTGCGCACATCCCTTGCGTAGTGGCAGGGCCATCTTTGATGTATCGAAGGTTGGTCAAGAATAAGTTACTTCAAAAACCCTTTTAAGTTCCACTGATTCCATTACCTCTTCGAATATAAAGCAGTAGCTCAATTGGTAGAGCAATGTAATAAGTTTTGTAATTATCGTTCCGGTCAAATCAAACTTACTACTTAAGGGATACATGGGATGTTGGTTCGAGTCCAGCCTGCTTTACTTACTTAGGTCAATTGTTACTTACTTCAAACATCTATTAGGAAGACAGCAGTAGCAACATTATCTGGTTTAAAAAACAGCAATTATGAAAGGTTTATTACAGGTGAGTTTACGTCAAAAAGCATTGTTTGTTCCTGCTGCTGCCCGTAAAGTGCAGGCGGGAAGTTTAACAGGCACTTGTGCTGTGCTGGTGGCTAACCTGGCTAAACTGGGTTATGGCGTGTCGCCTGATCTGTTGTATGCATTAGGCGGTGCTACGCCTGCTTATCATGCGCAGGTGCTGGCTACTATGAAAGAGGTGATGGGCGTAAACAAAAACTGGGCGCCGCTGGTGAAAGATTGGGGTAATGCTACCGGTGAAAACTTGCTGGATCATATTATCACCTACTTTACCAATCTGTTCCAGGGTAAAGGAACCCGCCTGGAGTGTGGGCATATTATACCTGCCAATACTTTTCCATTAGAGCGTTATAACGGATGCCCTTATTGCGGTATGCCTTTTATTACAGAAGAATTGAAGCTGACCAAAAACAATGGTAAGCTGAAAGTGCTGGAATTGTGGACAGAGAAAGATGCGGAAGCATTTTTATATGATCTGCTGTTGTCTAAAACGGCACTGGATGCTACACAAACAGAAAGCCTGAATGCATTGCTGGATGTTTTTCCATTACCAATGGTAGATATTGCGATGAAGGAAACCCGTATGGCGGTGATTGATAAACTGGTGGCTTTGGATAAAGCACAGGATGCTCAGGCTTTGTTTAGCAGCCCTGCTGATATCATGCGTTACCTGTGGTTTAAGCATACTGGTTTTTTGCAGATCATAGAGCCTGCTGTAATGGCCAAACGTTATGTGCGTAACAGAACAGTAGCGAACAAATTACAGGCGAAAGAAAAGCTGAAACTGAAATATACCCGGAAGCAAAGTGTGGTGATAGCACAGTGGTTAAACCACCTGCCTATGAGCGATAATGCTATGTGTGAAGTAATGCATGCTAAAAGAGCTATGTGGGTGCGTTTTATACGTGCATTGCGTTTGCCGGAGTATAGCCAGCGTGCTGGTTTTGAAAAACTGAAATCGGTATTGGATAAGTTCTATAACGAAGAGTATAGTGTATGGCAGGGTCAGGTGAATAAGGGGAGAAATCAGTATGATGCTGATGCTACTTTTCAACTGTTGAAACAACGTCCGGGTTTATTTGCGCGTTCGCTGTTTGCCAATATGCTGTGGTTTGGAAAAGAAGAGACGGCAGTTGCATTTGCAGATATTATTGATAAGGTGCCTGCACGCTTGTTAATAACGCTGGATATGTATGCAGAAGACTATTTTACTAAAAACAGCACACGTGTAGTAAAGCCTTTAGGAGGTATTCAGAAAGTGGTACCAGGGAATATATTGTTAAGCATATATGAACAGGACGATCTGGATGCTATGCGTAAAGAAGTAAGAGCATTGTGTTTGCTGGCGGTGAAAAAGCGTTTTGAAAAAATACCTAACAGTAACAAAAGCATGTTCATTGCTCCAGAATTATTCCAGATTCCATTGTCCATAGGCGATAGAAGCAGCAGTGTGCAGGATATGCCGGCGGCATTAATGGGTACCCGTTTTAAACTGGAAAGCAATACGGTTCGTTTGTTTATGCAGTGGGGTACAGGGTTGGCAGCCGCTCACCTGGATATGGATTTAAGCTGCCTGGTTACTTATGCTAGCAGCGTGGATAGATGTTCTTATAGCTCGTTGGTAATAACTGGTTGTAAGCATAGCGGAGATATCCGGTCTATTCCTGATAAAGTAGGTACAGCCGAATATATAGAAATAGATACGGCAGTATTACGAAAAGCAGGTGCGGGTTATGTGATATTCTCCTGTAACGCCTATACTGCGGGTGCTATTACGCCCAACCTGGTAGTGGGTTGGATGAACAGCAGGCATCCGATGAAAATTTCGGAGAGAACGGGAGTGGCTTATAACCCTGCACATGTGCAACACCAGGTGCGTGTGGTGAACAAGTTAGATAAAGGGCTGGTGTTTGGTGTACTGGATGTGGAACGTAATGAAGTGGTGTGGCTGGAAATGCCGTTTGATGGTCCGATTGTTCAGTGTATGGATACCAACGGGGTAACCTTGTTGTTGAGAAAGCTGGCCGCTAAAACTACCATAGGACAGCTGTTAACTATGAAAGCAGCAGCGCAGCAACTGGCTTTGGCCAATGCAGCTGAGGAGGCCGATGAAGTGTATTCGAAAGAATGGGCATTTAATACGGCAGCGGTAACGCAATTGTTAATTGATTAAAGGAGAGAGGTATGAGAAATAGAATAGAACAAAAACTGAAAGATATAGAGCGGGAGTACCAGGTGAAAATACTGTACTCCTGCGAATCGGGAAGCAGGGCGTGGCAGTTTCCTTCACCCGATAGCGATTTTGATGTACGGTTTATATATGTACATAACAGGAACGCGTATTGGTCTATAGCAGAAAAAGAAGATCATATCAGTTTACCTATAGTAGATGAACTGGATATATATGGCTGGGATTTGAGGAAGGTATTGCAGTTGATGCGAAAGTCGAATGCCACTCCTTTTGAATGGATGCAGTCGCCTATAGTATATAAAGAGAAGGAAGGTTTTTTAGATGGGTTGCACAATCTGGCTCCTGATTATTTGGATGTGCGGGTGAGTGCGTGCCATTATATGGGCATGGTAAGAAAGCTTACCGGTGAAGAAATGACCGGTGCGCCCCTTACGATAAAGGCATTGTTTTATATCATAAGGTCGTTGTTGTCGGCAAAATGGAACCTTGATACAAGGGGGATAGCACCGTTGACTATTGATGATCTGTTGTGTATCTTGCCGGAAGCTTTGCAACAGCATGTGAAAGAGCTGGTATTGTTTAAGGCCACCGCTAAAGAAAAACAGGAGGTAGCTGCAAGTGATCTGTTGAAAAACTATATCAATGCTACTATCGCGGAATGCAACGCAGCTATCAGCGGACTGGAAAAGAGAAACACAAGTGTAGACAAACTGGATGCGTTCTTTATAAAAACACTACAGGAATATGACTATTCAGGAATTGAAAGATAAAGGGTTATTGTTGCTGGAATGTGTAAGCGGTAGCAGGGCTTACGGGCTGGCTACTGCACAGTCTGATACCGATATCAGGGGTGTTTATTATTGGCCTAAAGAAAAGTTTTATGGGCTGGATTATATTGACCAGGTAAGTAACAGCACCAATGATGAGGTATACTACGAATTGGGAAAGTTTATGGCCCTGCTTCTAAAAAACAACCCTAACATACTGGAACTGCTGGCCGCGCCGGATAACTGTGTTTTATACAGGCACCCGCTAATGCAGCAATTGTCGCCTGACCTGTTTTTATCTGCTTTGTGCAAGGAAACTTTTGGCAACTATGCACTTACACAGATAAAGAAAGCCAGGGGGCTGAATAAAAAAATGATGCGGCCGGTAGAGAAAGAGCGCAAAGGGGTATTGGATTTTTGCTATGTGATGCAAGGGCAGGATGCCATTGCTTTACCTGCCTGGCTTATAGCGCAGGGATGGCAACAGGAGCGCTGCGGGCTGGCAGCTATGTCACATGCAAAAGGATTGTATGCTTTGTATTACGATGTCGATAACACCCTGAAATATCGCGGTATAGTAAGCAGTGAACTGGCAAATGAAGTTTGTTTGTCTTCTATTCCGAAAGGGGAAAAGATAGTCGCTTATCTTCATTGTAATATAGATGGCTACTCTATGTATTGCAAAGAATACCGCGAATACTGGGAGTGGATGGAGAAACGCAATGAAGATCGTTATCAGAGTAACCAGGCACATGGCGGGGAGTATGATGCTAAAAACATGATGCACACGATACGACTGTTGCAGGTGGCAGAGGAAATAGCAAGAACAGGAACGCTGGTGGTAAAACGCCCGAACAGGGAGGAGTTGCTGGCTATTAAATCGGGCGCTTACAGTTATGAGCAACTGTTGCAAATGGCAGAAGACTTACAGGAAAAGCTGGTAATAGCCTACAGGGATACCGCTTTGCAGCAAACACCTGATAAAGACAAGATTGAAAACATATTAGTGGCTATGCGTGATAAACTATATAGCTAACTATATAAAACGGAACTTATGAAAACAGAGATAAACGGAGATGATTTACTGGCCATTGGTTATACCGAAGGCCGTGTGTTGGGGGAAGCCTTGAAAGCGGCGGCAGCATTGCCGGATATAACACGGGAAGAATTGCTGGCATTGCTAACGAAGGTGAAACAGTATCCGGAGAACTTTTTGGATGACGAGCATATGGAGTCATTAGCTACAGCCCTGATTGAAGAATTGAATAAGCCGGTAGATACTACTATTGCCCTGATAGAAGAAAAAAGAGAATATGCCGTATATGGTGCGGATTATATAGAGGAAGGCGCAGGTAAGCAAATGGCAATAGCGATGCAATTGCCCGTTACGGTGGCAGGGGCATTAATGCCTGATGCGCACCAGGGATATGGCTTACCTATAGGTGGTGTGCTGGCTACCCGTAACGCTATTATTCCTTATGGCGTGGGTGTGGATATCGGTTGTAGAATGGCGTTATCGGTATTTGATATCCCGGCAGAACATTTCTATGAGAACGAAGCTATTTATAAACGTGAACTGATAGCGCATACCAAGTTTGGTGCGGGACATGGTTTTCATGGCCGTTATAAAGCTGACCATGCGGTATTAGACCGGAGCGAATTCAATATTACCCCGTTTGTTAAAAATCTGCAGGATAAAGCTGCATCACAACTGGGATCTTCGGGGGGAGGTAACCACTTTGTGGAATGGGGTATTATTGAATTTGAACAGCGTGACGAAGTATTGAATATAGAAAAGGGTAAATACCTGGCTTTGTTATCGCATTCCGGATCGAGAGGTTTGGGGGCTACTATAGCAGGATATTATACCAGGCTGGCAAAAGATATTTGCCGTTTACCTAAAGAGGCTGCTAACCTGGCCTACCTGGATATGGCATCAGAAGCCGGGCAGGAATACTGGCTGGCTATGAACCTGGCAGGCGATTATGCTTCGGCATGTCACGAAGTAATTCATAATAAGTTAACCGCGGCCGTAGGGGCGCGTGTATTAGCCAAGGTGGAAAACCACCATAACTTTGCCTGGAAAGAGCAATGGCATGGTGAAGAAGTGATTGTGCATAGAAAAGGAGCCACGCCAGCCGGTAAAGATGTGATGGGTATTATTCCGGGTAGCATGACAGCGCCAGGCTTCCTGGTAAGAGGTAAAGGGAATGAAGATGCTATTAACTCCGCTTCGCATGGTGCCGGACGCCAGTTAAGCCGTACCAAGGCTATTCAGCAGATATCGCAGCAGGATATGAAGGCGGTGTTGAAAGAGCATGGTGTTACCTTAATCGGGGCCGGTTTGGATGAAGCGCCTATGGCGTATAAGGATATTCATAAAGTAATGGCTGCCCAGCATGACCTGGTAGATGTTGTTGCCCGTTTTGAACCTAAAATGGTGCGTATGGCAGATGATGGCAGCAAAGAAGATTAATTCATCAACAGATGCCTTATATAAGGTAATCTGATAGTGTTGCAGGAAAAGCTGCTTCCCGCTTTGTTCAGGTTTTATTTAGGGCCTGTGCAGGGGAAGTTGTTTTTCCTGCTTTTGTATAAAAGGAATGTGTGTAGCTGATGTTATATCAGTAAAAATATTATGCTTTTACAAACGAGAGCATATACTTAGCTATAGTTAAGAAAGAAGCTACATCATTGGGTTTGGTAATATAATCAGCTGCACCTAGTTCCATACTCATGGCTTTAAATACCGGTGAGCTGGAAGTGCTCCATATAATTTTGGGTATCTCCTGGTAGCGGGAATGATTATTCAGTTCCTTTACAACTTCCACTCCTGTTAATTCCGGGATATTATAGTCCAGCACCAGCAAAGCGGGAAGGTCTTTATCCTGTATAGTGTCTAAGTACGACACAAACTTTCTTCCATTAGGTATACATACAACCTGCCACGACGGATCAATTTCTCCAAACGCGCTTTCTAATAGTTCCTGATCGTCACTGTCGTCCTCAGCCAACAAAATCAGCCTGTTTAAATGGCCTAAAAATTGCATCAAATTAAATGGTTATATGAAAGGTGCTGCTAAATTACTATTTGGTTTTCATATGAAAGCAATGCTTCTCGATAACCTGAACAGATATTTTTATCTTTTATCAAGTTTAAACTCTAATACCTTTCATGACTGCTCCCAAAAAGAGAACTGCAAAAGTCTCTTTACCAACTGATACTGTGGAAAATATTCCGCAAAATGGATCTGCGAAAAAGTCGCACAGCGAAGAATTAGATACTCCTGAACTATTGAGGGTGTTACTGGATGTTAAGAATGGAAACTTTAGTGTGCGAATGCCTGGCGATAGTACAGGGTTAAGCGGTAAAATCTGTGATACCGTAAATGAGATTATATCGCTGAATGAATTATTAGTGGAAGAATTAATGCTCGCCCGTAATACTATTGGTAAAAAAGGCAGGCTCAACCACCGTGTAGAAATGCCGCGAAGCGCCAGAGGCTCGTGGAGTGTGGCGGTAGGTTCTATTAATAGCCTGATCTCCGATCTGGTTCATCCCACCATTGAAATTGCACACGTAATCAGCTCTGTGGCAAAGGGAAATCTGTCGCAGGAAATGCCATTACAGATAGAAGACCACGTTTTACAGGGGGAGTTTGCGCGTATTGCCACCGAGGTGAACGAAATGGTGAAACAGCTAAACCTGTTTTCCCGTGAGGTAACCCGTGTGGCGCGCGAAGTGGGATCGGAAGGTAAACTGGGCGGCCAGGCCAAGGTGAAAGATGTGGCGGGTGTATGGAAAGATCTGACCGATTCGGTGAACCAGATGGCGGGTAACCTTACTGCGCAGGTTCGTAACATTGCGGAGGTAACTACCGCGGTGGCAAAAGGGGATTTGTCGAAGAAGATTACGGTGGATGTGCAGGGCGAGATATTGGAGCTGAAGGATACTATTAATACGATGGTGGATCAGCTGAACTCTTTTTCATCGGAAGTAACGCGTGTGGCGCGGGAAGTGGGTACCGATGGTAAGCTGGGTGGCCAGGCAGAAGTAAAAGGTGTGGCCGGTACGTGGAAAGACTTAACTGATTCTGTAAATAAAATGGCCAGTAACCTTACGGGCCAGGTGCGTAACATTGCGGAGGTAACTACTGCGGTGGCACGTGGCGACTTGTCGCGTAAGATTACGGTGGACGTAAAAGGAGAAATCCTGGAACTGAAAAATACCATTAACACCATGGTGGATCAGTTGAACTCCTTCTCGGCGGAAGTAACGCGTGTGGCGCGTGAGGTAGGTTCGGAAGGTAAACTGGGTGGACAGGCCACGGTAAAAGGCGTGGGTGGTGTATGGAAAGATTTGACCGATTCGGTAAACCAAATGGCGGGTAACCTTACAGCCCAGGTGCGTAATATTGCCGAGGTAACTACGGCGGTGGCCAATGGTGACTTATCCAAGAAAATTACGGTGGATGTTGCCGGTGAGATATTAGAGCTGAAGAAAACCATTAACACGATGGTGGATCAGCTGAACTCTTTTGCATCGGAAGTAACGCGTGTGGCATTGGAAGTGGGTACGGAAGGTAAACTGGGTGGCCAGGCGAAAGTGCAGGGTGTGGGCGGTACCTGGAAGGATTTGACCGATTCGGTAAACCAGATGGGAAGTAACCTTACTGCGCAGGTGCGTAACATTGCCGAGGTAACTACGGCGGTGGCGAATGGTGACTTATCTAAGAAAATTACGGTGGATGTTGCCGGTGAGATATTGGAGCTGAAGAAAACCATTAACACGATGGTGGATCAGCTGAACTCTTTTGCATCGGAAGTAACGCGTGTGGCATTGGAGGTGGGTACAGAAGGTAAGCTCGGTGGCCAGGCGAAAGTGCAGGGCGTGGGTGGTACCTGGAAAGACTTAACAGAGTCGGTAAACCAGATGGGAAGTAACCTTACTGCCCAGGTACGTAACATTGCCGAGGTAACTACGGCGGTGGCGAAAGGTGATTTGTCGCGCAAGATTACGGTGGATGTAAAAGGGGAAATTCTGGAATTAAAGAACACCATTAACACGATGGTGGATCAGTTGAACTCCTTTGGATCGGAAGTGTTTCGGGTGGCGCGTGAAGTGGGGTCGGAAGGTAAGCTGGGTGGCCAGGCAGATGTACCGGGTGTGGAAGGTTTATGGAAAGACTTAACGGATTCGGTAAACATCATGGCCTCTAACCTTACTTCGCAGGTGCGTAACATTGCGGAGGTTACTACGGCGGTAGCGAATGGTGACTTGTCGCGCAAGATTGAAGTAGATGTAAAAGGAGAGATCCTGGAGCTGAAGAATACGATTAACACGATGGTGGAGCAGCTGCGTTCCTTTGCATCGGAAGTAACGCGTGTGGCGCGTGAAGTGGGTACGGAAGGTAAGCTGGGTGGCCAGGCAAACGTGCCGGGTGTAGGTGGTACCTGGAAAGATTTAACCGACTCGGTAAACATGATGGCGGGTAACCTTACTGCCCAGGTGCGTAACATTGCCGATGTGGCTATTGCGGTGGCGAATGGGGATATGAGCCGTAAGATTACGGTGGATGTGCGTGGGGAGATATTGCAATTAAAAGAAACGCTGAACACGATGGTGGATCAGCTTCGTGCGTTTGCATCGGAAGTAACGCGTGTGGCGCGTGAGGTGGGTACGGATGGTAAACTGGGTGGCCAGGCGTTTGTGCCTGGTGTGGCCGGTACCTGGAAAGACCTTACCGACTCGGTAAACCAGATGACGGGTAACCTTACGGGGCAGGTGCGTAACATTGCCGAGGTAACCAAGGCGGTGGCATCGGGTGACTTATCGAAGAAAGTAACCATTGATGTAAAGGGGGAGATATTTGATTTGAAGAACACCATTAACACGATGGTGGATCAGCTGAACTCTTTTGCGTTTGAGGTAACGCGTGTAGCGCGTGAAGTGGGTACGGAAGGTAAGCTGGGTGGACAAGCAGAGGTGCAAGGCGTGGGTGGTACCTGGAAAGACTTAACCGATTCGGTGAACATGATGGCTTCTAACCTTACCAACCAGGTAAGGGGTATTGCCAAGGTGGTAACCGCGGTGGCTACCGGAAACCTGAAGCAGAAGTTAAGCATCGTGTCGCGTGGTGAGGTGGCACAGTTAACAGAAACCATTAATGAAATGATTGATACCCTGGCGTTGTTTGCCGACCAGGTAACTACCGTGGCCCGTGAAGTGGGTGTAGAAGGTAGACTGGGCGGCCAGGCAAGTGTGCCGGGTGCATCGGGTATATGGAAGAACCTTACGGAGAACGTAAACCAGCTGGCTGAAAACCTGACTACACAGGTACGTGCTATTTCGGCGGTGGCCAGTGCGGTAACCAAAGGTGATTTAACACAGATGATTCGTGTGGAAGCGAAGGGTGAGGTGGAACAGCTGAAAGATACCATCAACCAGATGATCGCCAACCTGAAACAAACCACGCTGCGTAACCAGGAACAGGACTGGTTGAAATCGAACCTGGCTAAGTTTACACAAATGCTGCAGGGCCAGAAAGATCTGAACACGGTAACACGCCGTATCCTTTCCGAGCTGGCACAGGTGGTAAATGCACAAAAGGGTATGTTTTATATCCTGGAGCAGGAAGATGATTACAAAACACCTAAGCTGAAACTGTTTGCGGCCTATGCGTATGGTGATGAAGTAAACCTGTCGCGCGAATTTGAATTAGGACAAGGCCTGGTAGGCCAGGTGGCTGTTGAAAAAGAGCGTATACTATTAACGAATGTTCCTTCTAATTATATTAAGATAGGTTCGGGCCTGGGTGAAGCGCCGCCTATTAACCTGATTGTATTACCGGTATTGTTTGAAACAGAAATTAAAGCGGTAATTGAACTGGCTTCTTTTGATTCGTTCAGCCAAACACACCTTGACTTTTTAGGACAGTTAACAGAAAGTATTGGTATTGTATTAAATACCATTGAAGCCAACTCCCGTACGGAGCATCTGTTAGAGCAATCACAATCACTGGCCGATGAGTTAAGAAGAACCAACGAAGAGTTGCAGGATAAAGCTCACCTGCTGGTGAAGCAAAAAGATGAAGTGGAAGGCAAGAACAAAGAAGTGGAGGAAGCCAGGAAGTCGCTGGAAGAAAAAGCAGAACAGCTGCAATTGACCTCTAAGTATAAATCTGAGTTTTTGGCCAACATGTCGCACGAGTTGCGTACACCGTTGAACAGCTTGCTGATATTAGCGCAACAGCTGTATGAAAACCCTGATGGCAACCTGAACGAGAAGCAGGTGCGGTATGCAAAAACCATTCACAGTTGCGGGGATGATCTGATCCAGTTGATTAATGATATTTTGGATCTTTCTAAAATTGAATCGGGTTATATCTCTACCGACTTTATTAAAGTGCGCTTTAGCGAGGTGATAGGCTTTGTGGAAACTACCTTTAAGCATATATCAGAAAGTAAAAGCCTGCGCTTTAGCATTGATGTGGAAGACATGCTGCCACAAACACTGGAAACAGATGTACAACGCTTAAACCAGATATTGAAGAATCTGTTGTCTAACGCCTTTAAGTTTACTGAAAAAGGTGAAGTGCGCCTGCGCATTTATGAAGCCAAACGTAACTGGCGTTTGCTGAGCCATAGCCTGGAGAGTGCAGACAGGGTGGTGGCGTTTGAGATTAAGGACACGGGTATCGGTATCTCTAAAGACAAGCAAAATATCATATTTGAAGCGTTTCAACAGGCGGAAGGCTCTACCAGCCGTAAGTATGGCGGTACGGGCTTAGGTTTATCTATCAGCCGCGGTCTGGCCGATCTGTTGGGTGGTTCTATTGAACTGGAAAGCGAAACCGGGCATGGAAGCACCTTTACTTTATTCCTGCCTTTACAGTACAACCCGGCTACTATACGCAAGGAAAAGCAAAGCAGCCTTACTGTGAACGAGTATAAATTACTGGAAGGGTATGATGCAGAAGTGATTCAGTCGGTAACTACTGTGAAGGCGGTGGAAGCAAAAGATCTGGAAGGGTTGAATGAGATTATCAATGAAGTAGGAGACGACAGAACGCATATAGTAGAGAACGACAAGGTGGTGCTGATAGTGGAAGATGATGTGCGCTTTGCCAAAATTATGCAGGAGAAAGCGCATGAGATGGGGCTGAAAGTGGTAGTGGCTACCAGTTTTGGGGAGGTGTTTGATTTAACCAATAAGTTTAACCCTATAGCGGTAACGCTGGATGTAAAACTGCCCGATGCCAGCGGATGGCGTGTGCTGGATTTGTTTAAGAACGATATTAACCTGCGTCATATTCCTATACACCTGATATCGGGCGAAGAAAACAGATTGCTGGCTATGCACCGTGGTGCACGCAGTTTTAACCTGAAACCTTTAACTTCTGAGAAGCTGACGATATTGTTTTCCGGTATTATCGAACAAAGCAGCCGTGCACGTAAAAACGTGCTGGTGGTAGAAGACAACGAGCCAGATGCATCACAGATAGCGCGTATACTGGACAATGGCGACTTGATACAGATGGAATTTGCCGAGAACGGACAAGCAGCATTGGATATGATCAATGACCGTGCTTACGATTGTATTATCGCAGACTTTATGCTGCCTGATATTGAAGGGGCTGAGTTTGTAGCCAGTGTGCAGAATGTAAACCCTTACAATGCAACGCCGGTGATTGTATATTCGGCAAAAGATTTCTCCAACAAAGAAAAGTCTAAGCTAAAGCAGTATGCCAATAAAATATTGCTGAAAGGGGTGAATTCTTTAGACCTGCTGCTGGAAGAAACGATAATGCAGCTGCATATTAATCATAGCACATTATTGCCGGAGAAAAGGAAGCTGATTGAAGACCTGCGCTCGCAGAAAGATGTGCTGATACATAAAAATGTATTGGTGGTGGATGATGATGTGCGTAACCTGTTTGCATTAACCACCGCTTTTGAAAGGTATCAGATTAACACTATTACTGCTGAAAGCGGTAAGGAAGCGATGAACATTCTGGATGAGAATAACCATATTGATATTGTATTGATGGATATTATGATGCCTGAAATGGATGGGTATGAAACCATGCAGAAGATACGCAGGGAACATAAGAACAGTGCGTTGCCTATTATTGCAGTAACTGCTAAGGCTATGAAAGGGGATAGAGAGAAATGTTTGGAAGCAGGAGCCTCGGATTATATAACCAAGCCGTTAAAAATTGATCAGCTGTTGTCACTGATGCGCGTTTGGTTATACAGGTAAATTATTCACGTATGCTTCTAAAAAAATGGCAGTGCAGGAAAAAGAGACTATCAAAATATTAATTGTGGACGATCGACCCGATAACCTGTTATCTATCGAGTCCATACTGGAAAAAGAAAATTACCATATTGTAAAGGCTGGTTCGGGTAGGGCTGCGTTGAAGATATTGCTGAGGGAATTTGATTTTTCATTGATATTGATGGACGTGCAAATGCCGGACATGAATGGTTTTGAAACGGCAGCGTTGATTTATCAGCGTGACAAGCTGAAGAACGTACCTATCATCTTTATTACCGCACATAATGAAGATGAAGCCATTTTCAAGGGATATAAGGTGGGTGCGGTTGATTTTATTTACAAGCCTATTAACCCTGAACTGCTTCGTGTAAAGGTGGGATTGTTTGTAGAGCTTTATCAGAAAACACAATCATTACAGGCGCAGGAAACTAAATTGCTCAACATTAATGCTTCGCTGCAAAAAGAGATAGAAGAGCGCGAGGCATCGGAGCAAAAGGTGAGGGATTTAAACCGCTTGCTGGTACAGAATAATATTCACCTGAAAGCAGTGAATGAAGAACTGGATCGCTTTGCCTATATCGCTTCGCATGATTTACAGGAGCCTCTGCGAAAGATAAGAGTGTTTAGTGACATGATCATGCAGAAGAAAGATACCGAAGGGGAAGTAGATAAGTATATCACTAAAATTATCAACGCTACTATCCGCATGCAGCAACTGGTGAACGACCTGTTACGGTTTTCGCGACATGCGGTGCAGGGCGGAGATTTTGTAACTGCCGATTTAAATGATATTGTTAAGGAAGCTTTAGGTGAACTGGAAATTGCAATTCATCAGTCTAAGGCAAAAATAACTTTAGGTATTTTGCCGGTAGCGCATGTGATACCTACCTTAATGCGGCAGGTGTTTTATAACCTGATAAGCAACGCTATCAAGTTTAGAAAAAAAGACACCGTGCCGGAAGTGCATATTTATGCCGAGCAGTCAGCTACTGGCGATAACAACTATTACAAAATATTTGTGGTTGATAACGGTATTGGTTTTGAAAAAAAATATAGTGAAGACATCTTTGTTGTATTTAAGCGCCTGCATAGCTATCATGAAATAGAAGGTTCGGGTATAGGGCTATCTATCTGCAAAAAGATAATGGAGCAGCACAGCGGTTTTATTACCGCTGCCAGCGAGATAAATGAAGGTGCTACTTTTGTAATTACCCTGCCAGAAAAACAGGGTGTTATTTACCATAACCATTCATTGCCTTAATAATAGCTTCTGCATTGGAGTTAACATGCAGTTTGCGGTAGATGCTTTTTATTTGAACGCGTATGGTTTCTACGCTTTTATTCAGGCTATTGGCTATCATCTTATAGCTGTATCCTTTCACCATGTATTCCAGTACTTCCTTTTCCTTCTCGCTCAGGCTTTCTTCCTGTTTGGGAGCTACAAAGCGGGTTTTAGGAAAATGCGTGAGTATTTTTTTTGCTACCGAAGGGGTTAACGGGCAACCGCCTTCAATCACATCTTTAATGCTTTCTATAATTTTTTCAGGTGGGGTGCTTTTAAGCAAATAGCCATCCGCTCCCAGGCATATGGCATTAAGTATGTTGTCGTTGGTGTCAAATACGGTAAGGATTAATGTTTTTGCTTCGGGGTATTCTTTCTTGAGTTGGCTAATGCCTTCCAGCCCGTTTACCTCAGGCATGTCTATATCCGACAGAATAATATCTGGTTGGTGCTGTGCATATAAACGGCAGATATGTTTGGCGTTTGAATACACCCCTGCTACTTCGAAGTCCGGCTGTAACTGTAGCAGATCGGATAAAGACTGCTGCATTAACGGGTTGTCTTCAAATATGATTATTTTAATACTCCTCATGCTAGTCAAATGTAGTGGTGCTTTAATGGGGTGAAAATACCCAATTGGGGTTATTTTAACAGGGGCATTTTAATAAGCCAGCGTGTGCCATTGTTGTCGGAGGTGATACTGCTTCTGCCCTTTTGCTCTTTAACCCTTTGTATGATATTATATAAGCCATTGCCTTTTTTTGTTTGTGTGGTATCAAACCCTACCCCATCGTCTTCTGCATTCATTACCAGCATATGTTGTTCTATAGAAAAATAGAGGGTAAAATGTTTGGCGGCTGAATATTTAACGGTGTTGTTGATGATTTCTTTACTGATGAGGTAAATGTCTTTACGTAACTCCATGCTAATTTTCCGGGTAAGCAACTGTGGCGAGCAATGCAACAGGTATTGCGTTTGTGTTTCATCAAACATGTTGCTCATATACTCGCGCAGCCGTATAATAATTTGCTCCAGTGTATCTATATCCGGGTTAATGCTCCATACCATATCACTAATAGCGCCTACCATGTTCCGGCTGGTGTTTTCAATCCTGGTAGCTACTATTTTAGCTTCCTGCGGGTGGCTGTCTATCTTTCTTTGTGTAACAGCGCTCATAATGCTGATGCTGCTGAGGGCTGCGCCAATATCGTCGTGCAGGTCTTTGCTTATTTTAGACCGCAGCCGGTATAATGCGGTAACCCTTTTAATGCGCACCTGGTATAAAGCATATAACAAAGCCATTAAAGCGCATGCTATCAATGTGTAAAACCACCAGGTTTGCCAGAAGGCGCTTTGAATGGTGAAGGGAAAGGTAGCTATAACGGTGCTTTCTATACCGGCACTGTTGCGGGTTTTTACTTTGAACGTGTACTTTCCGGGAGAGAGATGCGTGTAGCTGGCATAGGAGGGCATATCGGTTTTTTGCCATTCTTTGTCTAACCCATCCAGCATGTATAAGAAGGTAGCGTTATTGTTATCGTTGTAATTAATAGCACTGAAGTCGAACCGGAAAATGCTTGCATGATGCCCGAAGGAAGCCTGTTGAAAAGCAACGCTATCCCTGTTGTAATAATAGCGGTTGTTCATTACATGACAGTCGGCAATGTATGGCTGTGGTGGTGCTTCGTTACCCGTACTGAGCGTGGGGGCGTCGAATATGTTGTATCCCCCTTCAAATCCCGCCAGTATTTTATTATCGGCCCTGGATATTCTTTGTTTGAAAAAGGCGCTGCTTTGCTCGGCTGGCAGCAAAAAGTTAGTGAACTTTTTATGGGCAATGTCGTAGTAAAATATGCCAGAATTGCCACGGCCCCAGATACACTCCCGGTTATCCATCCGTATGGAATATACATAGGTCGATTGCAGGCCGTGAATGCGGTTATAGTTAACAAAGCTGTCGTTACGTGGGTAATAGGTGGTAAGGCCTGCCATGGTGCCTATCCATATATTGCCTGCACTGTCGAAACTGAGGGAGGAACACCTGTTTTTGGTTTCGTAACAGGTGTTGAAAGGTTGACGGTGAGGGGTAAACTGTGCGGTGTTACAATTGAAGCTGAATAGTCCATATTTAATGGAGGTAACCCACACCGTATGAGCGCCATCGTGCCGGATGCCCGTAGCAGCAAATTGCCACCAGAGAGAACTGTTTTCTACTGGTGTGCCGTTGAATACATGATCGAATAACTTGTATTCACGGGTTTGTGTGTTGTAATGCAAAATGCCTTTGTCTGTGCCAATCCATAGGTTGTTTTCTTTATCCAGGTCGGCCGACATGCATATGCGGGGAAGCATATGTTTGGTAAGGCTATGTGTTTTCGTATTATAACAATGAATTTCTTTATCGTTCAGTGCCCATATCCGGCCTTTGTTATCAGTTAGCAGGTCGTTATAAGCAGTGCAGGTTTCAGGGCATTTTCCCTTGGGCAGTGTTTGCAGCCAGTGGGTTACTTTTTTTTGCGTGGTATTGTAAATAGCAATGCCGCCTAATGGTTTATCCAGTGTCATCCACAACAGGTGTTTTTGCTCAGGATCCTGCAATATTTGTTTTACAAGTACAATATTGCTGCTGAACATAATTTGCGGGATGTTTTCTGTAACAATATCCTGTTTATCCAGGTTCAGCTTATACATGCCATGGTCGGTGCCTATCCATAATATATTATGCAAAGTAAACAGGCAGGAGAAAATGCCGTGTGGCATATTGCTTAGTTTGGCATTGGTGTTTTGCCAGCTATAGATAAATGCTTTCTTGTTTTTATCAAACACCAGCACTTTATTGTCGTAGGTGCCACATAACAGGCGATCGGGGCCGGTAAGTTTGGGAAAGGAAGTAATGCACATGATGTCGTCAAAGTCGGTAGTGCTGACATTGCCGGAACCTTTATTGAAAAGTTGTATAGTAGTGTCGTTGATACATAATAGCCCGGCATTGGTGCCACCGTATACCATTCCATCTGTGTCTTTATAAAAATCCATAATCTGGCAATCGGCTGGAATAACAGGGATGTTGAGCTTCTGGTGCTGGTGGGTAGTGCCATCGTAGCGGTACATGCCATTGGTGCGGGTGCCTATCCATATCCTGTTATGGTTATCGGAGATAATGCACTGAGGGTCGGGGGTGCGGTGCAGGGAGGTGTGAGTGAATGTTTTGGTAATGGTGTTGATACGGCATAAACCGTCTTCTGCCGCTACCCATATGGTGCTGCGATCGTTACCCGGGCACAGGGGAGCTTTATATAATACCTGCATGTCTTTGCTGGTATTAATGTACCGGAAGCAGTCATTGACTTCATCATAATAGCAGATGCCTCCTTCGGTGCTTACCCATAAGGTGCCTTGCGAATCCAATAGCATGTCGGTGGTCCAGATACTGCGTAGGCTGCTGCTGTCGCCAGGGATATGCGTGTAGTTTTTAAAGTGAAACCCATCGTAACGGCTTAGCCCGTTTTTAGTAGCTATCCATAAAAAACCTTTTTTATCTGTAACTATTTTACTGATAAAATTATCAGTTAGTCCATTATTGGTGTTGTATAATTCGAACTGGAAATTATTGCTTAATGGAGAAAGTGCCTGTGAATACAGTGGGTTGGGGTAGAGTAGTAATAATAGAAATATTATATATGGCACTATCCTGTTCATACGTATAATGAAAATTACTCATTAACCTGGTTAATGCGGTAACCCTTTTTGGGTATTCATCTGTAAAGTGAATGTAGGCACTTTTGTTATACTTATGAAAGGAATTTCACCCTGCTAAAAATTATGCTTATGCGCCAATTGATGTACAAAAGCGGGCTGCTGCCGGTTTTTGTATGCTTGTCTTTTTCATTTTTACATGCCCAGGATATTGATCAATTGGCTAAACAAAAGCCAGTTTCCATATCAGGAACCGTAGGCATAGGCATTGGTACTTATAAAGTTAGTGGCATTCCATCCCGTGCAAGAAAATTTTCTTATTTAGTGAGTGGTTCACCGGTAGTGTCGTTATATGGCATCAGTTTTCCGGTGGGTATTGTGGTGTCGGACCAGCAAAGAGGTTTTACGCAGCCATTTAATCAATATGGGGCCAGTCCACGCTATAAGTGGCTTACGGTACACGCAGGGTGGCGTTCGTTAACTTTTTCGCCTTATACGCTTGGGGGAGCTGTATTTTTAGGCGGTGGCGTAGAAGTGAATCCCGGTAAACTGAGACTGGGATTCATCTATGGCCGTTTTAATAAAGCCATTGAAGCCGATTCTTCTAAAAGCTCCAATGTATTTACCCAGATACCTGCTTATAAAAGAACGGGTTATGCGGCCAAAATTGGTTATGGCACAGAAGAAAATCATATTGACTTTATATATCTGAAGGCGAAGGATGATAGCAATTCGGTTCGCAAACTTCCTTCCTCTTATAATATTACCCCTGCTGAAAACGCGGTGTTTGGCGTTTCTTTCCGGTATAAGATCCTGAAGCATATATTGCTGGAAGGTGATGGTGCGGGTAGTTTATATACCAGGGATTTGGGCGCCGATACGTTTTCCAATGAACTGCTGAAAGATGCGAAGTTGCTTACCCGAATTGCAAAGATCAACGCCAGCACGCAGGCGCTGACGGCGGCGCAGGCGGCTATTGGTTATGAGGCCAAGGCATTTACGGTGAAGCTGCAGTATAAAAGAATTGATCCTAATTATCAGTCGATGGGGGCCTATTATTTTGAAACGGATGTGGAAAACTACACTGTGGCCCCTTCTTTTTTCCTGCTGCAGCGTAAGCTGGTAGTGAGTGGTAGCCTGGGATGGCAGCATGATAATATATTGAAGGATAAAAGTTTTCGTTCTAATAAAACGATTGGTAATGTAAATGTGGGCTATAACGTGCAATCGTTCGGGGCCAACGTGCAATACAGCAATTATGGCATTAACCAGAGCCGGGGTTTAAACCCGGTTATTGATACTTTACGGGTGGCGAGAACCAATCACAACCTGAATGGCATGGCGCGCTTTTCGTTTAACAGTGACCAGTTAACGCAAAATATTATCCTGGTAGCCAATTACCAGGCGATGGTGGATTTAAACAGCTTTACGGCTGCCAATTCGGAAACGAATAGTAAAACAGGTAATCTTTCTTACCAGGTAGGTTTTGTAAAACCAGGGGTGAATGTGTCGGCTGTGTATAACTATACGGTGGCAGACGCTCCTTCGGTGCATACAGTGATACATGGACCTTCGCTGGGACTGGATAAGCAGTTATGGCAATCGAAGCTGTTATTAAATACCAACTGGAGCTATCAGCTGCAATCTACTAATAGTGTGAAGGCAGGGCATTATATCAGCGGCAGCTTTACAGGATCGGTGCGGGTGAGTAAAAGAAACAGTGTGAATGCCACACTCACCTACCTGAGAAGCGCTTCGGAAGATGAAACGCTGAATCCTTCTTTTTCCGAGTTCAGAACCAATTTCACATACGCATATACATTTTAGTCATTGCGGTGAGCTACAATAATTAAAAGTTATGGGATACATTAAATACGTTACTGGTATTGTATTGCTGCTGCTGGGGTTTGCGAAGCAACCGCTGGCGCAGGTAAACATCACCATAGGGGTAACGCCGCCTTACTCGCCTTATTTATCTAATTACACTTCCAGCGATGCCAACAAGGTGTTTATGACATTGCAAAATACTACCAACAATACGCTGCAGGTAAGGCTGGCGGGGTCTGCTACGGGCGATAATGGTATTGCGATACAGTCCAAGCCTGGCTTTGTGTCGTCGCAGATGATTACACTGGCACCTTTCCAGGTAAGGCAGTTGAATGGTTCTGCGTTGAGTGAAATATTGGATCTGAATAATTTTGATATAAAGGGCATTGACCGTAATACCCTGGCGCGTACCCTACGCCTGCCGGAAGGTAATTATAGTTTGTGTGTGCAGGCGCTTGATTACAATTCTGGTCGGCTGTTATCCGGTGCTGCTCCATTGGGTTGTGCTTTGCTTACCATTGCTTATCCCGAACCGCCGGTGCTAGTGAACCCATTACCAGGCGATAGCGTGAACGCCGCTACTCCGCAAACGGTGATCTTTAACTGGATGAACCCCGGTGCTGTGCCGGTGGGTACAGAATATACTTTACAAATACAGGAGATGCCTGCGCGCAATGCCAATCCTAACCAGGTATTGGATGCAGCCAGTTTTCCCCTGTTATCGCAAAAGGTGCGAACCACCTCTTATGTATATAATGTGGGTAACCTGGCTTTGAAAAAGGATAAATATTATGCCTGGCGGGTAGTAGCTACTGATCCTTCCGGCAGAATACTGTTTAAAAATAATGGCACCAGCGGGGCTGCCGTATTTAAGTATGGAAGAGCAGAGTTGCGAACAACAGCAGATTCGAGAGAAGAGGTTACCAGGCCTGCAATAAAAATGGCGGGTAACAGTTTTAGTATAACAGGTGTGCTGAGTTATCGTTTTCATAGCACTGCGGATGCGGCTTCTTTACCTGCTGCTTTCAATGGAGTAAAAGCCGATACGCTGCACCTGGCTAATGAGCAGTTGCAGCTTTGCTATGGTTTGTGTACGGTGGCTATGAGCATTAAGAAGACTACGATGACACAGACGGTGTCGCGCACTACGTTTAAATCCCTGCAATTGCCGGAAGGTGCGCAGGTGGCTAATGTGGGCAAGGATTCGGTAAAGATCACTTATTTACATATTGACAGTATACCGGTTACCGGGTTGCCGGGTGGCTATGGCGGCATGCAGCCTGCGGGCGTAGCTGCCGGTGGTTTAGGGCAGGTGATTGCTACTACCACTACGGATAGTGCTGGCAATTACACTTTTGCCGCCACTACCACTAAGCGGTGTTATATAGCAGAAGCCAGTTCCAGTGGAACGGCGCTGATCTATTGCTATTATATCAATATCAAAAACAAGCACTATTCCGATCCGGCTAAATATATCTACGTGGTAGATGACGAAGGGGGCAGTTATGTAAATGCCAGTGCGCAAATGGTATTTGCAGATAACTACAAATTATCTGTACGAATAAACAGGGATAAAGAGTTTTCGGCCGATAAGGGCAAGCAGGAGAATGTAAGCCTGGAAAATAAGGCAGATGACATGGTGGATATTTACGTATTGCGTAAAGGTGTGAAAGGTGGAAACGCTAAAGGCGTGGGTAAATATGTGCCTGCAGGTGAAGGGGACAACACAGGCAAGATCCTGTTTGCTTCACAGGCAGATAAGAAGCCCACTTTTACAGAATGGGCTAACTATTATATTGTAGCTAAAAAATCGGCTCTTACACAAAAGGTGGCTGATTATAGTAATCCTAACAACTTCCAGGCGAAGGCCGATTTCTATAACCTGGTGAATAACCTGGACAATACAGAGAACTATTATGTATATGCGGAGTATAAAGGAGCTTCGGTATATTTTGATATAAAGGAATATGGCTATCAGCCTGCTGGTGCTATACCGGAATATCGTCCGTTGCTGGTGGCGGGAATTACCAGTAAGTCGGTGGAGTTAAAGCCTGCTTATGTGTCTGTGAAAGTAAAAGGTGTATTGAAATATCAATTTAAAAATACGGCTCCTGCCCCACTGGCTAATGTTAACATCAGCTTCCGTTCTATATTATGGACTATGCCGGATGTAAGTAAGGGAGAAACGGGCAGGCAGTATGATATAACGAATAAGAATGGCGAGAACCGGGTGTTTGCTACGGCTACTACTGATAAGAGTGGTTATTTTGAATTGAATGCAGGGTTGGTAGGCTATAATGATTATAGTGTGGGCAATGCGTTATTCCTGGGGCTGGATCAGTTTATTACGATAAACAATCCTTATTATGGTAGTCCCGATAAAAGCTTTCGCTTCCTGGCGGGCAATACCTATAATGTAGGTGAGCTGGTGGCAAGGGTAAAGGAATATGCTTTTGAACCCATAATGACAGGTAAGAATACGCAAACCAATCTTAAAGAAAAACTGGCGGGGCAGCGTGTGTTCCTTTGCCGGAAAGCGAGTGTAAAACCGCAGCAATGGGGCATTCCTGCGAATGAAGGGCCACAGAAGAATTTGCCTGTGAAGCAATTGCACGATGCAGATAATGTATTGTACAATGTAATTGGTTATGCAGAATCAGGGTCGGATGGCAAAGTGCATTTTGATAACCTGGTGGCACGCGATTTCAACAATGCGAATGATCAGTATTATGTGTATGCGGAGTCAGGTATTACTTCTTCGCTGAATTATTCCACGCAATATGGCGCACCGGTGAGTGTGAGTGTGTTTCATAAGCTTGTTTGGCCCGACTACTATCCGAAGCAGGACTTTGTGTTTAACAAGGATATTGTAAGTGCTTCGCATATCTACGAAGCAAAGAGTGTGGAATTGTTTGCAATGGCGCCTTATATAGAAGGAGGTGTGTATCCGCAAAGCAATAACAGTGCGACTGCTTTGCCGGGTGTAACCGTGCGTTTGTATGATATGAAGAAGGCTTTGCCTGCAACGAAAATGGAAACGGAGATTAAAGAGAATGGAGTTTTGGGAGCGCTTTTGCTGGAATCCATTAATGGGAATATACAGATACAGGAAACACAGGTGACGGGCAACGATGCTTTGTTCCGTTTCTCTGATCCAACCAGTCAGGGTAAGTATAAAGGCTGGAAGCTGGTAACCTTCTCTAAAAATGGGTTTATAACAGGGCATAAGGTTATTTATTCCGGATCGCCTATGGTGGCAGGCGTAAAAGAAACGGTAAAGGGCTTTTTGCTACCGCCACAACTGGTGCATGTAAAAATTAAGGATGCGGAAAGCGGCAAGCCTATTGCGGCTAACGTGGTAGTGGGCGACCAGTTTAGCTGGGGTAGCCAGAAGATAAAGACGACGATGGATTTCTTCAAGAATCAATATGTGACCAGTTCGCTTGGGGTAGATTTAACAACGCCTTACGGATCGGTAACGTTTACCGTAATTCCGGAAGATAATGTGCATTACCGCACACAAACTTTTACAGAGAAAATAAAGGTGCCCAACTTTAACGGGCAGGCCACTTCGCCAACGCAAACCTTGCCTGATTTTGAAATGTATACACGGAGGAACAGGATCAGTGTGTGTTTGCTGGATGCTCAAACATCCAAAGGGTTGATGGGTACGGTTACTATTATGGACGTTCCGCAATCATCTAATCCAGCTGCTAATCCGGTGCTGTTACTGAAAGATCATTGTAAGGATTTTTCATTTGAAGCTAACATCGCTTACTACAGGGTGCAGGTGGCCAGTGCAGGGCATGTTACTAAAACATTATGGGTGAGCAATAACTCCAATGATGATATCCCTAAAGATCTGTTGATAAAGCTGGAACCCGCTTTAACCATATCAGGAAAGGTAACGCAGAACGGAAAGCCTGTAAAAGATGCCAGGGTGTATGTGCAGGAGTTGAGCAATGTGACAGAAGTATATTCTGATGCAACAGGTGCGTATAGTTTAGATGGCTTGCCTTTAAATAAAAGCACGGTAACGATTTCGGCTGTAAAAACCGGTTTGATCGGGGAAAGCAAAAAGGTAAAACTGGAAGGGGTATCAACCAATACTTCCAATGGTAATAGCTCTGGTGGCAACGGCGCGGGGGTTACGGGCGTGGCGCAGAATAATTATTCCGTTGGAGGCAATATCGGGACGAATATCAATTTAAGTGGAGCAGCTAATAATGCAAAAAATGCGACATCCAGTGCTGCCATACAGAAGGAAAATACACAAACTGTTCACTTTGCGCTTACAGGGAATGATAAGGTGGATTTAAGTTCTTTATATGGTTTCCCTGTAGAGATGGAAGCTTTGACTACTGGCATTAAGGGAACTTTTGCTACGGGAAGTATTACTGTAACGGGTAATAGTGTGTTTGGTATAGATGCCAAAGCGAAGCATCTGCACTTTACTGCTGTGAAGCTGAAGGATGCTCCGGCGCCTAAAAAGCCGCTGGATGGCATAGACGGGCAGGGTGTTACGAAAACAAAAATGCAGACAGAGTCCGGGGAAATACCTGTGGATGATGACGGAGTGGATGTTACGGTGCATGGGGGTTACTCAGCTAAGCTATCTGGATTTAACAAGGGTATTACTATCACTTCCTATAATAAAAGCGATTCAAAAGGCACCATCAGAAGCACTGTAACGCTGAACAGTAATAACCTGGTGGGTAATGTGCAGTGGAAAGGTACTGTGTCGCTGGATGCGCCTCAAACAGAATTCAAGGCATTAAGTGTAAGTGCAAGTGATTATAAAACACAGGTAGATTACAATGCTTATAAAGCGCCTAATGCGTATGATAAGGACTATCTGATCAATGTGCCGGTTGCTAATGAAATTCCGGTGTTTGCTTCCGAGACAGCTTTGAGCAATTCTATTACGGGTAACTACACGTTGGAATCCAAAGCGGGCGGCGTACACTATACCTTGAATAATATTTACCGTACCGAAGCCAGTAATAAAAGTTTTATTGCCAAAGATGGCGTGCACCTGATGTCGGTTGTGCATACTAAACTGGAAAACGTTGCATCGCCGGATATTAAGCTGAACATTGGAGAAGTGCGTGTAACAGATAAGGCTATGAGCGCTATTGGTGGCACTACGGAAGTGGTTATTCCATTGGATAACTGGCGTATTACCAGTAAGAGCTGGTATATACAAAATGGAAACCTGGAGTTAACGGGTAATGTGGAGGCCGGAGCTATAACAGTGCCAGCTAAAGGATTGGAGATTGGCGAAACCACTATCGGGTTTGGCGATCTGGAGCTGAATAATATACAGCTGGCGGGTGTAATGAAGCTCAACTTTAACCAGTCACAAACCATGGTGTCCTTTGGGTTTGACAAAGCGGCCCAGTATGGAACCTTGTATGATAAGAAATATGGTTGCTGGTCGTTGTCGTTGTTGCCAAAGGTGGCAGACAGTTCATTAACGGAGATTGCCGGATTGCCAGACCTTGCTTATGGGGATAAGCTGAGAATTATGAATATCTCCTTATACAGTAAGGGAAATGAATCGCGCATTATTCTAAAGCAGGCACATCCTTCTTTAACGTTGAACAATTTCTCGGTGTTTGCTCCATTTGAAATAGAGAATGGGAAGGATTACCTGAAAATAAACGGGGCATTGAATTTTAGTATACCTGGCTTTACAGGAACGGATAATGCGCCTTATAGTTTAAACTATACGGCAGAGAATGGTAAGCTGATTCATAAGCATGCGGCCATTGCAGGACTGAAAATGATAACGAATGGAATAAGGGTAGAGTTTTCTATCGCTAACCAAACGTTTACCGGAAACCGGTTGGAATTAACGGGCATTATCAGGGACAAAGTGACTAATTCGCCTTATGGCTTTACGGTGAAGTTTGTGAAGTATGGAGCTACAACCCGGCTGGATGTAGATACTACCATTAAAAACACAATGAATTTAGGCACCGGCCAGCAAATGCGTGGTATTAAAGGCGCTATGGTATTGGATAAAGGCAATTGGAATAATTTCTGGTTTGAGGGAGATGTGTTTGCCAATGGTATGACGGAAGATAAACCCACGCATATGGGCTTTGAGGTGAAGGGCGACCTGGTGGCGAATAAAGCGGAGATTGGCGTGAAGAATATGCCTTTCCCCATGTTGCCTAATAGTGCCTTTAACCTTACCTACGATTTTGAGAAAAAGGCAGTAGTGGGTTCGTTGCAGATTACTGACATGAAAACGCCGGCTGCCACTTTTGATGCGGCTGTAGAAATGTTGCTGGGTGGTATAGGGGAATGGTATTTCCTGGGTAGCGTAAATATTAAAGAACTGAGAATAGTTCCCTTCCCGCTGAATGGTGCAGGTGGAGCGTTTTGTGTGGGTAGCACTACTATTGATAATGAGAAGCTGCAGATTATTCAACCGGTATTTCATAATGGTATATTACCCAACGGTTTTAACAGCGACTTTGGTAAGATGAACGGGGCATTGTTTGTGGCAGCAGTGGATGTAAAACTTCCATTGCCTACAGTAGACATTGACATTGCAGTGGCCAGTATAAAAATTGGATATGGGCTTTATGCCAATGCGTATGCCATGCTTTCGTTTGACGAAACCACGCCTACTGTAATAGGAGGTGTGAAAATTGGCGCTTATGTAAATGTGAATGGCGGAGCCAGTATCGGTATTGCCTGTGCAGGCGTATCGTTAAGTGCAGAGATTAATGCACAGGGTAACCTTAAAATGATCTTGCCGGCCTTGAAGGGAATGGCAGGTTTTATTACCAATCCTAAGGATTTGATTACGCAAAGTTATGTCAAGTTAAATGTGGAAATGATGGCCCAGTTGGGTGGATCGGCCTATGTGGGTTTTGGAGTATGTAATTCCAGCTGTAAGTCGGTAAAAGTATGGGGTGTTACGGTGCCGCCGGGCTGTCATAAAGAGGGCATTGGCAAAACACTTACTTTGATTGGAGGTATAGATATAGAAAAAAAAGAGAGTGCTACCAGTCCTAATCAGGCCTATCTCTATGTAAACTTATTGGACGAAAAATTCGGCACCACTATTAAATTACCTTATTTATAATCTTATAGTATATGGCTACCCGATATATATACATTTTCTTTTGTTTGCTGTTTTGCTTGCCGGCTATAGCACAGCAGAACGACGATAACTGTTTTGCCGGAAGTAATGCTGTGTTTGTTTATAACACGGTATTACCAGACACGGCAACGAACTCATTGTTATTATTTCAGCGCAGAGAGCGGGAAGGCAATACGGCGTGGGTTACCATACGGCGTTTTCATAATCCTGATAATGCCACGGATGTGCTGGCAAATTATGAAGAAGCCCGGCAGTTGCTGCCCGGTTTTGAACAGCAACTGGATGTAGCAGAAGCATGGCGCAAATGGAAGCGGTATGGCACTTTTGATTCGCTGTTAAATGAAGTGGGCTTTTTGCCCGGGCAACTGGCTTTTCATATTGTACTGGCCGATACCACTGTGAAGGCTGGCAGCACGTATCAATATCGCATTATCAAAGAAACAGAAACTGCTATCGGGGCAGAAGAGCGTGCGGGCAACTGGGTTTCCTTTCCTGCAAGACTACAAACGCCAGCTCCCCGTTTTTTACGCCGCCAGGCAGAGCGTGATGCTGTTATGTTGCAATGGTACGTAACAGGTGCCATGCCTGTACAGCGCTTCCAGGTATACAGGGCTGAAGGGAATGATAACACCTTTGAACTACTGGATTGTATGACGGGCGCAGTGCAGAAGGGAGATACTTTGATCTATAACATGCAGGATAATAAAGCGGTGTTCAGTGAAATGTACCGGTATTATATTGTGCCGCTGAATGCTTTTGGTGGCGGAGGCAATATCGTGTCGGACACAGTACCGGCAACTTGTATGAATCCCAATGAACTGCTTACTCCGCAATTTGTGCGTGCCGATGCCAATACAGACAAGCAAGCCATCATGGTACATTACCTGTTGCCAGATCCCGGTTATATAGGTAGTGTGCATATCATGCGCAGCAATTCGTTCAGCACTGGTTTTGAAGAAGTGGGTATTACGGGGCCGGCAGATACTCTGTTTGCTGATTACCGCATAGTGCCTGGTAAAAAATATTACTATTACCTGCAGATGACAGATAAGATGGGACGTAACAGTGCCCGAAGTGTGAAAACATTTGGTATGCTGCAGGATACCACTAACGATGCGCCTGCCCGTTTTGTAACTGCGACGCGTATACGTGAAGGGGTGTTGGTAAGCTGGCAGAACGCGCCGGATACCAGTGTTATCAGCGGGTATTATATATATCGTAAAGCTTCCGGTAGTGAGCGGTTTGAAAGAATAAGCGAATTGTTGCCAGTGCGGGATTCCATTAATGAGTTTCTGGATAGCTCTACCTTGCTGCAATCAGCCACATTATACATGTATAGCGTGGTAAGTGAAAATTTGAGTAATAAGGTAAGTGCCTTTTCTGTACCTGCTTATGTAACAGGCAGGCAGCCGCAGGGAAAAAGAATACTGCTGTCGCCACGTGAAGTAAAGGTGCTGATGCAAAACCAGAAAGTGCGCCTGATATGGTATGATATGAAACTGATGGATAATAGCTTTGCCTTCTATAATATTTATCGTAAATCGGACAGGGATACTTCTTTCAGAGCAGTGGCTTTTCATTATCCCGCTGAGTTTACATCCTTTATGGATTCTACCACAGAGCCAGGTATAAGTTATGTATATGCTATAGAGTGTGCGGATGAGGATAGCACTACAGGTGCACAAACCATTACCGCAAGAATAAATATTCCGTCGCAACCATTGCTGGCTCCGGAGCTGACAGCGAGTGCCAGCGAAAACAGCATACTACTCATCTGGCAACAAAATACAGATGCACGGGTAAGAGCCTATGGCGTGTATCGCTACACCCGTGGTAATGAGCCGGAAAAAATAGCTACGGTAAATGCAGAGATATTAAGCTTTGAGGATAGCAAGGCGGATAAAGGCAAAACTTATTATTACTATTTACAGCCAGACAAGGCGGATAACACGATGGAGGTGGTGATGAGTAATAAGGTATATGTAGTATATTAATTACCTGGCAGGGCCTTTTGTCAATGAAAGCGGAGACGGGTATGTGGTGTTTTTCAAAGTATTGTCGATAGAATATGGGTGTTTTGCCCAATTATGTTCCGGATGAGTCAATTCTGTAGCATAATTGGGCATTTTTTCTATCTTGCAAGGGAGAAAAAACTACAGGTGCCCGGAGTTCCCCACGAGTATAAGAAAATTGATCTTCAATTAATTGCGGAAGGTGATGAACGTGCCTTTTATGAATTTTATTTGCAATATACTGCCACCCTGCACACGTTTTTAAGACGGCACTCCGGCCTGGAAGGATTAGAAGAAGATATTATCCAGGAAACATTTATCCGCGTATGGCTTTACCGGGACAGGTTGCCGGAGATAGAAAATGTAGCAGGATGGATTTATCGTATCGCCTCCCGGGTATACAGCGATCATCTGCAACGGGAAATAAAGCGCCGGCAGCGGAAAGAAGGTTTTGGCACTGCTTTATATGATACAGAGCAAACCGATTCTACCGAGCGCACACATTTACAGCAACTTACCCTTCAACTTCACCGGGCGGTAGACTCCCTTTCCGAGCATCAGAAAAAATTGTATTGGCTGAACAGAGAACAGCAGATGAAGCCGGCTGCTATAGCCGCTCATTTGAATATGCCTGTAGGAACGGTTAAAAATCAATTGTCAGCTGCATTGCGTGAAATACGGGAACACATGATGGATGCAGGTTTTTCCAGCCTGTAACCGTGCTTTTGAAGGCTTCCCGAAAATTTTCTTAAAAAATTGATAAAAAAGTCGTGACGTTCTTACACGAGTGCTGTCTATTTTAATAGCACCGGGTACTACTGTTATGAAAATCTCCATTCAATGGTAGCCGGTGATATTTAAAATACAACTGATGGATCGTACAAGAATAGAATATCTGTTGGGGCGATTAAGTGCGGGCAAGCTGAATGAAGAGGAAATGGAGGAGTTGAATCAACTGGTGAGTGGTAAACAACGGGCTGATTTTGAAGCGCATGTAGCGGAGATGATGGCTGCTGAGGATAGGGGTGCTGCTTTAACTGACAATGTTTTGTATGATACCGTTTTTGAGAAAATAATGCAGGCTGATAAACCTGCAAGAGTGGTGAAAGCAAGCTTTTTCAGGAGAAATCAACGATGGCTTTCTGCAGCAGCTGTATTCCTGTTCTTAGTGGGAGGAACTTATTTGTTCTTCGGACATAACGGGGTGAAGTCGCCAACAGCATCTGTTACTTTGAAGAAACCAGAAAAAGAACCGGGTCGCAATACAGCCATTCTAACGCTGGCTGATAATTCTACGGTGGATCTTGGCAGTAACGGTGATAGGGTGATTGGGAATCAGGGAGGTGCGCAGGTGTTGATGAAGGATGGAAAGCTGGCTTATAAACAAAATGCTGCCGGTGCTGCTGTGGCGTATAACAGCATTACCACACCACGGGGTGGTGAGTTTTTTATCACGCTTTCAGATGGAACCAGGCTTTGGATGAATGCTTCTTCTGTTATCCGCTTTCCTACGGCATTTACGGGTGCTACAAGGGTAGTGGAGTTGGAGGGGGAAGCTTATTTTGAAGTGGCAGAAGACAAAGCTCATCCTTTTGAAGTGAAGATGGGAGATAGATCGGTGCAGGTGCTAGGAACAGCGTTTAACGTGATGGCATACAGTGATGAAGCCAGCATGATTACTACACTGGTGGAGGGAGCTGTTAAAGTGTCTTCTGCCGACCGGTCTTCTAAAATACTCAATCCGGGACAGCACGCGGTGATACATCACCAGGCACCTGGTATTGAAGTGGAGACGGCGGATGTAGAGGAAGAGACTGCCTGGAAAAATGGCCGCACCTATTTTAATGGAGCAGATGTTGCGCAAATTATGCGGCAGGTATCCAGGTGGTACAACGTAGATGTTCGATATGAAGGAGAAGTACGCCAGCTTAAGTTTACGTGTACGGTATCCCGCAAAGATAAATTAAGCAAACTACTGCAACTGCTGGAGATGACAGGAACTGTACATTTTAGCATGGAGGGTAATGTAATTGTTGTTCGCTCTTAACCAAAACAAACTATACTGATACATTCAAATGAGAAAACAAACAGAGTACAAATAAAGCCCTTATATAAATAGGCCAGTAATGGTGGAACATTACTGGCTTGTAACGTGGGCCGAACAGTCGACTTGAACATTTCAAAAGTTAAACCCAACACAACAAAAGTATGAAATTAACTGCTTATGGGATCGTTGTGCCCCTACTGCGACGATTACCGTATCAAACTATGCGGATTATGAGACTCGTATTACTATTGACTACTGTTGCCTCTCTACAGGTTTCGGCAAAAGGATTGTCTCAAAATGTTACCATCCGGTTGAAGAATGCCCCTATAGAAAAGGCGTTCCTGGAAATGCGGAAACAAACCGGCTTTCAGTTTGTGTACAACACAGTGATGCTGCAACAGGCCGGCAATGTGAATCTTTCGGTAACAGGGATGCCATTGGAAAAGGCGTTAAAACTTGCCCTGTCTGGTAAGTCGCTTTCTTATGCCATTGTGGACAGTGTGGTGGTGATAAAAGCATTGACCATGCATTACGATGCTCCCCTGGTACTGAATGCAGCAGCCAATAACATTGGCGTATCGGGAGTGGTAAAGGATGCGGAGGGTACTCCCTTGCAGGATGTTTCTGTAATGGTAAAAGGAACTAAAAACATCACCACTACTGATAAAGAAGGCAGGTTTGAATTCAAATCCATTAGTGAAAATTCCATACTGGTATTTAATGCTGTTGGCTTTGTGGCTAAAGAAGTAAAGCTGGGGGCTACCACAGAAAAGATTGCTGTAGAACTGAAAGCTACAGAGAATAAACTGTCAGAGGTGGTGGTATCTACCGGTTACCAGAATCTTAACCAGAAATTATTTACCGGTGCCACTGTTAAACTGAATGCTAAAGATGCCCAACGTAGTGGTATTCCTGATGTTTCCAGGATGCTGGAAGGACAGGTTGCCGGTGTATCTGTTCAAAACGTTTCCGGAACTTTTGGTGCAGCTCCTAAAATAAGAGTAAGAGGTGCCACTTCACTGTCAGGTGATAACAAGCCTTTGTGGGTAGTGGATGGGATTATATTGGAAGATATAGTGAACATCTCTAACGAGGCGCTTTCTACCGGTGATGCCAACACGCTGATTGGTTCTTCTGTGGCTGGCTTAAGTCCGGACGACATTGAATCATTTACTATATTAAAGGATGCTGCTGCTACTGCATTATATGGTGCAAGGGCGATGAACGGGGTAATTGTGGTAACTACCAAAAAAGGCCGTAATACGCAGGGAAAGGCTAATATGAATTACTCCGGAAACTTTACTACTTATTTAAAGCCTAGCTATAGCCAGTTTGATATCATGAATTCGGCCGATCAGATGTCGGTTATGATTGAGATGGAAAACAAGGGGTATCTGCGGCCAGCTTCTGTAGCTACTCCTCAGAATGGAGGTATCTTTTATAAGTTATATAACCAGATGTATAATTATGATGCAGGGTCTGATTCCTGGGCATTGAGTAACGATCAGAATCTTGCTGGCCGCAATAGCTTTTTGCAGCGGTATGCCAGGGCGAATACAGATTGGTTTAATGTACTGTTTAAAAACTCATTGATGCAGGAACATGCCATAAGTGTAACTGCAGGAACGGATAAATTTCAGAACTATTTTTCCAGCAGCTACATGCACGATAACGGGCAAACGTTGGGTGATGCGGTAACCCGGTATACTGCTAATAACAGAACTACTATTAAGGTTAACAATAAGCTGAGTATAGAATTTCTTACCAATGCATCGGTAAGGAATCAAAGAGCGCCCGGAACGCTTACCCGCCAGTCTGATGCTGTGTATGGAGCTTATTCCAGGTCTTTCGACATTAATCCTTACACGTATGCCATCAACACCAGCAGGATGATCACTCCTTATGATCAAAAGGGCGATCTGGAGTATTTTGTTATGAACTGGGCTCCTTTCAATATTGTGAATGAGCTTAATAATAATTACCTGAAGTTGCAAATGATGGATATTAAAATTCAGGGCGGATTGAAATACAAGATTACCCCTGAGTTGCAATATTCCATTGACGGTGCGTATCGCTTTGCGCAAACAACCAGGAATCATTATATAAAGGCATCGTCTAACATGGCTGCTGCGTTCAGGGCATATAGCAGCACCAGTGTAGTGGACGACAATACTTATCTCTACGACGATCCGGATAATAACGAATTACCTGTGGTGGTTTTGCCGGATGGCGGCTTCTTTAATACGTATGAAAATAAAATCTCCAATTACTACGTACGTAATAACCTGGAGTACGACAAAACGATTAAGGACCATAAGTTTAACCTGTTTGCTTCTATGGAAGCGCGTACTGCAGACAGGCAGAATTATAATTTTGATGGTGTTGGCTACGATTACGAGAACGGCGGTGTGGTAAATGTCAATTACCGTTACTTTAAAAAGGCAACAGAAGGCGGTGACGCTTATTTTGCGATGTCTAACAGCTACGACCGTTTTCTGGCTTACATGTTCAGAGGTGCTTATAACTACAATGGCAAGTATAGTTTCAACTTCACTACCCGTATGGATGGTTCCAATAAAATGGGTAAGTCGGAACAGGCAAGATGGTTGCCCACCTGGAACGTGTCCGGAGCCTGGGATATTGATAATGAAAAATTCTTTAAACCCGGCAAGGTATTGTCTTCGGTAAGGCTGAGGGCTACTTATGGATTAGTGGGTAATATTGGAAACGCCAGTAATACTGCTGCTCTTTATTATAACCGTGTGGCGTACCGACCTTATGAAACAGAAAAAGAGACGCAAACCTATATTTCATCACTGGCCAATACTGATTTAACGTGGGAGAAGACGAATGAAGTAAACATAGGTACCGACCTGGGTTTATTTAATGGTAATGTAAATGTTACTATTGACTGGTATAACAGGAAAATTCATGACTTAATCAGCGATGTTCAAACGTCTGGTATTGGTGGGGAAGATACCAAAACCATTAATAATGGTACCATGGATGCGCATGGTCTGGAGTTTACCATTGGTGGGGCACCTGTAAAAAATTCCCGTCCCGACGGTTTCAGGTGGCGTACTCAACTGAACTGGGCTATCAACAAGAACAAGATCACCCGGTTAGAAATGTCGCCCAGAATATGGGATGTGGTAAGGGCAGAAGGCGGAACGGTAGAGGGTTATGCGCAAAGAGGCCTGTTCTCTATCCCGTTTGATGGCTTAAGCTCAGTAAACGGATCGCCTACCTATATCAGTGAAGCTGGTATAAAAGACAATTACATCAATTTACAAAGTACTACGGTAAAGTATTTAAAGTACGAAGGTCCTACCGATCCTACTTTCACCGGCGGTTTTTTCAACAAATTTGATTATAAGAACTTCTCTATATCTGCCCTGGTTACTTACTCATGGGGAAATTATGTAAGACTGCAACCCATTTTTGCTGCCAGCTACGATGATCTTTACTCCATGAGTAAAGTGATGAAGAACCGTTGGATTATGCCTGGTGATGAAACCGTTACCAAGGTGCCTTCTATCCTGGATAAGTATTCGTATGATCAGTTTACCCGGTTGTCTACAGGAACTTCCTTGAGTCCCAGGTATGCTTATAACGCTTATAATTACTCTGATCAAAGGGTAGCTAAAGGTGACTTTATCCGCCTGAAAACGGTGTCTGTATCTTACCAGATGCCTCAGCGCCTGGTGAAAAGGCTTGGGCTCAATGCTATGCAGTTTTCTCTTGTAGGTAATAATATCGCGTTATTATATTCCGATAAAAACTTATTGGGACAAGATCCTGAATTCATTAGCAATGGTGGTGTGGCAATGCCTGTTCCCAAGCAATTCACTTTTTCATTGAAAGCCGGATTGTAGCAATCATCATCTGATTAGACCCGATAATTACTCAAATTATGAAAGTTAAGATACTATCAATACTAGCGGTTTCTGTTATCTCTCTCTCATCCTGTAAAAAGTTTCTGGAGCAGGAACCAGATAACCGGACAGAAATAAATTCAGTGGAAAAGGTGGCTCAATTGGTGGGAACAGCCTATCCATCTTACGGTTACATGGCTATGGCCGAATTATATTCGGACAATGCGTGTGATAAAGGGCCTTTGGTTTCCGGAACCAACACCACTACGCCTTTTCCTGAAATGTATAACTGGGAGGAAGTAGCATCTACCGGTAATAACACCCCTTATCAATATTGGACTGGTGTGTATGAAGGTATTGCTGCAGCCAACCAGGCTTTAAAATCTATTAAAGAATATAACCTGGGAGCGGCTGCCGATCCTTATAGAGGAGAAGCATTGCTGGCCCGTGCCTATGGGCATTTTATGCTGGTTACTTTTTTTGCAAAAGCATATGTACCAGGTGGGGCGAATGATTCGCCCGGTATCCCCTATGTACTAGAACCGGAGGAAGCAGCTATCAAAAAATATGGACGTGGTACGGTAGCCTCGGTATATGCGCAAATAGAAGAAGATATTGAAGAAGGAATTCCTTTATTAACCGGTGGTACGTGGGCGGTACCGGCTTATCACTTTACGCCTGCAGCAGCACATGCTTTTGCAGCAAGGTTCTACTCTTTTAAGGCCGAGTGGGCAAAGGTGGTTGATCATGCCAATCTTATATTTACCGGTGGCGATTTTACCGGAAACATCAGGAATATAGCGGCAGAAACGCCGAGCCTGTCTGCTGACGAATACAGGCAATGGTTTAACAAGGGTGATAAGAAGTTCAATCTTTTATTGCACGAAACCTATTCTGTGTATCAGCGTTCCACCAGCTACGGCACCAGCAGGTACGGGTTGGGCGTGAATGTGTATTCAGGGTACTATACCAAAGCTTCGCCTGCTGGAGGTACCTTCTACTACAGGTCGTGGACAAGCGGTACAGGTAATTATACCTTATATAAGTATTGGGAGTATTTCTATTACACCAATGTATCTGCCGGAACCGGCCGACCTTATATTATGTTGCCTTTGTTAACCTCTGATGAAGCGTTAATGAACAGAGCGGAAGCTTATGCACAGCTAGGTATGTTGGATAGGGCTATTGCGGATTGCGATTTGATGGCAAGCGTTCGTATTTCAGGTTATTCTAAGGCTGCTTATGGAGTAACTGCTGAAAAGTCAAAAGCCTATTTCAATGTTACAGACGATCAGGAGGCCATCATTCTTACGGTGCTTGATTTTAAAAGACGTGCCTTTATGGCCGAAGGTTTGAGATGGCTGGATGTGCTGAGGCATCGTATTACTGTTAAACACGATTATATAGATGTTAATAATGATGCTACTTATAAAGAGTTAGGGCCAGACGACAACAGGAGAATGTTCCAGATTCCTGAGTCTGCTCAAAAAGCATCTAATCTTGCACCCAATCCCCGATAACTATAAACTAATTGAGATATGAAAAAACTTTTTTTATTATATACGGTGTTTTCAGTCCTTCTGGTCTCTTGCAGAAAATCTGATGAGAACCTGGATATTTCAATGGATGATTATACGGTGGATATTCCGGCTACTTCTTCTGCCGTAGATACCTGGTTGAATACTTATTTTAATGTGCCCTGGAATATTAATGTGCAATACCGGTTTGCATTATACGAAGCTGAGTATGCCAAAAACGTAGCGCCCATTGAGTTAAATAAGGTACAACCTTCCATGCAGGCAGTGCTTACCTGCTTTATCAACCCTTACAGTAAAATTGCAGGTGCCAGTTTTGGAAAAGTACAGTTTCCCAAGCAATGGGTGCTTTACGGTTCCGGCTCTTACAATACCGACAACTCTTATACGTTAGGCTCGGCCACAAATGCGCGAAGGGTAGATTTATATGATTTAAACAATTTTTCTGCTGCTAACGGCGAAAATGTAAGAAGGCGAATGAGAACAGTGCACCATGAATTTACACACTGTTTAAACCAGAGCATTCCTATTCCTCCTGCATTTGAACTGGTTTCCAAAGGTGACTATGATCCCGAATGGACTACAAAAACGGATAGCGCGACGCGTATGTTAGGTTTTGTATCACCGTATGCAAGCTCTGCCTATACAGAAGATTTTGCTGAAATGGTGGGACATATTGTAGTGGAGGGACCGGTATGGTACAACAACTGCCTGGCCCAGGCTGGCGCCACTGGCAAGGCAAGATTGAAAGAGAAGGAGTCTATTATTTATCAGTACCTGCTCAACTACTTTAATATCGATCTTTATAAGTTACAGGCTGAGGTACAAAGCGCTTTAAAAACAAGTTATGGTGTGGTAGATCCGGAAGATGTTACTTTAAGTTTTCCTTACAGAATTGCGGGCAATGCCGTAAATACCATCACTATTAATCCATCTGCTACACATTATACAACGTACGGTTCTTCTGCTGCTTTCACTACTGTGTATAATAACTATAAAGCGTCATTGTTTTCCCTGGGAAGCAGAACGCTGGATAGTATTCAGTTTGTTTTTTCAACTGCCACACAAATGGCGTTCAGAGCGTATTATAGAAATAGTGCAAACACCAACCTGGTTGCAGACTATGACTTTACTATTGCGCTGAATACCAGCACGGGGCTTGTTAGTTTTTCTAAAAAAATGCCGGAAGGAACAACTACTAACTATTCTAATGGCGCTAATGCGCAGGTACAGCCTGCATTTGAGCAGTACATACTGCCTTATCTTGTGAACAGGCAATTTATTGCGGCTTACCTGCCAACAACCATCACGTCCGGCAATGCTTTGTACAGATCCTTTGCTGGTTTTTATGTAAACGGAACAGCCACTAATTACTTCTATGGTCCGGTAACTTATAAATAATATACTATGAACAAATTATTATATTTTATTTTACTTGTATCTCTGGCTGGTTGTGTGAAACATGATGTTGATCTGGTTTTTGATCAATTGCCTGAGGAACGCATGAAAGAGCGTAATGCCGAACTGCAAAACAAACTGCTGGAAGGTGTTAATGGCTGGAAAGGCTTTTTACGTACCTCTGCTGCAGGAAGCGGTTATGGGTTTTATATGAATTTTAACTCGGTGGGAGAGGTGGTTATGTATGCTGACTGGAATAATGATGCAGCAATTACTGCTAAAAATTCTACTTACCGGATATTGTATGTGATGAACACCCAGCTGTCATTTGATACATACAATTACATCTCCATTATGCAGGACCCGCAAACAAGTGTAAATGGAGGAACTACGGGAAACGGATTGCAAAGTGATATAGAGTTTGAGTATATCCGTTCTTCAGCAGATACTGTTATTTTAAGAGGTAAGAAGTATAAAAACTATCTTTATATGATGAAGGCTTCTGCCAGTGAAGCTGCCCAGTATAATAACGGAGAGTATAAAACGGCCATCGCTAATTTCAACACCTTTTTTACAACACATAATAACAATTATATCCTGGTAAATGCGGAGGGTAGCGACCTTAAGGTGGGTTTTTCCATTGCCGGAAAGATTGCTACAGCGCAGGTGAAAAAGGCCGATAATTCCATTGCATCTGATACAAGAGGTTTTGGTTATTCCATTGATGGCATTTACTTCACCGATGCCATCCAGATATTAGGTGTAAAAATCATTGCCCTCAAATTAAAAGACGCCAATACATTGGTGGCTATTG
This sequence comes from Filimonas lacunae, assembly GCF_002355595.1. Taxonomy (NCBI): domain Bacteria; kingdom Pseudomonadati; phylum Bacteroidota; class Chitinophagia; order Chitinophagales; family Chitinophagaceae; genus Filimonas; species Filimonas lacunae. The sequence continues at coordinate 7,407,725 of NZ_AP017422.1, forward strand.
ATGACAGCGGTAAGGAGTATGCTGTGTTGCAAAATCCTACTCCTTTAGCTGATTTTGTTGATATGTTTGGCTCAACTAAAACGTACAATTCTATTTACTGCTATGGAACCGCTTATCCAAGCACGGCTGTTGCCACGCTGCCAACTGGTGTAACGTCTAATTATAACAGTGAGTTCAGTGGATTGATCAGCAGGTTTTCTTCCACGTCCAGGTATGTAGATACAGTTGAGTTCAGATTATCCAACAGCACTACTGCTTTAGTCAGAATCTGGTATTGGAGCGGCTCTACCCATTACCTGGCGGATGCATCGTTTACTTATACTTATGCAGATAATACTATCACCCTAACCAACTATACGCCATCTGTTTCCAATACAAACTGGACAACCAGGATTACTCAGATCGGAAGTTTTTTAACCTGGCTGCAAAGCGGTCCTTTCAAAGCGGATTGGGTGGTGAGTTCTACACCATCATCCCCTACACTGGGAGGATTGTATAAAACCAGCAATGCCAGTGATTTTATGTACGGACGGATGCGAAAACAGTAAGAGTATCCCCCATATTCTTCAGAAGGCCTTACTGCGCTTATGCGTGGGTAAGGCCTTCCTGTTTTAAGTAGCGTTAGAAAACGAGGATAAGAATAGCTGCCCGTGGAGCTTCGAATTAGCTTAAGCCGAAGAAGTTGGTTAATCTTGTTTGCGTAGAAAAAACGCAAATAATTTGGGTAGTAAGCAAAAGTTTATTTATTTGCGTCATAATAACGCTAACAAATACTTTTACATAAAACCTAAGCCATATGTTTGGCATCCAACACATCAAATTCGATTCAATGACTTATGTTCTGCATTTTAAAAGTGGGAGCATAAAAAAAGAAGGACGCGGGCTTTCCTTCTTTTACTTTGCACCCAATAGCTCTATTGTAGCTATTCCAATGGGGAGCAATGATCTGCCTTTTATTTTTAGTGAGTCTACCAACGACTATCAGCAAGTGAACATTCAGGGACAAATCAGTTATAAGATCAGCAAACCGAAAGAGCTTGCGGATGTTTTAGATTTCACTGTTACCGACAGTGGCGCGTACAAAAAGAATGATATTGAAAAGCTGAACCAACGTATTATCAACGAGGCTCAAACCGCTACTTCGGCTTATATACATAGTATTAAACTAAAAGATGCTATACGATCTGCCAAAGCAATAGAGAATAAGATTCTGGAAGGTTTACAATCATCGGCTGCGATTGGAATGTTAGGTATTGAAATTCTGGGGGCTAACATTCTTGGAATTTCTGCTACTCCTGAAATGGCAAGGGCATTGGAAACGGAAACCAGGGAAAAATTGCAGCAGGAAGCAGATCAGGCCATATATGAGCGCAGGAACTTTGCTGTTGAGCAGGAACGTATTATTAAGGAAACAGAATTAAATACTGAAATAGCGGTAGAGGAGAAACAAAAACAGATTGCAGAAAAGAAAATGGAATCCAGAGTTCAACAAGCTGACAATGAAAGAAAGCTGAGAGAGATGCAACTGGAGGCTGATATTTCTGTAGAGAATCAGAGAAAGCAATTTATTGAGCAAAAAACTGCCAATGATAAGAAAGAAGCCGAAACCCAGGGCTATGTTTTAGAAACCACTCTAAAACCATACAAAGAAATGGATTGGAAAATTTTGACTGCATTGGGTAATAATTCTGATCCACGGTTTAGTATTGCGCTGGCCTTTAGAGAACTTGCTGAAAATGCTGATAAAGTAGGGAATCTGAATATCAGTCCTGATTTATTAAGTTCATTACTGAGTGAAAAACCAGAAAGAAGAAAATGAGTGTAGAGTATGCTATTATAGTGAAGAACAAAACAAGGCTGGAGTCTTTAGTAGAACGCTTTAATACTAAAGCGCAGGCTAAGTTTTACATTGAGAGATCAGGGGGAAATTTTGAGGATTATGAGAAGGAGCATGAAACCTTCCATCACTCATTGAACGAAGTTCAGTCGAGACTTACTAAAGTCATCAAGTATAAAATTGTTGACAGGGTTTTTATGCCTTCTTTTATTTTTTCTGAAAATCACCTCATCATTGTAATTGGTCAGGATGGCCTTGTTGCTAACACCGCAAAGTACTCCAGGGGTATTCCCATCATAGCTGTGAATCCGGATATAGACCGCTATGATGGTGTGCTTCTGCCATTCAATACCTCAGATTTTATCCAGGGTGTTGAGGGGGTTATTACCAATCAATACCAGGCTGAGACAAAAAGGCTGGCAGAAGCCCGGCTCAATGATGGGCAACGATTGCTTGCATTTAACGATCTGTTTATTGGAGCCTCGTCCCATGTATCGGCAAGGTATAAAATTACCTATGAAGCAAATACCGAAGAACACTCTTCGAGCGGACTGATCGTTTCTACTCCTGCGGGTTCAACGGGGTGGCTGAGTTCAATTATGAATATGGCTTATGGCATTACGAATGCCTTTGGTGGAAAGCAACCAGCCCTGAGGCCTGTTTTGAAAGAGAATGAATTGATCTTTGCTGTAAGGGAGCCCTTTAAAAGCATTAGAACGCAAACTGCCATTACGCTGGGATCGATCAAACAGCAATCTCTGCTGAAAATAGAATCCTTAATGCCTGCCAACGGGGTTATTTTCAGTGATGGTGTAGAAGCTGATTTTTTAAGTTTCAACAGCGGCTCTATTGCTACCATCGGTATTGCGCCGGAAACGGCCAGATTGGTTATTACGTAATCTGTTTACCCAGGCTAAATCTTGTACCCTTTTCTGGTGCTACTGAGTAAGAACCTAATACCAATGTGCGATAGGCTGGTTCCCCTCCGACGAAATCAGGCACCCTTTTATCCTTTTCTGGTACTACTGAGTAATAACCTGGCACCAGTGTGCGACAGGCTGGTGCCCCTCCAACATAATCTGGTACCCTTGTACACTTTTCTGGTACTGCTGCGGAATAACCTTGTACCAGTGCGTGACGGGCTGGTGCCCCTCCAACGGAATGTGGTACCCTTGTACGTTTTCCTGGTGCTACTGCGGAATAACCTTGTACCAGTGCGTGACGGGCTGGTACTCCTCCAACAGAATGTGGCACCCTTGTAGACTTTTCTGGTACTGCTGAGGAATAACCTGGTATCAGTGAGTGATAGGCTTGTGCCCCTCCAACAGAATGTGCTACCCTTGTAGACTTTTCTGGTGCTGCTGAGGGATAACCTTGTACCAGTGAGTGACGGGCTGGTGTCCTTCCAACATAATCCGGCGCCCTTTTACCTTACGCTGGTGTTGCCCGGGAGTAGACCTGTACCCGCGAGGTATTCGCCGGTGGTATACTGGCGTAAACCAGCAGCAGAGAAAGATGCGGCGATGTTGCGCCGGAATAAACCTGTACCGGCATGGTATGCACTGGTGGCACACGGGCGTAAACCCATGGCTGCGAAAGATGGGCGGATGCAACGCGGGAGCAAACCTGCCCCGGAGTGATATTCGCCGATGGCAGATTAGTGTAAACCTGCACCAGCGGAAAATTAGTTTATACAACTAAAGACTAAACATGTAGCAGGTAAATGTTTGCCTTTTATAGAACTACTGTTCCAGGATTTGCTTCACATACGCCAGCCATTTAAACGCCGGGACTTCATTGCTAATGAAATAATCCGGCTGCAAACCGCGATCATCTATAATATATTGTGGAATTCGCTTGCTGCGAGATAGACTATACCCTAATTCATATTCGTTGCAAGGGTCTTTTATAGAGTACATATTTGAAATGTCAGCTGCCCCAAAAGTAGGAGTTCCGAAAAATTTTACTTTTTTGCTTTGCCTGGCCGCCAGCACAAATTATTCGGCTGAGCTACCTACTTCACCATCTATTATAATGCCCACTTGTTTGGGGTATGCTCTTTTTGTGGCAGCGTCTTCCCCTTCTTTTTCTTTTATAGGCTCTTTCAAATAGATAAATTCTCCCAAATGCTTCTGTAAGGTATCGTATGATTTCTTTGCCCATTCCCTCTGTTCATCAGTAAAAAAAGTTTTGTATTCCGGTTTATTAATGTAATCCAACATCCTGTTATTATTTATGGATGTACTCAGGTATTCAACTCCAAAAGTTGATATTGGATTTGTTTTTAAATAGGGGATGATATGACTGAAGCTAAAATCGCTACCGCCTCCATTACCTCGAATATCGATAATAAGGGTTGGCATTTTTGACAGTATTTCATCGTTCGCGTCTAGCACGCTGTCAATTGCCTTTTTCTGTCTCGGATCAAATGAAGGGATTCTGAAATACAGAGTATTGTTGTCGAGCTGTTTTATAAATGGGCTTTTGGCATTCCCTGATGTTAAATACTCCTGGACTTCTGTTTCCGTAGGAAGAACCGGTGCCAGCCGCTTCAACCAAAGGCCGGCAACGTGTAAATAATTCTGACCCATACATTCTATATGGTCGCTTTTAGCTTTGGAATGATCGCGCATATAAGCTATTCCCTTTAACTCATTACCCTCTCTTACTATTTCCAGTTTTATCTGTTCTGATTCCCAATAAGGAGAAACATTATTTATTAGGATACCCTTATATCCATTTTCTGTTTTTTTAATAGCAATTTTATATGGTGTGCCATCCCAAATACCCTCAAAGTCCTGAGTTTTTTTATTGCTCAAGTATTTTTCAAATTCAGGAAGAGAAATTGGTAATCGCGGCCATTCTTTAAATTGATTTTTAATGGAAAGGGTATCTAATTGTTTGGCAAGAGCCGGGCTTTCGTTGCCCTTTTCCCTCTCAAGCGTTTTGATGTAAATATGCCCTTTTCTAAAAAAATGCAACCATTCCTGTAGTACAGGTAAGCATTCTTCCCTGGTTTTTGCCACATTGATTTTTTCCTGGATTTTTTGAGTATGATAATCATAGGCAGCCTGCCCTTTTATGGAAAGTATGTATTTAAATCCCGCATCATTTTCCTAAAAAGTCTTTTTCAACCATTGGAAGGCTGTGCTACAGTTGCAGTTCTGGCAATAGGCAAATCCTGTTCCGATAAATAGAAGGCAGAAGGTTAATAAGCGTTTGATAAACATATTCGATTTTCTATGTAAAAAACAATCAATCATTATATTATAACTCAAAATAGTCTTGCGCTCTTATAGGCCTATACGCAAAACTTTAATAAATGTTACTCGACCTGGTAGATTACAACATCTATTTGTCTAAAAATAATGTATTCAAAAATATTAGTATAATAAAATAAGGATAGTATGTTTCGCAATCATATTCATTTCATTAACAAAAGAATATCAGTAGTTGTCCGCTGCCCCTGAAACTAAGTTTAGTTACCTGGTTCGTTCAATATTCACGCACTCTACGGTAATAGCGGATTATACGCAAAAGTTGTGGAGTGGAATAACTTTTAGCGATTCAGGACTATCTTCTGAGATATGCCCTTCATTAAACAAATGTTGCCGGACCAGCTAACCAACTTCCTTGTTGGACTTTATGACGCCATTTACAAATTTGCTGATGAAAATTACAAATTCTCAGCGCAAAGTTTGAAACCTTTGAGCCGCATCAGGTAACCTACTGGCATAATTTTAAGATTTGCGCATGGCAGCAAGCAACTTTCTAAGCAACATTTGAAATCTCAGAAAGTGCTCAGAAAACACACGGACCAAAATCTAAAGTTCTGGCGAAAGAGAAAACAGCCTTCTGATGAAAATTGGAAACTTTAAAAAATGCCCAGGAAGCTTGCCGCCCATTCCTATAAGTTTGCAGGCAACAATTACAAATTCTCAGCTCAAAATTTGAAATCTTTGAGCCGCATAGGACAGCCTATTGGCGTAATTTTAAGATTTGCGCATGGTAGCAAGCAACTTTCTAAGCAACATTTGTAATCTCATAAAGTGTCCAGGAAACATGCTGTCGAAAATCTAAAGTTTTGGCGGAGGAGAAAACAACCTTTGATGAAAATTGAAAACTTTAAAAAGTACCCACGGAACTTTCCGACCATTTCTATAAATTAGCGGGTGACAATTACAAGTTGCTGCGCGAAAAAATAAAGTGGTTTTTTAAGCAGCCCTATTGTAAAAGTATTCTACTCCACAACTTTTGCGCATGATCCAATGATGCCTTACAAACCGGGATAAGTTAGGCAAAATAAAACCTGCTGGATTACAGCGGGCTTATCATGCTCGTGATCCTAGATGGAGAAATATCTAACAAATTTCTGTTTGATTTGGTCGCTTTTTCGAAATTGCCGGACCTGCCTAATTGCCCAAGCCCCTCAGTAGGTTTGTGTTTTTCGAGTAAAAAATGATTAGGCGAGAAGGCTCAATGCTTCTGTAAGAATTTCGAAGCGATTAAAGACTTGCCTGTTATAATCAAGTTTATGGGTTCTTCATATGTCCTCCTTACAACATCGAAACAGCCCCGATATATAAATTTTCAAATAGTTGGATCACAATATCGTTTGTGATAGTTAGTTCGCCTATTTTTTCACCCCTTTCACTATTATGGGTTACATACTTACCTGAATAATATATGGTGACAGTAAAAGGGAGGCAAATATAAAAATGCTGCTATGTGAACGTTTTTTTCGTAGTATGTTGTATTTTAAACCTTTAACTCACGCTACAATAAAACTTTATGAGAATGGATTGGAATAAGCTTTTATCAAATAAAAGGATAAAGCAGTCAAAAATAGCAGACATTAGAAATGAGTATGAGAGTGATTACGGTAGAATTATTTTTAGTCCTGCTTTAAGGAGGATGCACGATAAGACACAGGTTTTTCCTTTAACTACAGATGATAATATTCATTCTCGATTAACCCATTCAAACGAGGTGATGTCATTGGGATATACTTTTGGATTAAAGCTTAGTAAGTCAGAGCTTTTGCAAAGCAGAACCGGGAAAACTGAGTTAGAACTGTTAAGGATTTTCCCCATTTTATTGCAGGGGGTTTGTTTGGTTCATGATATAGGCAATGCTCCTTTTGGACATTTTGGAGAAACTATAGTATCAGATTATTTTAAAAGAAAAGATGAAGAGGAACATGCCAATTTTTATAATTTAACAGAGAGGGAGAAGAAAGATTTCTTTCATTATGATGGCAACGCACAGGGATTGCGAGTGTTGACTAAGTTACAGTATTTAGATAATCCTTTTGGGTTGAATCTAACATATGCTACTTTAGCTTCATACCTTAAATACCCTAATTTTCAGGAGATTAATTCGGAAGCTGAAAGGCGACTAAAAAGTGAGGGGAAATTACTTTCTAAGCGAATCGAAAAAAGTAAACATGGAGTTTTTGCTTCGGAAGAGCATTATTTTTCTATGATTATTGAGGAATGTGGGTTAAGGCTAAATGACAGAACATTAAGGCATCCTTTATGTTATTTAATGGAAGCGGCAGATTCAATCGCCTATTTATGTATGGATATGGAGGATGGGTTTAATAAGGGCCTGTTCGATATTCAATATGTTGGTGAATGTTTTGGTAAAAATGAATCAGCTATTGCAAAGAAAATTGCTTCTACTTGTGGAGATCCTTTTTTGACACCGAATGCTAAAATTGTCAACATTCGAATCAGCTTAATACGTTACTTCGTTGATCTTGCTTTTAGGAATTTTGAAGAAAATCTTGAAAAAATTGAGCTTGGGGAGTATAATATGGAGTTAATCAGAGAGGATTCTGATAAAGTTTATAAGGTGTTAGAGAGCTTTTGTAAAGAGAAAATTTTTAAATCGAGAGAGATAAATTATTTGGAGTCTACAGGGCATTCGGTTTTTATTGGACTTCTAGATTTTTACATTGAGTTTCTTTTTAATCCGAATCCTAAGTATGTTCAACGAGCAAAAAATTTAATTTCCAAATCAGTAATTAGTTGTGCAATTGAAGAGAACCTGGTTGAGATAGGAGATCGGAAGCTTGAAAAACTGATAGCTTCTTTGACAATGGATATAGAAAGATTTGCTGGTAATGCTGATTATATAGCGGAGAAAAGAAAAGAGCAGGATATGCTTTCTACTAAGCATAAACGGTTCTCTGAAATAGCAAAAGATTATGAGAAGATGTTTAAAAGGCAGTTTTTTGAGGTCTTTGAAGAAGCCGAGTTAGTGGAATTAAGAACAATGAGAAAGGAACTTTATGAAATAGCTGAGCCAGATTTTGAGGATTTAAACGACTATTATAAATTTAGAATAATTTTGGACTTTATTTCTGGCATGACTGATCAGTATGCCTTAGATCATTATCAAAAAATAAGTGGACAGAAGATTAGCTGATATATCGAACTCGAAGTCTTATTCAAATGAGTTTTTGTATTACTTAAAAAGTAATATAGGAATCGAAGCATTTAGCTTCTTGGATGAGTTATCTCGCTTTGCTGAGGTGCATATTTTTAGTGGTGTTATTAGGAACTTTTTTTTAAATTATAAGGGTAAGATTAGGGATTTAGACATTGTTATAAAATTCGATGAAAGTTTAATGGAATTTGCTTTTAGGGCATATTCTTGGAAGAGAAATAGTTTTGGTGGATACAAAGTGGAGGTTGGAAACTTGACCTTTGATATATGGCATATTAGTAACACATGGGCTTATTCTGAGAAAAAAGTGTCGCGAGAGCTTTTTGAACATTACAGTTTGCCTAATACCGTTTTTTTTAACTTTTCTTCAGTTGTTTTTGACTTTAACAACAAGGAGTTTGTTTATACACCAACTTTTAAACGATTTTTAGAAACAAGGGAGTTGGATTTAGTTTTAGAAGAAAACCCATTGCCCCATCTGTGCATTGTTAATACGTTTTATTACAAGCATAAATACTTTTTGGGAGTTTCAAAGGAATTACAAAAGTATTGCATTAGCCACTTTGAGAAATATAATGAGGATGATTTCGAAAAAATTCAGCGCAAGCATTTTAACGACGTTATATATCCATATCACTATATAAAAGAGTATCTAAAGGTTTTTGCAAAAAACTTAGGAAAAAAAGATCTGGGGTTTTCTGTCAATATGTGATTTGTGACAAGGATATTGGCCTATTTAGCTAGAAAGTTATTCAGAAATTAAAAACGCGATTTTTAGTCAATTGGCTAAAAATCGCGTTTTATGTGGTCCTGACAAGAATCGAACTTGTATCTAAAGTTTAGGAAACTTCTATTCTATCCATTGAACTACAGGACCTGTAGTTTCTTTCGGCTGCAAAAATAATGGAATACAGCATTATACAATCTAAAAATCTTTAGTTTGTGTTAACCGCCTATCTTTGCCGCTCGAAAATTGATGTATGAAGTTCTACAACGTCCTTATTAAATACCGTTTCTGGCTGGGGATTCTGGCCATTGTGCTGGCGGTAACTGTGAACGTAACCACAGGGTTCTGGCCTTCTTTTATCTTGTATTTCCTTGGTGTAATTGCTTTATTCAGCCATTTTTTCATCGGACCACTGCGTTTGATACAGGAGCCGATGGAACAGGGTCGTGTAGAGGAAGTGGAGAAAATATTAAATTCTATCTGGTTTCCCAACCTCTTATATAAGCCTATCCGTTCTACGTATTTTACCATTAAGGGTAACATGGCCATGATGTCGCAGGATTTTGATGCGGCAGAAAAGCACCTGAAAAAAAGCTCTGAACTTGGATCTCCCATGCCGGAAGCCGAAGGTGCCAACAAATTACAGCTGGGTATGATGGCCTTACAGAAAGGTGATTTTAGAAACGGAGAGCAATATATCCGTGCTGCTATCCGCGCCGGTATTCCGGATAAGGAAAGCGAAGCGGTGGCTTACCTGAGTATGTGCCAGATATTTATGAACAAGCGCGAGTTCAGGGCTGCTAAAGACTTTTTCCGTAAGGCAAAAGCCTGTAAGCCTACCACCAAAGAGGTGATCAGTCAGATTAAAGAGATTGAAAAATATATTTCACGTATACCTGGATAAGGATAAGTGATACCGTAACAAAAAATAAAAGGGCCATAAGGCCCTTTTATTTTTTTATCACTTTCCTGTAGTAGTTACATATTTCGGTAAGCCCGCACTGGGGACATTTAGGATTGCGGGCCAGGCAAATATACCTGCCGTGCAATATGAGCCAGTGGTGGGCTTTATGAATGAGTTCGGTAGGGAAGTTTTTAATCAGTTGTTTTTCTACGGCCAGCGGGGTGGTGGCGGTAGTAGTGGTAAGGCCTAACCGGTGCGATACACGGAACACGTGTGTATCAACAGCCATATTGGGCTGTGCATCTATCACAGAAGTAATTACATTGGCTGTTTTGCGACCTACGCCGGGCAGTTTTACCAGTTCGTCCACCGTCATAGGCACTTCCCCTTTAAAATCGTGTATCAACATATTAGCCATGCCTATGAGGTGCTTGGTTTTGTTGTTGGGGTACGAAATGCTTCTGATAAAAGGGAACAACTCGTCGAAGGTGGCATTTGCCATTGCATAGGGAGTGGGGTAGTGGGCAAACAAAACGGGGGTAGTGAGGTTTACCCGTTTATCGGTACACTGGGCGGATAGTATTACTGCTACCAGTAATTGAAACGGATTGTCGTACAGCAATTCTGTTTCGGCATCCGGGGCGTGTTTTTCGAAATAATTGATTACAAACTGGTACTTCTCCTTTCGTGTCATAGTAGTATGATAAAAACTGACACGAAAATACCGGCTTATCTTATATCTGCCGCAGGTTTGGGATATAACGTTGCATAAGCAAGCTTCTCCCGCTTTTGGGTTTTGTAAAGATGATTGAGTACGTTTTGCAGGCTTTTGTGTTTAGGCGCCTGTAAAGGTGCGCTGTTTAGTTGTTCTTTGGCCTCTTTCAATACTTGCAATTTTTCGCGTAAGGCCCAGTTATCTTGTAACATAGCGGCAATATTTGAACGTTCTACGGCAGGCAAATCGTCATCTAAGTACAGCAATAGATCTTCAGTAGTACAATTGTGCATAGTGATCTGGTAACAATGTTATAAAAGCAGTACAGACAATTAATTAAACGGCAGATAGGTGCTGTTATTGTCTGGAATTGGTTACTTTTTTTTGGAGTCGGGTGTTTCTACAATGTACACATCTTCATTGTCACGCTTCATGTAGTAGTTTTCCCGGGCGTATTTTTCCAGTGCGGCCGGATTATTCTGCAGTTCGGCCAGTTCTTTCTTCGTCTTCTCTATTTCTTCTACGTAAAACTGTTTACTGGCCTGTAGTTCTTTCAGCTGTTTTTTTCTTTCCATTTGCGTAAAAACATCATTGCGATCAAAAAACAGCATCAGCAGGGCAAATGCAGTTACCGACAGCAGGTATTTATTTTTAAGCAATGAGAAAATGGCCACAGCTTTTTTCATAAAAGTAAAGGTAGATAAAAACTCAATAGCCGGGTATGACTATCGTCATCCCGGCTATTGAAGTTTATGACTATTTGTTAGTCTTATTTCTTGAAGAAACGGATTTTACCGTTAGGATAGATAGCGTTAGCACCTAAAGCCTCTTCAATACGGATCAATTGGTTGTACTTAGCCATACGGTCGGTACGGGAAGCAGAACCGGTTTTGATTTGACCGCAGTTAAGGGCAACAGCCAGATCAGCGATAGTGGTATCTTCTGTTTCACCGCTTCTGTGGCTCATGATGGTGGTGTAGCCACTGTTTTGTGCCAGTTGAACTGCGTTGATAGTTTCGGTTACAGTACCAATCTGGTTTACTTTAATCAGGATGCTGTTAGCAGTTCCTGTGCTGATACCGCGCTGTAAGATTTTGGTGTTGGTAACAAACAGATCGTCACCTACCAGCTGTACTTTGTCGCCGATAGCGTCAGTCAGTTTTTTCCAGCCTTCCCAATCTTCTTCTGCCATACCGTCTTCGATAGAAACGATAGGATATTTATTTACCCACTCAGTCCAGTAAGCAACCATCTCATCGCTGGTGATTTCTTTACCGCTGCTCTTATAGAATTTGTATTTGCCGTCTTTGAACATTTCGCTGCTGGCAGCATCCAGGGCAATACCGATTTGAGTACCTACTTTGTAACCAGCAGCTTCAATAGCAGCCAGTACAGTTTCGATAGCTTCTTCGTTGCTTTGGATATCAGGAGCAAAACCGCCTTCGTCACCTACGTTAGTGCTGTAACCTTTTTTCTTTAAAACGGTTTTCAGCTGGTGGAAAATTTCAACGCCCCAACGTAAACCTTCGCTGAAAGTAGTTGCTCCAACAGGAACGATCATATATTCCTGGAAGTCGATTTTGTTATCAGCGTGAACACCACCGTTCAGGATGTTCATTAAAGGAATAGGTAACACTGTGCTGTTAACACCACCCAGGTAACGGTATAAAGGTAAACCGCTTTCCAGTGCAGCAGCTTTAGCTACAGCCATAGAAATTGCCAGGGTTGCGTTAGCTCCCAGTTTGCTTTTGTTTTCGGTACCGTCAATTTCCAGCAGTTTAGCATCAATGCCAGCCTGATCAGAAACTTCCCAGCCGATTAATTGCTCAGCTACAATGTCGTTTACGTTAGACACAGCTTTTAAAACACCTTTACCTACGTAAACGCTTTTGTCGTTATCGCGCAGTTCAACAGCTTCATGAATACCGGTAGAAGCACCGCTTGGTACAGCAGCGCGGCCCAGGTGGCCACCATCGGTTAAAACATCTACTTCTACTGTAGGATTGCCGCGGCTATCTAAAATCTGGCGGGCATGAATGTCGGTAATGTAGCTCATGACTAATTATTGGTTTAATGTTTTAGAATAGAGGTCATTGGTTAATTGTGGTGCAAATAAACAATCTTTTTTGCGTACATACAGCTAACTGGTGTTAGTTAATAGTTGTTATTCAGCCTGTTGGTCGTTCACCAGTTTCAGAAAAGCAGCCTCATCAATAATTTTGATGGTATTAATTTTTTTTGCCTTTTCTAATTTGCTGCCGGCGTCTTCGCCCACCACCAGGTAATTTAATTTACTGCTTACCCCACTTACTATTTTTCCGCCATGCGCTTCGGCCATCGCTTCGGCGTCGCTTCTTTTTAAAACAGGCATAGTGCCGGTGAATAAAAAGGTTTGCCCCTGCAGGCTATTGTCGCCTGTCGCGGTGCTGGTTTTGTTATTCACCATTTGCAGCCCCAGTTGTTGTAACTGTTTCAGCATCTGTATGTTTTGCGGATTGCTGAAGAATTTTACAATGCTTTGTGCCACTTTTACGCCTATATCTTCCAGCTGTTGCAGCTCTTCTTCTGTTTTACCTTCCAGTTCCAGCAGCTGGTGTACACTGTTGGCTAAAGTTTTGGCGGTGGTTTCCCCTACAAACCGGATACCCAGGCCGTAAATTACCCGGTGCAGCGGTTGTTGCTTGCTGGCTTCAATGGCAGCAGTAAGGTTTTCGATAGATTTTTTGCCAAACTTGTCCAGCTGGGCAATGGCTTCAAAGTCAAGCGTGTAAATACCGGGGATATCCTTTAACAGGCCTTGCTCGTAAAAGCGGTGAATATTGGCTTCGCCCAGGCTTTTAATATCCATAGCGTCTTTACTCACAAAGTGGATCATACGCTCCAGCACCTGTGCACGGCATTCAATATTAATACAGCGCCACACGGCTTCTCCTTCTTCCTTCGCCAGCTCGCTGTTACAAACGGGGCAGTGGCGGGGAAACTCAATAGGCTGTTCGCTGCCATCCCGCAGACCCGGCATGCTTTGCACTATCTGTGGAATAACGTCACCGGCTCTTTCTATCAATACGGTGTCGCCAATTTTCAGGTCTTTTTCGCGTATGTATTCTTCGTTGTGTACAGAAATGCTGCTAACGGTAACGCCGCCTATAAACACGGGGTCCAGCTTGGCAACGGGGGTTACTGCACCGGTGCGGCCTACCTGGAATTCTACACTACGCAGGCGGGTAGTGGCCTGGCGGGCTTTAAACTTAAAGGCCATGGCCCAACGGGGGTGGTGGGTGGTCATGCCCATCTGATCCTGTAATAACAGGTTGTTCACTTTAATCACCATACCATCAATTTCGTAGGGCAGGGTATCGCGCATCACTTCATAATCATGCACATGCTTAATCACTTCTTCTATACCCTGCAACACCTGCTTTTCTTTCTGAGGCGAGCGAAAGCCACATTCCCACAGCATTTGCAGTGAGCCAGAGTGTGTAGCCAATGGCGTATGGGCGGTAGGTAATGTTGTGCCATGTGCTTCTATGGCTTCTTCCGGTAGAGAGTTGTTGGGCTTGCCATCTATTGCCAGTGTTACACCCTCAGTGGTGGTGTAAAAACTAACGTGGTATAAAAAAGCTTCGAGGTTTCTCTTAGCTACTTCGCGTGGGTCTTTCATGCGCAGGCTACCACTGGCAGCGTTACGCGGATTGGCCAGTGCTGATTCGCCTTTCTCGGCCAGCATAGCATTGTATTTTTCGAAAGATTGTTTGCTCATGATGATTTCGCCACGAATTTCAATCTGCTGTATACCATATTTGGAAAAAGGCGCAGACAGTGGAATAGAGCGTATCTGGCGTATGTTATTGGTAATGTCTTCCCCTTCTACACCATCACCACGGGTAACGCCACGTACCAGCTGGTCGTTCTCGTAAATGAGGGAGATACTGGCGCCATCGAATTTGGGTTCGGCGCAATATTCTATGATGTCCAGGCCGGTTAATTCACGGGCCTTCCTGTCCCAATCAATCAGGTCATCTGCATTATAAGAGTTTTCCAGCGACAGCATAGGCACCAGGTGCTGTACGGTAGGGAAAGATTTACTTAATCCCAGTCCTACCCTTTGTGTGGGCGAATCGGGAGTAACCAGTTCGGGATGTTCTTTTTCAATTTTTTCCAGCTGTTTGTACAGGCTGTCGTATTCGGCATCGGCCAGCAGCGGTTCGCTTAGTACATAATATCGGTGTTCATGAAAACGCAATACCTCTTTTAATTCGTTCAGGTGGGTTTGGTTCAGTTCTTTTACTTCCTTTAGTGTTTGCGTGCTTTGTTGTAGTGTTTTTGTTTCCGCTAACGAATACATATTAGATATTTGTGGGGCTAAAGGTAATTAGCTTACGGCGAAGCGCATGCCTGCAGGGGTATGTAAAAATTACACAAACGAGAGGAATATTGTATTTTTGAACCTAAACCCGCATTATTGCCATTATGAATATGAATCCTAATATCCAGACTGCTACTGGTGAGCCAGGCGAAAGTGACATGATTAAAGAAGCGGTTGAGTTAGTGGCTTCTTATCCTAAAGTTCCTATTACTGTTGACTGTGTAATATTCGGCTTTGACGAAAATGAGCTGAAAGTGTTGCTTATTCGCAGTGATTTACAATTGTTTAAGGACAAATGGTCGTTGCTAGGCGATTTTGCCGGCGACCAGGAAGAGCTGGACGATGCAGCTTACCGGATTATGCGCAGCAGAACCGGGATGGACGATGTGTACCTGGAGCAGGTGCGTACCTTTAGCCGGCCAGGCCGCCATCCGGGTGGCAGGGTATTGACTGTTGCCTATTGCTCCTTATTGAATATAGAACACCACCAGTTGAAAATTCATGACAATGAGTTGCACTGGCATAGCATCAACGGTTTAAAGGAAATGGCCTTTGATCACCAGGAGGTAATGGATTACTGCTATAAATGGTTGCAAAAACGTATGCAGGAACATCCACTGGGTATTAACCTGCTGCCTGATAAATTCTCCCTGCGTGAACTGCAGAACCTGTATGAGGTGATTTTAGGGGTGAAGCTGGATCGCCGCAACTTCCGTAAGAAATTTTTCGCGATGGATTTGTTAATTGACACCGGCGAATATGAAGATGATGTGCCGCACCGCCCAGGTCGCCTGTATAAATTTAACTTTCAGAAGTACGAAAAAAGCCAGCGTAGCTGGATTGGAATCGACTTCTAAAATTCTTTCTAGGCATTAAGAACTAATGCTTTATCGAGGTGTTATTCGTTTTTACCTCTTTTTAAGGTATAAATCTTTAAGTTTTTTTTTGGTTTGTGTAAAAATTACACACTTTTGTAGTGTTAAAATTGAAATGTGTACGATATACGCACACGATTGTTTGTATTGCCATAAAATTTTTACTATGATCATTCTCTATTTGCTTGTCTTATCCGTACTGAGCCAGCTGGTATTCTTCTGCGTGGCTCCCTTGTTTACAACCCCCACCCGCTTCACCACTTTCAACCAATCACCTTTAAAGTGATTTTCATAAACTAGTAAACGCACATGATATGAATTTCAAACGACTGTTATTGCCGCTGGTATTGCCGCTGTTATGCTTAGCATTGCCGGCACTTGCGCAGGATAAAGTAGTTACAGGAAAAATTACAGACTCGAAGGATGGATCTCCACTAGCAGATGTATCAATTTTAGTAAAAGGCTCCACTATTGGCACCCGCACTAAAGCTGATGGCACATTCACTTTAAGGATACCGGCTGGAAAAGACTCGCTGGAATTAACTTCTCTTAACTACGCTACACAGGTTGTAGCTATTGAAGGAACTACCATAAATGTAAGGTTAGAAGCTACTAACGCAGCCTTAGGCGAAGTGGTGGTAATTGGTTATGGTACCGCCAAGAAAAAAGAACTGACCGGTTCGGTTGTATCGGTGGGTTCTAAAGATTTCCAAAAGGGTACAATCACTTCACCAGATCAGTTGATTGCGGGTAAAGTGCCAGGTGTTTCTATTACACCGGCAGGTGGCCAGCCAGGATCTGGAAGTACCATTCGTATTCGTGGAGGTGCTTCTATTAGTGGTAGTAACGACCCTTTATATGTAATTGACGGGGTGCCTGTGGCCAACTCAGTACAAAGCATTTCGGGTGTGTCTAACCCGATGGCATTGATTAACCCGAATGATATTGAAAATATCACCGTGTTAAAGGATGCGGCTTCTACTGCTATTTATGGTTCACGTGCTTCTAACGGCGTTATCTTAATTACCACTAAAAAGGGAAAAAGTGGTAAGCCGGTTCTCAATTTCAGTACTAACGTTTCTTCTTCCAAAGCCGCCAGGTATGTAGATGTGTTGTCTGCCGCTCAGGTAAGATCTTATGTACAGGCACAGGGAGATACTACTTATACCAAGTTGTTAGGTTCTGCCAATACCAACTGGCAGAAAGAAATATTCAGAACAGCTGTTGCCAACGATAATAACCTGAGTGTGAGCGGTGCTATTAAAAAAGTGCCTTACCGCGTTTCAGTAGGTTTTTTAAACCAGGATGGTATTTTGAAAAACGACCACCTGGATCGTTATTCTGCTGCTATTAACGTAAGTCCCAAATTCTTTGACGATCACCTGAAAGTAGATATCAACCTGAAAGGAACAATTGCCAAATCAAGATTTGGTAACCAGGACGCTATTTCTTCCGCTCTGACTTTTGATCCTACTCAAACGGTATATAGTGGAAAAAGTGCTTATGGGGGTTATTTTGAGTGGGTAGATGCTAATGGTGCATTAAATACCAACGCGCCTAAAAACCCGGTGGGTTTACTGAACCAGAAAGAAGATCGTGGCCAGGTGAACAGAAGCTTTGGTAATATTCAGTTTGACTATAAGCTCCATTTTTTACCGGAACTCCGTGCGAACTTAAACCTGGGATACGATATTGCTAAAGGTGATGGATATACTTTTATTCCACAGGAAGCTGCTTCTAACTATTCTACCGGTGGTTCTCACACCATTTACAAGCAGAAAGTGAACAACAGGGTGGGTGAGTTTTTCCTGAACTATAATAAGGACTTAAAGCAAATTAAGAGTAATATAAACGTAACTGCTGGTTATGGTTATTACGATAACCTGACCACTACTTACAATTACCCTACACTGAATGCCCGTGATTCTGTATTAAAGGCCGTTACTTATGCATATGACAAACCAAGAAACACATTGATTTCTTACTATGCAAGGTTGATATATACTTTCGACAGTAAGTATATCTTATCTGCTTCTTACCGTACAGATGGTTCTTCCAAGTTTGCTCCTGATTATCGTTGGGGTAAATTCCCTTCTGTGGGTGTTACATGGCGTGCCAGCCAGGAAAACTTCCTGAAAGGAATAGATTGGTTGTCTGATTTAAAAGTGCGTGGTACTTATGGTGTAACCGGTAACCAGGATGGTATTGGTAATTACGGGTATATTGGCTCATACTCTTATAGCGCTAATAACACAGCCTTGTACCAGTTTGGAAATACCTTTTACTATACTACGTATGGTGCTGCTTATATTACCAACCTGAGATGGGAAGAAACCCGTTCTGCCAACATTGGTTTAGATTTCGGATTTTTCAAAAACCGTATTACCGGTAGCATTGATTATTACGAGAAGAAAACCAAAGACCTGTTAGGGCCTATTACACTGCCTGTTGGTTCTAACTTTACCAACATTGTTACAGCTAACGTAGGTAACATGTCTAACAAAGGCGTGGAATTAGCTATCAATGCTTCTATTATCAATCATAAAGACTTTAGCTGGAATGCTGGTTTTAACATTGCTTACAACAAGAACACTATAACCAGCTTAACACAGTCAACCGATTCTTCTTTTGCAGGTAACACTACAGGTGGTATCACCGGCGGTACAGGTAACACCATACAGATTCACTCTGTTGGTTACAGCCCTAACGCGTTCTACGTATACAAACAGGTATATGACAAAAACGGAAAGCCTATTGAAGGTGTTTACGCTGATTTAAACGGCGATCATAAAGTAGATGATAACGACTTATATCGTTATAAATCCCCATTCCCTAAATTTATCTTAGGTTTTACAACGGACGTTACTTATAAAAAGTGGACACTGGCTACTGTATTACGTGGCAACATTGGAAACTATGTATATAATAACGTTGCTGCTAACATTGGTATTACCAGTGTTATTAATAACACGAACAAGTACATTTCCAATGCAGCATCTGATGCATTCAAAACCGGATTCCAGTATAACCAGTTTTTTAGCGACTACTATGTGCAAAACGCTTCTTTCCTGAGAATGGATAACCTGAGCCTGAGCTACAATGTAGGCCGTGTGCTGAATAATAAAGTAGGTATGACGGTGATGGCCAACTGCCAGAATGTGTTTGTTATTACTAAATACAAAGGTGTAGATCCGGAAGTTGGATATCTAGGTACTTATCCTTCTGTGTATACAGGTGTGGATTACAAAATTTATCCAAGACCAAGAACATATACACTGGGAGTGAATCTTACTTTTAATTAATAGCTTTAACGAATAGGATATGAAAAAGAATTTGTTGAATATATTAGGGGTGTTGGGGCTGCTGACAGGTTGCATGACTTCCTGTACAAAAGACCTGAACAGAAACCCTACTAACGGTATTGATGCCGATAGCGCTTATGGCAGCGTTACTGCCTATAAAGGGTCATTGGCCAAAGCATATGCCGCCTTTGCATTAACCAGCAGTGAAGGCTCTGATAAGTCAGACCTGGGTGGTATTGATGCTGGTACTTCTGATTTTATCAGGTTGTACTGGAATGCGCAGGAGCTGTCTACCGATGAAGCGATGTGCGTATGGACTGATCCTGGTGTGCCTGATTTCCACAATTTATCGTGGACATCTGCCAACACCATTTTAAGAGGTTTATATACCCGCAGCATTTACCAGATTACCGTTTGTAACGACTTTATTAAACAGTCTACTGACGACAAGCTGGCAAGCCGTAATATCACAGGTAATGATGCTGCTACAGTTAAGTATTTCCGTGCAGAAGCCCGTTTTTTAAGAGCGTACCAATATTGGGTGTTAATGGATATGTTTGCCAATCCTCCGTATGTTACAGAAGCCAGCCAGATTGGAACCTCCATGCCGCCACAGATTCAACGTGCTGATTTGTTCAAGTATGTAGAATCTGAACTGCTGGCAGTGGACTCTTTACTGATGGCACCCCGCACCAATGAATATGGCCGTGCAGACCAGGCTGCGGCATGGGCATTACAGGCGCGTTTATATTTGAATGCAGGTGTGTATACCGGTACTACCCATTATCCGGAAGCAATGACTTATGCTAATAAAGTGATCAATGCCGGTTATTCTTTAATGGGCACTTATGGTCAGCTGTTCATGGCGGATAACAACGTTGGTAATAACGAAATCATCCTGTCTATTAACTACGACGGTAACTATTCTCAAAACTATGGTGGTACCACCTTCCTGGTTAACTCTGCTATTAACGCAGATATGAATCCAACCAGCTTTGGTGTACCCAATGGCGGTTGGGGTGGTAACCGTACTACATCCAGTTTGCCGGATCTTTTTGCCGCTGCGGATAAAAGGGCTATGTTTTATGGTACCAGCAGTACTATTACAGATGTGTCTAAGTTTGAGCAAGGTAAAAAGGTAATTAAGTACAGAAACCTGAATAAGGATAGTACTACACCTGCGTCAACCAATGGAGTATACACGAATGTTGATTTCCCGTTATTCCGTTTGGGTGAAATGTATCTGACTTATGCGGAAGCTGCATTACGTGCAGGAACCAATACCTCAGACGCTATTAACTATATCAACGTGTTGCGTCAAAGAGCATTTGGAAACACATCTGGAAATGTAACTTCATTTACTGTTGATAACGTTCTGGACGAAAGAGCACGTGAATTATTCTGGGAGTGTACCAGACGTACCGATTTGATCCGTTACGGCAAGTTTACTACCAGCACTTATCTTTGGCCGTGGAAAGGTGGTGTTTCGGGAGGAAAGAGTGTAGATGCACATTTCAATATCTATCCGATTCCTTCTTCTGATATCATTGCCAATACCAATTTAAAGCAGAATACCGGGTACTAATTTTAATACAATCAATAAATCGCTTATATGAAAAAGTGGTTCAATATATTTCTTTTTGCAGGTGCAGTTGTTGCTTATGCAACTGCCTGTAAGAAAGATGAAAGCAGGGCCGTTCTTGGTGCACAAAATGCTTCTAAAATAAGCACTAGCGTTACTTCTGCGTTAGTGCTGGATAGCTTTAAGGCTTCTACCACTGTTGCGTCTTTTAACTGGACAGAGGTGAAATATGGTTATAGTGCAGCAGTAACCTATTCGTTAGAGTTTGGCCTGGCATCGGATAATTTTGCAAATCCTACTACTGTTGAAATAGGGAATGACATTTTTACCAAAGGGTTTACACATGCGCAATTAGATACTATCCTGTATCAGACCACTGGTTTGGCTGCTAATGTTGCGAGCCAGGTTCAGGTAAGGGTAAGAGCGGACGTGAATAAAGGTGGTAGCGCCAGTGGAAGTTCAACTGTTGAGCCTGTATATTCAGATACGCTGGTGCTGACAGTAACTCCTTACGCGATAGTAATTAAATATCCTACCATATACGCACCAGGAGCCTACCAGGGATGGTCGCCCCCAACAGCGCATGTTCTTAACTCAGTGAAGAGTGATAATAACTATGAAGGTTATATCAACTTCCCGGCAGGATCTCTGGAATTCAAAATTACTCCTGACAGTAGCTGGGCGGTGTCTTATGGTGTGTTAAATGGCGCATTGTCAACCAGTGGCTCTGCTGCTAATTTATCTGTTCCTTCTGCGGGATATTATCGTGTAGCGGCTAATATGTCTACGGCAGTGTGGTCTGTTACAAAAACTACCTGGGGACTTACAGGTACTGCCACTTCGGGAGGTACTACTACTGATACGCAAATGACATTTGACGCTGCTACAGAAACCTGGTCAGTAGTAACCAATCTGGTTGCAGGCAGTTTTAAATTCAGGGCCAATAGTGATGGCACAAAGAGTGCAAATCTTTTTGGCTTGCAGGGTACAAGGTTATCTAACGGAGGCATACCTATTCAAATTACTACGGCAGGTAGCTATACCGTAAAACTTAACTTAAGTGCTGGTGCCGGATATTATACCTATTCGGTTCAAAAGAATTAGGAAGTATTTTGCATCCCCCACTTCAGGCCCGTATATTATTTATATACGGGCTTTTTTTGTGCCTTGAAAAGTATACCTAATAAATAGGCAGACGTTTGTTCGGTCTGGTTACGCAGTTCGGGTATTGCTGTGCTTTCCCAAAGCAGGCCTTTTAAGTTATTACCCAACGTTACAACCCTCTTATGGTTAAAGTCATCTGCGTCGATAATAGAAAAATTGGCTTTGTTAACCAGTATGCCCAATTGCAAGGGATCAGCTACAATCACTCCTTTTTGATAAAGGGTGTGTAACAGCGGGTTGCTGTTTGCTGTGGCGTTGTTGTCAGGCCCTGTGCAATTAATGATTTTTTGAACAGCTAATGTTGCCTGTGTCTGTCCTGAGCGGTTTTGCCAGTATACCTGTATGGTGGTGTTGGGATGTTGCTGGCTGGTTTGTGTAATAATGCCGGCATGTGTAACCAGCTTTCCCTGCTGTTGTTCTTGTGCCAGTATTTGATGTATAGGAGCAGGAAGCCTATGGCGTAACACATTCCAGCGGTGCCCCAGCTGTTTTATAAATAGCTGCTTATCGGCCAGGGTGAGTTGCTGCCATGCCTTACAGGTGTAGGGGCGTAAAGCATCAATTACCACTTCCTGCGGTAAACTTGTTTTAGCTGCCAGAGACACTTCTTTATATATAAGCCGTTTCCAATGTTGCAAAGTGTGGCTGGCATTAACTTCCTCTTCAGGCAATGTGTACGTTGAATGCGGAGCCACATGTGGCCGTAAGGCATAGCCATGAGGAGAAATGGTGTGTATCACTCCTGTAAAGCCATTTTCGCGAAGACCCAGAACGGTGTCGGCCATGGTTAATCCATTGCCCACAATTAATATATCTGTATAACCTGATACGTTTTGCACGCTTTCCTGTGCCCAGGGGTTATTGTTATGTTGCGCTGCTATGCCACCAGGTAAACGTGGTTGGCCATTACCGGTAGCTAATACAATGCTGTCTGCGATAATGGGTTCGCTGTTTTCGCAGATAACATGATAACCTTTTACGCAATGGACAATATCAATGGCGGTATCGGTAATGATTTCAACGTTGATGTGTTCCGGCTTGTTAAAAAGGGTTTGTTCCCATATATGCTGTAAATAGTTGCCATAGACGATGCGTGGAACAAACGCATTGCCGAGAAGGGTAGCATCTATGTTGCTGTAATCTGGTTGTTGCAGCAGCCATTGCACAAAATGATCCGGAGTGTTGGCAAAGGCACTCATGCCTTTGGTGCGTACATTTAAAAGGTGTTCTTTACTGTAAGTGCTATAGGCTACCCCTTTTGCAAAAGGATGGCCTGTGTGGATGATTTTTATATGCAGGGGCGTTTGTGCCTTCCGGCACAGATGTACGGCTGTCATCATACCGCAAAAACCACCACCAATAATCACAATAACCGGAGTAGACACTAAGCTTCTGTTTGCATAAAAATAGAAGCTTAGTGTTAATCAAAAAAACACTGCCATATGGCAGAAGGAAACCGGGTTTTGGTATGTAAAACCCGCAAGTTGGTCGTTTATGGGTTTTATTTAAGACCCTCCATTTCCTGCCATGTTTTAGGAACAGGGTTGCCTAACAGTTTGCTGCCGCTGGCAGTGATCAGGAAATCGTCTTCAATACGTATGCCCCCAAAATTGCGGAAGGCGTTTACCTTATCGTAATTGATGAACTGTGGTAAATGGTTTTTCGCTTGCCACATATCAATTAATTCCGGAATAACATAGATGCCTGGTTCGATGGTTACGGTAAAGCCAGGTTCCAGGGCACGGCCTAAACGCAGCGATTTTAACCCAAACTCTGTGCTTTTGGTAAGCTCTTCTGTATATCCTACATAAGGTTCGCCCAGGTTTTCCATATCATGCACATCCATGCCAAGCATATGACCCAGGCCACATTGGAAGAACAAGGTATGCGCTCCTGCTGCTACCGCTTCTTTGCTATCACCATGCATTAACCCCAGTGCTTTTAAACCGTCTACCAGTTTTTCACAGGCCACAAAGTGAACATCTCTGAACAATACGCCGGGCTTTAATGCCTCAATGGCGGCTAGTTGTGCCTGCAACACAATATCATGCACTTCACGCTGCTGGGCAGTGAATGATTTACCTACAGGAAAAGTGCGGGTTAAGTCACCGGCATACCCCATCGCTGTTTCTGCACCACAATCGCATAAGGCCATTTGCCCCTTGCGCATAATGGTTTGGGAATAGTGGTTATGTAGTATCTGGCCATTTACGGTAAGGATGGTGGGAAAGCTAAGGTTGCCACCTGCACTAATAGCTATGCCCTGTAATATGCCGGCTACCTCGGTTTCGGTAACGCCTTCTTTAGAAGCGGCAATAGCAGCCAGTTGCATGGCAGCGGTAGTGTTTACACCTTTCTCTATTTCTGCAATTTCTATATCGGCTTTGATAGAACGTTGCGCCACAATTGCTTTAATCAATGTAACGGATGCTTTGCTGTTTACCTGCAGGTAAGGAATTTTCAGCCATTCGCTTAACTGGGCAGTAGCGTCGGCACGATAAGGAGGGGTATAATGGATGGTTTGGCCGGCAGCTATTGCTTTGTCGAGGATACCTTGTAAAGCAGATACAGGAGCGGTTTGTGTAATGCCTGCTTTTTCGGCCTGTTGTTGCAAGGTTTCCAGTGGGCCGGTCCATACAATGTCGTCAATAGTAGGCTCATTACCTAGTATTATCTCTTTGTTATTATCCACGTCGAGTATAAATACCAGTCCGGGACGCTTAATGCCGGCATAATATAAAAAGGTACTGTCTTGCCTGAAATGATAGGTGTTGTGCCTGTAATTCATGCCAACTTCGTCATTCCCAGGTAATAATATCAGGCCATTGCCTACGCCAGCCTGTAGTTGTTGTCTTCTTGCTGTGTATATTTCTTTCGTAAACATGGCGCAAAGTTAGGCAACATTCTGAACTGCTTTCTGCCGCTATTAACACTTAATCACTACATTTTGCTTATTTTCAACTACTTTTACGCATTTAATAAGAGTTATTTATGATATATTCCATGACCGGTTATGGCAGAGCGGAACAAACCATTGGTGATAAAACCTTTCTGGTAGAGGTGCGCTCGTTGAATGGCAAGCAGTTTGACTTACGATTAACCATACCGGCGTTGCTGAAACCTTATGAATTTGAAGTACGTAACCTGCTGGGCGAACAATTAGAGCGTGGTAGTGTGGAGTGCATTATTTACCTGAAACAGAATGGTGCAGGTAAACCGGTTTCTATTAACACCGACCTGGTAAAAGCATATTATCAGCCCGTTTCTCAACTGGCTCAGGAACTGAATATTGGTACAGATAATATCTTAAGCACTTTATTGAAATTGCCGGAAGTAATTGCACCTGTTACAGACGTGCTTTCCAAGGATGATTACGCAAAATTTGAGGCTATTCTTTCTACAGCTATCGCTCATTTAACGCAGCACAGACTGGAAGAGGGCAAAGTGATGGAAGCCGATTTGCTGGCACGCATTCAACAAATTGAAGAACAGCAAGCTACTGTAGCCACTTTGGAGCCTTTACGCAGAACCAAAATTAAAGAAGGACTGGTAAAGGTATTGGAAGATAATGTAGGTAAAGAAAACTATGATCCTAACCGTTTGGAGCAGGAACTGATATACTATATTGAGAAAATTGACATCAGTGAAGAGCAGGTGCGCTTAACTAACCACTGTAGCTACTTTAAAAATATCCTGAAAGGGAAAGAAAAGAGCAAGGGTAAAAAATTGTCTTTTATATTGCAGGAAATAGGACGTGAAATTAACACTACCGGTTCTAAAGCATACGATTCGCAGATTCAGCAGGCGGTAATTATTATGAAAGATGAATTGGAAAAAGCCAAGGAACAGGTATTAAACGTGCTATAAGACAGGCGATTAGTAGTTAAAATGGTTATATGGTAAGGACAAAGAAGCAAATTGTATATCTGGTAGCAATGATGATGACAGCAGGAAGTATGATACTCACTTCCTGTACCTCTACAGTAGGATTATATGAAAAAACAGCTTCTTTTGCTTCACATGAATGGAGCAGCGATGATGCTCCTTCTTTTACTTTTGATATTACAGACACGCTGCAGCCTTACCAGTTGTTTTTTGTAATGCGCCATACCGATGCTTACCGTTATAAGAATATTTGGGTAGAGATTCAGGTGAAAGCACCTGACTCTGCCTATACCGTTTCCAGGCAGTTTACGCTGGCAGATGGAGAGAAGTGGTTAGGCTCGGGTATGGATGATGTATATGAACACCGGATTGCTTTTTCAAAAGCTCCGGCGCTGTTTAAAAAAGGCAGCTACACTTTTGTGGTGAAACAGATCATGAGAGAAGATCCTTTGCACAGCGTATTAAACGCAGGCATCCGTATAGAAAAGCAATAGAGCAACAATACCCTATCTTTTTTGTTTATTCTCATAAATGGCAAGTTTATGCGCAGGCTTCTGTTCCTACCCTTGGTAATATGTTATACCTGTTTACAGGCACAGTATGGTGCCTACACTCCCCCGGATAAATTGTACGGACCTTTATTTACGGATGTGCAAATGAACCATGTGTTTACCGACGGTAAAACATTTGTGGATTGTATACCTAAAAAAGATCCTGCTGAAATTGCCGCAGCCTATAAAGGACTGAAAAATAATCCCCGCGTTCGTTATTCCTTAAAGCTATTTGTGGAAGCCAATTTCACTGCTCCGGCAGAAGTGGCATCCGGTTACGTATCTGACACCTCAGAATCGGTATCGGCGCATATTAATAAGTTGTGGAAGGTATTATTGCATCAGCCGGATGAGCAGGTAACAGGAAGTACTTTATTGCCGTTGCCCAACGCTTATATTGTACCTGGCGGCCGTTTTCGTGAAATTTATTACTGGGATTCTTATTTTACTATGCTGGGGTTACAGGAGAGCGGAATGTATGATGTGATGGAAAGTATGGTGAACAACTTTTCATACATGATTCAGCAGTATGGTCATATTCCCAATGGCAACCGCACTTATTTCTTAAGCCGTTCGCAACCCCCTTTCTTTTCTATGATGCTGGACTTACTGGCGGAGAAAACGGGCAACAGGGTGTATGCCCAATACCAGGTGGCTTTACAGCGGGAATATAATTACTGGATGGATAAAACTGCTGCTAAAGGGCACGCAGTGAAAATGCCGGATGGAACTATTTTAAACCGTTATTACGATCAGGATATAGTGCCACGTCAGGAATCTTATTACGAGGATTCTACCCTGGGGGCAGCCGTAGGAAAAAAAGCACCTCAGTTATACCGTAACCTGCGCTCAGGTGCAGAGAGTGGCTGGGACTTCAGCAGTCGCTGGCTGGCTGATGGTAAAACCCTGGCTACGATACAAACGGTGAACTTTATACCGGTAGATCTCAATTGTTTGTTATATCACCTGGAACTGACTTTAAGCAAAGCTTATAAAGAAACGGGCGACCTTGTACAAAGCAGTTATTATCAAAAGCTGGCCATCAGAAGGAAGAATGCTATCCTGAAATATTGCTGGAATACAGCTGGCAGCTGGTTTACAGATTACAATCATGTAACCGGCGCACGTAGTAAAGAGCTTACATTAGCCGGGTTAATGCCTTTGTTTGTGGGCATTGCTACTACAGAGCAAGGCAATGCAGCTGCGCGAACACTGGAAAGCCGGTTTTTAAAAGCAGGTGGACTGGTTACTTCGCTTAAAACCACTGGCCAGCAATGGGATGCGCCTAATGGATGGGCGCCTTTGCAATGGATGGGGGTGCAGGCCATGAACAATTATAACAAAAAGGAACTGGCTAAAAGCATTGCCGCCCGTTGGGTACAACTCAATACCCGGGTATATAAAGCCACTGGTAAGTTGATGGAAAAGTATAACGTTACCGATGCTAATGCAGAAGGTGGCGGAGGTGAATATCCTGCTCAGGATGGATTTGGCTGGACAAACGGTGTGCTGTTAAAATTGATTAAGCTGTATAATCTGCAATAATTACTATGAGCATTGCCGAATACTTTAGAAAAAAGCATTTAACGTTTATTACGCTGGTATCATGGTTTTTGCTGTTCTATATTATAGCGGCATTGGTGTTCTGGTTTATTTCACTGGAAACACAGAACAAGCAGATGTATGTGTTTAGGGTAAGTGAATTAAAAAAAGATGATCCCACGTATTATAACAAAGTGCTGGAGTTTGATAAGGCAAGGCGCTTAAAGTCTTTTCAATATATTGGAGAAGGTTCTACCTTTTTATGTTTAATACTGGTAGGCGCTGTGTTTGTGTATCGTGCTACCAAAAGGCAGATAGTATTGTCGCACCAGCAGCAGAATTTTATGATGGCGGTAACCCACGAGTTAAAAACGCCTATTGCTGTTGCCCGTTTAAACCTGGAAACCTTACTAAAGCGCAAGCTGGAAGAGCCGCAACGGGAAAAACTCCTGCGCAACACATTACAGGAAACCAATCGTTTAAATGAGCTATGTAATAATATCCTGGTTTCGGCACAGCTGGAAGCAGGTGGTTACCGGTTAAATCGGCAGGAACTCAACTTTAGCCAGCTGGCAGAAGATGTGCTGGATGATTGTGTAGCCCGTTATCCGCAACGGATTTTTGTACCTGCTATACAAACGGGTATATATGTAGAAGGGGAACAGCTGTTGTTGCAACTGCTGGTAAGCAACCTGCTGGAAAATGCGTTAAAGTACTCGGCAAAAGATAAGCCGGTGCAGGTGAGCCTGGAAGTGGAAGGGAAGTGGGCGAAGCTTTCGGTGGCGGATGAAGGAGCTGGTATTCCCGATGAAGAAAAGAAAAAAATATTTACCAAGTTTTATAGAATAGGCAACGAGAACACCAGAAGCACTAAAGGCACCGGCCTGGGGCTTTACCTTTGTAAAAAGATTGCCATAGATCATAAAGGCAGCATTGGCGTTAAGAATAATACTCCACAGGGCAGTATATTTACTGTAACATTACAATCGGTATAATATGGCTACAGAGCAAAAAGGCAATATTCTGGTAGTAGAGGATGAAGAGAATTTGCACGAAGCGTTAAAGCTGAACCTGGAAATGGAAGGATACAGTGTTTCTTCTGCTTTCAATGGTACAGAAGCGCTAAAGGCGGTGCAGGCAGAATATTTTGACCTGGTGATTCTGGATATTATGCTGCCCGAGCTGGATGGTATCGGCGTTACAGAAGGCATTCGCATTCAGCATATTGATGTACCCATTCTTATTTTAAGCGCCCGCAACAGCAGCAGCGATCGGGTGTTGGGGTTGAAAAAAGGTGCAGACGATTATTTAACCAAGCCTTTTAACCTGGAAGAACTGATGCTGCGTGTGGAGAAGCTGATAAAGAAGAACAAGCGTATGCAGGATAAGGAAACCATCGATAATGAATATGCGTTTGGTGGTAACAGGATAGATTTTAAGGCACAGGAAGCCACTACCTGGAGTGGTGAGCTGGTACAGTTAAGCAAGAAAGAGGCGATGCTGTTGAAGCTGCTGATTGAAAACAGGAATGAGGTAGTTACCCGCGAAAGGATATTACAGGTGGTATGGGGCTACAACGTATATCCTACCACACGTACCATTGACAATTTTATACTCAACTTCCGCAAATATTTTGAAGCCGACACCCGTAACCCCAAACACTTTCATTCCGTTAGAGGGGTGGGATATAAATACAACGATGCTTAAGGGATAAGCCTGAGCTGCTGTAATACCTTTTTCATTCTATCCAGTGTATTAGCCCGGTCGCTACTGCTGATATCGGGTGAATACATTGCTACATCGCAATCCTCATATAGTAGCTTGCAATCAGTTACCAGGTGCGCATATTGTTCATGTTGCTGCAATGCGGTAAGCAGTACCGGAAAAGGAACGTTATACGTGTTGGTTTTTTCTCCTATGGCCAGTGATAATATGTCTTTGCTTTTATTGAAGAAGAGATAGTGATCTTCAATATTACTTAGTATATCAAACGAGATAATAAAATCAGGCCTGGCAGGTGGTATCGTTTGTGCTTGCGGCTTGGTTTTAGAAGCAGATGGCTTCTTTGGTTTACGGCGATAATACCACCATGCACCTGCACCACCGGCCAGTAATGCTGCTACTATCATCCAGAGCAGATTTTTATTACCACCTTCCTCTGCAAAAAGTGTATAGTCTTTTTTACCTGCAGGCTTGTTGAAATGAAGATGCAGGCTATCGGTATGTATAGACTCATACCTTTCTTTTTCTACATCGAAATAAGAAAACTGTACAGGAGGAATAGTGATATCCCCTTCTTTGGATGCTATAAAATGATAGGCAAATGTTCGGCTGCCTTCCAGGGGGAAGAGGTTCTTGTCTATGTTGTCTTCGGTAGTAGCTTCAAAATGCTCTGTGCTACCGGGCCAGTTCACTGCTGGTGGCTTAATGCCTGTGATGTCTCCTTTGCCGCTAATAGTGATAAGCAGGCTGTTGTTTTCCTGTGCAGGAATATTATTGTCCTTAGCTTGTGCCTGTATGCGAAAATGGCCTGTGATGCCTGTAAAATCCTGGGGTTTGTTCTGTTTAGGCAGGGGAAGCACCTCAATAAACTGGGGCATATTCTGAATATCTGCCCGGAAGTTGTCTTTCGCATACTGCTTATGCGGGAGGGCAAACACAATTTCATTGGTTACAGTAGCGCTGTCAAGGCGAAGGCGGCCTGCCTGTAAAGGTTGCAGCTGTACCTTGCGTATCACATTTACTATATAGGTTTTGTTGCCATATTTTTCCTGGGTGCTTTGCTCGTCAAATGCAATCTCTTTTACGCTGCAACCGGAAAAAGAAGGTTGTTTGGTTACCACCGCCTTACTACGCAGGGCACGGTAAAACTTATATGTTACCATTACGGGTTCGCCTATATAGCAGGTGTTTTTGCTGGTGAACACTTTTATAAAGCTATTACTGCGAATTTTATCTGTTGCATTCTCCTGCTCCCTCAATTCCGGAACTTTACTGAATGCTGCTTCCTCGCTATCGGTACTTTGCGCACCAAACAATGACTGCAGTGCGGCAGAAGGTGGGGGAGTGCCTATGGGAGAAGGATTGTTTTTGTCAATGACATGTATAGTAATGGAGTTAGAGCTAACACGACGGTTGTTGGCAACAACAGATGCAGAAGGCAATGTAAGCGTGCCGGCTTTCAAAGGCCGGAGCATGTATATGAAACTGCTTTTATGGGTGCTTTTACCATTGATGTTGACGGTTTCCTCCGACTGTATGGGGCCGGAACTAACGCTCCAGGCGTTAAGGCTGGGAGGAATAAAGTCAGAAACCCAGGATGCATTGCTTATCACATATTCTACCTGGAGAACATCATTTTTAAATATATCATGTGCAGAAGTTTGTATGGTAAAATGTACCTGCGCATTCTGTGCGTGAGCAGTAAATAGCAATAGCAGGCTATAGCAGATACAGGTAAAATATTTCATACTATACAAATATAACTGCCGGCCCCCTTCTGTAGTATACAAAAAAGGTGTATAAATCTGTCATTTCAGGCTTTTTAACACTTTGTAAATCGGGCCTGGTGTTATCAACAAAGGCATTATTTACTACTTCTTTTAGTATGTTTGCCGGGACAATCACAAAAATTACTACATGTCTTCTTTTGAGTCGATTATAGATTTTCTGGAACCGGTGAATATTTACGAATTATCGAATGATGAAGGCTATCGGGATACACAGGTGGGCAAACACATTGCTGTATACGAGGAAGAGCTGCCTGATATTGATGAAGCGGATATTATTTTGATAGGATGCGGCGAAGCGAGAGGAGAAGGTCCGGGGTTTAGTCATTCTGATGGACCCAATATTATCCGTCGTGCTTTTTATAGTTTATATCACTGGCACGACTCGGTAAAAGTGGCCGATGTGGGGAATGTAAAAAGAGGAGCTTCTTTAAATGACACCTATGGTGCTTTAAGGGCGGTAGTTTCCGAACTGGTGTCGCACAATAAAAGAGTGGTTATCCTGGGAGGTTCGCACGATATTACCCGCGCTCAATATAACGTGTATGCAGCAGCAGAGAATATTATTGAAATGACCTGTGTGGATGCCCGCATGGACATGGATATTGACAGCGTGCTGCCTGTGGAATCGTTTATGCTGGAATTGCTTACCAGCGATCCCAACTTTATAAAACACTACAATCACATTGGTTTTCAAAGCTATATGGTACACCCTACCATGTTGGAAACCATTGATAAGCTGCGTTTTGATTGTTATCGTGTAGGTCGTGTAAAGGAACATATAGAAGAAATGGAGCCCGTGATCCGCAACTCCAATATGCTTACGTTTGATATTGCTGCTATTCAGCACAGTCATGCTCCTGCTAATTACTTAACTCCGAACGGCTTTAATGGTGAGGAAGCATGTACGCTGATGCAATATGCAGGTATGAGCCCACAGTTAAGCACTAT
This sequence comes from Filimonas lacunae, assembly GCF_002355595.1. NCBI lineage: Bacteria > Pseudomonadati > Bacteroidota > Chitinophagia > Chitinophagales > Chitinophagaceae > Filimonas > Filimonas lacunae. Next base: position 7,440,088 of record NZ_AP017422.1, read on the forward strand.
TGGCATATATGGCTATACACCTAAGAGGGATGTGCAGGATTTAACGGCCAAACAAATCAGCCATATGCTGTGGTACCTGATGGATGGCATACACAAAGGCAAGCAGGAAGCGCCAATGGAGATGACGGATGAGTTTAACGAATTCAATATTGCCTTTGCTGAGGTGGAAACCAGGTTTTTACAAAGCAAGCGTACCGGACGTTGGTGGGTGCAATTGCCAGACGGAAAATATATTGCCTGTAGCCATCGCGATTATATGATCGCAGCAGCCAATGATATTCCGGAAAGATGGCTGCGTGCGGTAGAAAGATCTTAATGAATAGGAACTATAAAAGAAAAAGCCGGCAATTGCCGGCTTTTTTGATGTCATCATATAACAAGGGGAAAGGAGCTCTTTTACCAGATTTTAGTACGTTGCGCTTCTGGCTTGTATAATTTATCACCGGGCTTTACATCAAATGCAGCATACCAGGCGTCCATGTTTACTATAGGGCCATTGGCACGTGCTTCGCCAGGGGAGTGTGGATCGGTAAGCAATAACTGCGCCTGTGTTTTAGGTACTGCATTGTTACGCCATACCTGTGCCCAGCTTAAGAAGAAGCGTTGTGCGGGCGTAAAACCATCTATCTTTTTACCTTCTTTAAACTCCTTGGTTTTAGTATAAGCTTCATAGGCAATGTTTAAACCACCTAAGTCGGCCAGGTTTTCACCCAGGGTAAGTTTGCCGTTTACATGCAAAGTGTCCAGTACGGCAAAGGCATCATATTGTTTTACCACTTCATTGGCCTTTGAAGTAAACTTGTCTGCATCTTCTTTAGTCCACCAATCTTTTAAGTTGCCATCAGCAGCAGACTGGCGTCCCTGATCATCAAACCCGTGGGTCATTTCATGGCCGATCACTGCACCGATACCGCCATAGTTTACCGCATCGTCGGCACCGAAGTCGAAAAAGGGAAACTGTAAAATACCGGCAGGGAAAGCGATTTCATTATTGGTTGGGCTATAGTAAGCGTTGATGGTTGGAGGTGTCATGCCCCATCTTGTTTTATCAACAGGCTGGCCCATACGCGTTACCATATCATTATAGCCCCATACGTTACAGCTGCGAACGTTGGACATAAGGTCGTTACGGGTAATTACAATACCATCGTAAGTTTTCCATTTATCGGGATAAGCTATTTTTTTAGTGAAGGCATGTAACTTTTCCAGCGCCTTTTCTTTAGTAACATCACTCATCCAGTCCAACCTTTTAATACGTTCTTCAAACGTAGCCTGCAGGTTGTTCACCAGGTCCAGCATGCGCTGTTTGGCTTCTGGTTTAAAATACTTTTCTACGTATAACTGGCCCAGCAGGTCGCCCAGGTCGCCATCAATCAGGCTGCTCATGCGCTGCCAGCGTGGCGTTTGTTCTGCCTGACCGGTCAATACCTGGTTAAACTCAAATGTTTGTTTTACAAAAGCACTGCTGAGGTAAGGAGCCGTTGTTTTCAACACTGCCCAGCGCAGGTAGCTTTTCCAGTCGTTCAGTGGCACGGCGCTTAACAAAGCATCTGCTGTTTTTAAAAACTGTGGATTGTTCACCAGTACGCTATCACCGGCTTGCACCTTCATTTTACCAAACAGGTCGGCCCAGTTTAAACCCGGAGTAAGAGTGGCCAGGTCTTTTACCGCATATTTATTATACAGTTTATAAGGATCGCGCATTTCCACACGGCTGAACTGAACTTTAGCCAGTGCAGTTTCTATACGTAATACAGCGTCGGCACTGTTGTTAGAAGCCATAGCCCCTTCACCCACTAATGCAAACATCTTTTGTAAATGAGCGCGGTAAGCTTCCCGGATAGATCTGCTGCGCGGATCATTTTTCAGGTAATAGTCTCTATCGGGCAATGTAGTACCACCCTGGCTTAACTGCACAATGTTGGTGGTTACGTTCTTGCGGTCCTGGCCTACAAACATGCCAAACAGCGGAGCGCCAAACCCTTGTGTGCGTAAGCTGGCTATTTCATTGATAATTTCTTCCAGGTTGCTGATCGCTGCCAGGCGGCTAAGATCGGGCTGAACCGGCAGGAAACCTTTGGCTTCAATAGCGGCACTATCCATGGCGCTGGTGTAGTAGTCGCCAATCATTTGGGTAGACCTGTCTTTGCCTGTGTTTTTAGCCGCTTCTGTAAGCAGTGTCTGCAGGCGCTTGCTGCTTTCTTCACGTAACACGTCAAAGCTTCCCCAGCGTGTTTTACTGCCTGGAACAGGATTGTTTTTCAACCAGCTGCCGTTTGCGTAGCGATAAAAGTTATCGCCGGGTTTAACGGCCTGGTCCATATTGCTCTTATCAATGTACTTGGGCTGGCCGGGCTTATCTGGTCCGGCAAAGGATACTGTGCCTGTTAACAGCGCACCCGCCATAAGCACACCATGTAAACAAATGCTATTTCTCATGCTTTTTTATTTCTGGGTAAGAAAATAATAAGGCGTAAAATTATTATTTCACCGCAAACGCTTTTACTTTATTTAGTTAAAGATGGTGAATTGATAGGCGAACACTAAGAGGTTATGAAAAAATATTATTTGTTAGGGATTTATGGGGCCTGGATAATGATGGCAGCCGGTTGTGCTGTACAGAAAAGCCAGGTGGTAGCAGAAAACAAAGGGCTGCAGCAGCTGCCAGAACTGGCATCGGCCCATGTGGGTATTTGTATAATGGACCTGGCTACCGGGGCCTATATATACCAATACCAGCCGGATAAGTATTTTATGCCTGCCAGTAATACTAAATTACTAACCTGCTATGCTGCCATGAAATACCTGGGCGATAGCCTGGAAGGATTGGACGTGACGGAATGGCCCGATCATGTGGACATTCGCCCCACAGGAGATCCCACCTTATTACATCCTGATTTTACCATACATCCTATATATAGCTATCTGAAAAACATAGATAAACCCCTACATCTGTTACCCGCTTTATGGACTGGGAAAGCATATGGAACCGGTTGGGCCTGGGACGACTACGCCGACGCCTATATGGCTGAACGCAGTGCGTTGCCTGTATATGGGAATGTAGTAACGGTTAGCGGAAGTAAACCGGTAACTGTAGTGCCAGGATATTTTAGCGCGGCTGTTACGGGGGTGAATGCCGGAGGAAGCGGGTATGTAAATGCTTTCAACCGTTTGTTTCACCAAAATACATTTAGTTACACCAATTCCGGAAAAGCGCTTAAAAGGTATGCTGTTCCGTTTATTACATCGGATAGTATAGCTGTGCAGTTATTAGGTGACACGTTGCATAAGAACCTTATATGGCAACCCATTGTGGCTGTAAAAGACAATGAAGCAGGTGGTAAACAATACGTAATTCACTCGCAACTTACCGACTCTGTGTTGCGTTTTATGATGCATAGGAGTGATAATTTCTATGCAGAGCAATCGTTACTGATGGTGTCACGCTTGCAGCTGCATGAAATGAACACGGATGCTATTATTGCCAGGTTGTTAGCTACTGATTTTAAGAGTATGCCGCAACGTCCACGCTGGGTAGATGGCAGTGGATTAAGCAGGTATAACCTGATATCGCCGCAGGACATGGTATGGTTACTTGCCAAAATGAAAACAGACTTCAGCTGGAAACGTATCACCGGCATTTTGCAAACAGGTAATGAAGGCACGCTGGAAGGATTGTATACCAATTATGCCGGTAAGATTTATGCTAAAACAGGAACATTGAGTAATAACCTGTCTTTAAGTGGTTATTTATTGACTGCTAAAGGAAAGACGCTGGCTTTTTCTGTATTGATCAATAATCATCAGGCCAGTGCAAGTGCTGTTAGAAAACAGATAGAGCAATGGCTTATTGGTATTTTGAATGCTTATTAAACGTTGAAATGAATCGGAGCTTTATTAGGGAGGGTGCCTAGCCATTCAGTATATGGTTACAGGCAGTGTTTAATAAGCGCCGGATGTATAGTAACGGTATTGTGCTTGTTATACAGTTTCTATACAGCCGGGTTATTGAATATTATCGCCCGAACATCTTATCCAGATAATCTTCTTTGTATTCCAGATAAGTAGGATTACCGGTTGGGGTAACGTTAGGCGTGCTGCATTTCAGTAGTTCTTCTACCAGGGTGGCCATTTCCTGCTGGCTTAAAACCTGTCCGGCTTTAATGGCCTGCTGGCGTGCCATGCAGCGTACCAGTTTTTCGCGTTTGCTGAATTTGATATCGCTGCTGAAATGTTTAAACTGTTCAATTAACAGTTCAATAGAATGTCTTTCATTGCCTTGTGAAATATCGGCAGGGGTGCCCTGGATAATAAAGCTGTCTTTACCAAAAGGTTCTACCTGGTAGCCGATGGCTTTTAACTCGGGCAATAGATCGTGTAACAATGCGGCATCAGCTGCGGCCAGTTCCAGCGTAACGGGGAACAGGCTTTGCTGGGAAGCCATACTTTGCGAGTGGGCAGCTATGGAGTAACGTTCATATAAAATACGCTCATGTGCCAGTTGTTGATGCACAACAATAAAGCCACTGGTAACCGGAGCTAATACGTATGTGTTATGCAGCTGTAATAAGGGAGCTCCTTGTATCAGCTGGCGGGCGGCAGGTATTTCAAGAGAGTATAAACTATCAATGCCACCCGTAGAAATGCCTCCTATTTCGTCAAAAGCACTGCCTTCACCAGTTAACCCTGGTAACTTACGTTCTCCAGGTTGTGCCCATCCTCCTGCAGAGGTGCTGTTCTGTCCTTTATTACTCATGCCCTGATCTGTATATTTTCCTGCATTGTATTGATCTGCTGCTGCATTGCTATTACTTCCTGTATATCCACCACCACTATTGCTGCTTTCTCGTCCCAGGGGAGTAAAGGCATCTTTCCAATGCTTCAGTTCTGCTTTGTTGCTGCCCTCTATAGCATGGGCCTGGTGCTTTTGTGTAAATGTTTTGTATAAATCTGAACCGGATGCCGATTGTTGCTGATCGTCGGTAAATGGCTTACTTACTGCATCCAGTTGTTGAATGATCGGGTTTAATGTAAAGTCGAGGGAGGGAGCTACGCTGAAAGTGGCCAGGGAATGCTTCACGGCTGCCTGTACAAATGCGTAAATGATTTTTTCATCCTCAAATTTAATCTCCTGTTTGGTAGGGTGCACGTTAATGTCTACCTGGGTAGGATCAAGGTCTATAAACAACACATACAATGGAAAGCAGTCTTTCGGAAGCATGCCTTCAAAAGCGCTCATTACCGCATGGTTGAGGTAAGGGCTTTTAATAAAGCGGTTGTTTACAAAAAAGTATTGATCACCCCTGGTTTTGCGGGCCGTTTCCGGCTTACCTACAAAACCCGAAATATTCATATAGTCAGTATCTTCTTTCACCTGCACCAACTTGCTGCTGTGCTGGTTGCCCATCAGTTGTAATATGCGTTGCTTAAGGCTACCGGCTTCAAGGTGAAACTGCTCTACCCCGTTTGCGGTAAAAGAGAAGAATATATGGGGGAATGCCATTGCCACATGAATAAACTCATCTATGATGTGGCGCATTTCTGCGGCATTGCTTTTTAAAAAGTTACGGCGGGCCGGAATGTTGAAAAACAGGTTTTTCATGCTAATGCTTGTTCCGAGGGGGCAGGCGCATGGTTCCTGCTTAATAACAGCACTGTTTTCTATTTCCACGTAAGTGCCCAGCTCATCTTCTGCGCGGCGCGATTTCAGTTCCACCTGTGCTACGGCTGCTATAGAAGCCAGGGCTTCGCCACGGAAACCCATAGTACGCACCTGGAAAAGATCGTCTATATTTTTGATTTTACTGGTAGCGTGCCGTTCAAAGCTCATGCGGGCATCTGTTTCGCTCATGCCCTTGCCGTTATCAATCACCTGCATCAGGCTTTTGCCTGCATCATTTACTATTAGTCTTATTTCGGTAGCACCTGCATCTACTGCATTCTCCAGCAACTCCTTTACTGCACTGGCAGGGCGTTGAATTACCTCGCCGGCAGCTATCTGGTTCGCAATATTATCGGGTAATAATTGTATTATATCTGGCACTACTGGCTATCCTTTTTTTGAATCCGTAAAAATAGTACACTTCTACAAAAAGTCAATCAATCAACAAGTTATTCAAAAGAAATGGGCCGGTAAGGTCGGCCCATTTATAATTCTGTTATCTTTTCTCATATCCTGGTGATGCCGGAGGGGTAAATCCTTTTGTTTTAATCAGTTCTTTAACGGTGCTGATGGCTCTTTCCAGTTGCACGTCAATGCCTTTTGCCATTTGTCCCAGGTTTTCATCTTCATAAATATCGGGGTCTACGCCATGACCTTCTTTAAACCAGGTGCCATCCAGATTGTACATTCGGAAGGTAGGAACAGTGATTTCTCCCCCATCAATCAGTTCTGGCGCCCCGGTAAGGCCAATAAGACCACCCCAGGTGCGGGTACCGATAATGGGACCTAAACCCGCTTTGCGGAAGAAGTCCGGGAAGGCATCCCCGCCCGAACCACTCCAGCCATTAATAAGCATTACTTTAGGGCCAAAATGGGCATAAGGTGGCCATGGCCACTGATTGCCTTCGCGTAAGGTCCAGTAAGCGATGGGTTTACGGTTTAACAGCTCAATAAAGCGATCGGGTATCTGGCCGCCATTGTTAAAACGTTCGTCTATTACCAGGGCTTTTTTCTCCCATTGGGCGTTGTACTGCCTGATAAGTTCATTCTGGCCGTCAATACCGGTGCTGGGCACAAAAATGTAACCTACCTCGCCGTTGCTGGCTTCTGCCACTCTTTTGCGGTTGCTTTCTATCCAGGCAAGATGACGTAGCCGGTATTCATCTCCAAGGGTTTTAACGGTAACGGTTTTAGCTCCGGCAAGGCTGGCGGTGGAACTGTAAGTGATTTCTACCGTTTTGCCTGCCAGGTCCTGGAAGGCGGCAAAGGGTTCCTGGGCGGTAGTAATAGGAATGCCGTTTACCGCCAGGATAAAGTCGCCTTCTTTTATATCGGCACCAGACAAATCAAATGGTGAACGGATTTCAGCATCCCAGCTGGCGCCGCGTAGTATCTTTTTAATTTTATAGTATTGTCCTTCCGGTTGCCAGTCAATGCCCAGGTAGCCTACGCTGGTAGACTTTTCCTTGTCTACATCACCACCCCCGTAATAAGTATGGGAAGAGTTGAGTTCGCCAATTAGTTCCCCAATAATGAAGTTCACTTCCTCGCGGGTGGTGGCGTGTTCCAGTATTTTCGCATATCGTTCTTTGGCTTCCGGCCAGTTTACGCCATGAAGATTAGGATCGTAAAAATAATCCCGTTCCAAACGCCATGCTTCGGTAAACAACTGTTTCCATTCCTGTTTAGGATCTACGGTTGCTTTCATTTCACCTGTAGGCACCAGCTTATCTATTTTTTGATTCTCGGCCACTTTTACCACTGCCCAGTTGCCATTTTGTGGTACCAGTAGCTTTTGACCATCTGCTGATAAAGCGTAGTCGGTGACACCGGGTAAAATGGTTTTTTCTTCACGTTCTTCTATATCAAAATATTTGATTGCACCGGGGGCAGGGGCTGCTCCTGTGTTGTTCTGCTTTACATAAAGCAGTTTGCCTTTAGAAGTGGTTAAGTTAGCGTAGTTGCCTGCTGCCAATGGCAACACTACCAGTCTGCTTTCTATATCATCGAAGTCGATGTTAACAGCCTTGCTCGTTTTTTTCGCATCGTCCTCTTTGCCTTTTGTATCTCCTTCTTTTTTAACGTTTACAGAATCGTTGCGGGCGTATAACAGGGAAGGGGTGCTTTTAGAAAGGCTGATGGCTGCTACTTGTGTGGCATTGGCGTATACGAAGGTATTATCTAAATCGCTGTAAGTAGGATTAAAAGCCTGGTTGGTAAACAGGAACAGGTATTTGCCTTCTTTGTCAAATACCGGGTTGGTGCTGGTGTAAAAGCCACTGGTAACCTGGTGTGCCTTTTTGTTGGTGTAGTCGTAAATGAAAATAGCCTCGTGCGGATTTTTCAAATCGCGGGCATAGGCTATCCAGCGACTATCTGGTGACCAGCTGACCCGGAAATTTTCCAGGGCACCATGCATAAAATATAAGGCGCGGTCTATTTCTGTGCTTGTTTTGGTGCTTATATCATAGACATAAATGCGCATAGTTTTATCTATAAACGCCAGCTTTTTACTATCCGGACTCCAGAACAAGCTATAGCGGAAGCCTGCTCCATAGCTGGTGAGCTTTTGAGGTGCTGTTTCTTTTTCAGCATCCTGCAGGTAGAGTTCATATTCACCGGAAGCATCGCTCCAATAAGCTATTTTACTGCCATCTGGCGACCATTCAGGGTAACGTTCGGCTATACCGGATGTATGTGTCAGGTTCTTTACATAGCCTTCCTCAGCTGGCAAGGAGAATATATCCCCTCTTGCACTAGCTAATATTCTTTTTCCGTCCGGACTTATCGAAATGTTCTGCAGGTAACTTTTTACATTTTCCAGGCGTGGGCGAAGAGTTGCCTGGTCGGTGGTGATGTTTACTTTCACTTCTGTAGCCTGCTGTTTGGCCAGGGAATACAGGTAAAGCTTGCCACCGGCTTCATATACAATATCAGAAGGGCCTAAAGAAGGAAAATGCACATCAAAATCTTTGAAGTGTGTTAACTGCTCGGTGGCCTTGGAGTTCACATTGTAGCGCCACAGGTTCATACGGTTTTCCTGGCCCCGGTCGGAGAGGAAATAAATAAACTGGTCGTGCCACATCGGAAACTCATCACCTGCTTCATCATCGGCTGAAATATCAACAGAAGTAAGGGATGTAAAATCGAAAATGTGAATATTGGCCTTCATGCCGCCCCGGTATCGTTTCCAGCTGCGAAATGCCTGGGTGCGAATGGCTACGGCCATCTTTTTACCATCGGGACTATAGCTGCCAAATTCGGCATAGGCCAGTGGCAATTTGCTGGCAGAGCCGCCTGTAGCAGCAATGGTATAAAACTGGTTAAACCGTTCTTTGGTGCTTTCGCGTATGGAAGCAAATATTACCTTTTTGCCGTCGGGTGTCCAGTCCACCACGCGGTCTGTATAGCCATGTTGTGTTAATCGCAGGGGAACGCCGCCGGAAACAGGCAATACATATACATCCTTATTGCCGTCATAATTACCTGTAAAAGCGAGCGTTTTGCCATCGGGAGAAAATTTTGGGAAGGATTCTACGCCGGGAGGGGATGTTATTTTAATAGCCTGCCCCCCTTCTTTAGGGATAAGCCAGATATCATTGGCGTAGGTGAAAACAATTTGTGTTTCGGAAACATCCGCAAAACGGAAAAGTCCGGCATCAGGCTGTGCAAGCGCTATTGTGCTGAAAAGCAGTCCCAGCGCCAATCCTGATAAAGTTTTCGTCATGATAGTGTTATTAAGTTAACAAAACAGGTTGGGAAAACAATATAAAAAGAATGCGGGACTGTTGGGGTCGGGAAAGGATGAATGGTTAAATAATGGTAAATACCTTCATTCAGGTATTGTTTAATGACGAAGCAAAATCTATCTTGCGCTTTTTCTCATGTGTGTAATTATCAGTGGCCCCTGTAGTCTTGCAGGGGCAAATAATTAAACGAGTTGATTTTTAAGCAGTTGATTTATAACTGCCGCATGACTTTGCAGGCATAAATGCCCCCCTCCGCTCATTACAAAGCCCGCTTTTGAATAGCCTGCCCATAGTAATTTGTCTTCACTTCCATGAATTTGCAACAGGTTAGCAGGCTTTTCCTTGTTTTTCCAGCGACTTATTTGTCCGATGGCCCATTGCATAAATTGCGGTTCGGTTGCTTTTATGTAACTGTGTACCAGTTGTTGGGTGTGTTCGTCAAAAGGACCAAAAAGCCAGTTGGCTATCTTTCCCGGCTTTTTGATGATTCTTTTATAAGGCAATATTTTTTCAAGGCGCAGTTTGCCTGCTATGCGGTAGAGCAGGGGTAACTCGCTGCGGGAAGAAGCGCTGGAAATGAGTACCAATTGCTGCGGAGGTAGTATTTTACTTATTTCAGTTGCCAGCATGCCACCAAAAGACAAACCCACCAGGATAAACGGCTCTGCGCCGTTTATCTGCTGAGCAAAACGTTTGGCATACTGGGTCAGGCATTCTGTTGCCTGTGGGGCAATCCATTCTAAATGAACCTGCTCAAACCGGGCAGGTAACACTATCTTATCAAAAGCCCTTTTGTCGGCGCCTAATCCGCTTATAAAATATGCTTTCATAAATAAAGGCTGTATGGCACAGGCCTATTTTCTTTTGAGTATGTATTTTGTTTCGCCAAAGTCTACTTTAGAGCATTGGTTGCTGGTGCTGTCTTTGCTGATACACTTTAACTGGTAAATAAGCAGTGCATCATTCACAAACTTAAAACCGAAGTGTTCTGCAGGCTTGCCCGGGCCTTCCATTATCAACTGGTCTACATCTAACGCCACATCATTATAGTCTAGTATCGGGCTGTACGAAGTATAGCCATCCAGGCCCTTTACTTCACCGGTTTCTTTAAACTCTACAGTAGTACCATTAGAAGTGGTGTAGTTGCCGCGGAATAATACGGTAGAAAGGATAGAGAGGTCCTGAGTGGGGTTAACGCCCTGTGGGATTTTTACAAAAAATTCGTTGCCTATTTTCAGTCTGTCCGGAGCCAGTACTTCTATGTCGATAGTAGGGTTAGGGCTTTTTTCATCCCACAGCTGGTATTTGCTACCGTTTTTCACTACCACCAGGTTTTCACCACCATCATGAAACCCAAAAATGAAATTGGTAGGAACCAGGGTTTTACCTGGAATGTTGATCCCGCTTTTTTCTTCTACTTTCTGGGATGCCTTTGGCGATTTGGAACGTTTAACGTTAGAAATATAAGTTTCATTTACCCACAAGCCTGTGAAGTAAACTTGTGTGTCCAGTTTAGAAAAAGTAGAGGCTATCGGATCGGCAGGCGCAACAATAGAGGGCTGGTTTTGAACGCCCGAGCCGCCGCATGAGCTTACTGCTGCTGCTATTACAAAAAGACTTAATAACAAGGTGTTATAACGTGCAAATAACATGTTTACAGGGGTTTATTTTGGTAAATTCTCCGCAAAGTATAGTTTTTATGCTTATTTGTTTTTGTTAGTGGGTAAAAACCTGTAAAACCGGCCTGTAATGGGTGTATTTTAGCACCTATTATGAGTGACAGCTTTGTACTTACTGTTGATTATCAGGGCAAAGAAAGAAATTTTGCTGCCGAGCTGCTGGTAATGGGGTATACGCACAAATTCAGGGTAACCATTGCAGAGGGAATGGATGTTTATTTTGAAAGAGATGAGGAAGGACGCTATCGCGCGGTGATACCACCCGAAGCACGAAAAGACCAGGTGCCGGAGCCTGACATCGCTTTATTGCAGGCGATTGCTCAAACTATTGAAACTATATTGGAATAAAAGGGAGGGTGTGGTTTTTTCAAAAGAACCTGGAAGTAACTAAACACTGTTTCGGTTTTTCAGATAATGCCGTTATGAATAAGCCCAAGGCTATACATGTCTGAATCTTACCTAATAAAGGTAACATCTTAATAGCTATGCTGAATACATTTGCCGCGGGTTGGCGGATTTTAACTTTTAATTGCATTTACAAGTAACCAATATGGGAGAGGGAGGGCAGCGCTATTTTATTATCAACAAGCCTTATAACATGTTATCGCAATTTGTGAGTTCACATGACTTGCGATTGCTGTGTGATCTGGATTTTGATTTTCCGCCGGGAACACATGCTATAGGCCGGCTGGATAATTTGAGTGAAGGGTTACTGATTCTTACAACCAATAAAAAAGTGACCCGTTTATTGTTCCAGGGCGAAGTGCCCCATAAGCGAACCTACCTGGTAAAGGTGGCTTATGAAGTAAAGGAAGAAACCTTACATCGTTTACAAACCGGTGTAGCCATATCGGCTGCCGGTGGGGAAACATATATGACTTCGCCTTGCGATGTTGTTATTGTGCCCGAACCTGCAAACCTGTTTCATCATGAATTTGAAACCAAAGATTATATACCCCATACCTGGCTGTTGATTCATCTTACAGAAGGGAAGTTTCATCAGGTGAGGAAGATGGTGCGTGAAGTGGGACATAAATGCAAGCGTTTAATCCGGGTGGCCATTGAAGACCTACAGCTGGAAAATATGCAACCAGGTGAAGTGAAAGAGATAGAAGAATCTACTTTTTTTAAACAATTAAAGATAGAAAACTGGCAATAGGCGGTGTGTTCGATTGATGTTGACACAGTAAAAAAGAATTGTATAAATAAAATCATATAATTAAATTTCAGAAACAACAGACAGTTTTTCCCATAGCCAAATGAAAAATCTGAGATCTTTTTAATGATTTATACAATAGCCTATGTATTCTCAGCAGCACGTAAATGATGACCATGCAGTACCTTATCTGCCTGACTATCACACCTCCGGTAAAAAACAAGCATATGACTTTGTCTTATCTGCCCTGGGGTTTCCATACGAGAACGAAGCAAAGGCGAACTGCTGGTTAGAGGAGGAAGAAGATAAGGTTTCCATGTCCGAGGACATTAAAAAAGGGGTAATGAAGCATGTGCAAAGTGGTGGCCCGGTAACCTTAAAAGACATATCTTTTCCGGGAGAATCCTCCTCATTTCCTTCTTATTCATTTTATTCAGAGTAGTGTTGGCCATAATTGGCGCTTATATTCGCACTACAAATCCAATCTCCCCACAAATTTTAAAGTTGCGACGGCAGAAATGCCTGAGGTTTAAATATCCGCTCTCATGCAAAAGCATGAATGCAGTTAGTTTTGGTAAAAAGCGCCCTGTATTTCCATACGGGGTTTTTTCTATATTCGTATTCCGAACCTTTTTAAATAAAACTTTTTGTTTACAGTACCGCTTGATAAACTACCACATATGGCCACTCGAACTGCTTTAGACACTGTTTACCTGGTGAATGACACCGGTAAAGATGTTTCTCTTGAAATTATAATTGGCGCTATCGGGCAAACGGCGTCTTCCAGTATAGAGCTGGATGACCAGGTATTAATTGCTGATCAGAAAGGGAGTTTGCCTGAGATGAAGGTGGGCATTAACCAGTTACTCAGTAACAAAGAGCTGCGTGTGATAAGCACAGTTACAGATACCTCGCAGGACTCTAACTATACTGAAATGATTCTCCGGCTACGAGGCGGAGTAGTTTTCAGAGAGTATGTGCTTTCTAAAACAGTGGATGAAAACGGAGAGTCGGTTCCTTACCTCTGCATTATTAAATTTTACAAGGCCTGATATAATGAAGACAAAAATTGTTTTGTTAAGCGTTGTATACATCGCTTTTTTTTCATGTGTGATAAAAGCGCAGGATACCACCATTAATCTGGACTTATTAAAAGCGCCTGCATCACCGGGGGCTAACTTGTTGGGTTTTGCTACCAGTGATATAGAAAAACCTACTGATATTTCGGCCTTTATGCTTTCGCTGCAATCAGCTACAGGTTCTTTTTCCAAACTGCCTTCCAACTATGCTATTGATCTGGCTCCCTACTGGTTATTGTCGAAACGTACCGACTTTACTACTGCAGGGCTGGCTAAAACAGATTTCAAAAATGTGTTTAAACAAACGCTGGTAGTTTCTTTAGCTATCAGAAACCCGGAAGATTCTTCGCTTAGCACTTTCAGGGCCGGAAATACCTATGGCGCCATAGGGTTTAAGTTTTCCCTGGTCCGACCTGCTTATGACAAGGAAACCACCAGGCGTTTAAATCATATCTGGGCAGTACAGTATAGTATCAACCGCAGCCGAAGTGAAGCTTTGCGTAAATGGCGGGAAAATGATCCGGAATATACCCGGTTATACAAACAACGTAGTTATATGCTGGATACTGCCAAAGACAAACTGGCTTTTACCGAGTCGCAGGCGTACAAAACCATCTCCGATTCTATTAACGCCGTTGTAGACCAGTTTAATAATGACGATTTTAAGAAATACGACCTGAAAGCTTTAAAGGATAGCGCTGCTTCTTTTGTATTAAACAGGCAGGGGTGGTCGTGGGATGTGGCGGGTGGAATTAGTGCAGCGTTCATGGATAAAAGGTTCGATTCTTCCAATGTGCATAATGCCGGAGTGTGGACTACGTTTGGATATACAGATAAAAAGGGGAGTTCTCTATTGGGTATTGTACGTTATTTATATAATCCCTCCCAGGTTTTTGCCAAAGACAATGAGCCGAATACAGAAGAAAAGTTATCGACCCTTGACTATGGGGTGCGTTATATTTATGCAAACGAGGCTTCTAAATTCAGCGCCAGCATGGAAGCTTTATATAGAAGTGTGGTGTCCGGAAGTTCCATTAAGCCATCCTGGCGGTTAATATTCAATGCAGATTATGCTATCTGGAAAAACCAGAAACTGACTTTTTCGTTTGGGCGCAATTTTGATGGCGTAGTATCAAAAGGCGGTAACCTGGTGGCGGCATTGAGTTTCTTAACGGGGTTTGGCAATAAACGCTAAAAGCACTTAGCAGCCTGCCTGCTTTATTATATAATTATGAAGCGCCTGACATCAGGGGCACTTAGCCATGTTTTAAGGAAAAAACAAGGTTCAAAAACGGTGGGGAACCTGCTGATAGTATTATATTTACAATACTTTGCTTATAAGGGATGTTCCGGGAATTTATTCCTCACACCTGCACTGAACATTACCCTCCCCTGGCAAGAACATAAATAATTATGTACACGCAGTGTAGTGATGCAGAAATAATAGAATTCATCAAAAAAGATGATGCAACCGCTTTTAGTGCGTTGCATCAGCGCTATGCACGTTCCTGTCATAATGTTGCATTCAAAATCACCAAAGATTTGCAGGCGGCAGAAGATATTGTTCAGGACATATTTATGAGTCTCTGGAAAAATCGTGCAACGCATCAGATTGAAGATATCAGCAAATACCTTTTTACCTGTACCAAATATGGCGCTATCCGATTCCTCTCTAAAAGCAAGCGCACATATATGCCTGGTGAGCAAATGCCGGAGCAGGCTACAGGGAAAACCCCTGAGGATATTTATAACAGCAAGTTTCTAATGGAACGTCTGCATGCGGAAATAAACAAACTTCCCGAAAAATGCCGGACGGTATTTATTGATAGCAAGCTGAACGGCTTTTCTGCCAAACAAATAGCAGAGGAGCGCGGATTGTCTCCCCGCACCGTAGAAAAACAGCTGGAAACAGGTATGGGCAAAGTGAAAAAATCACTGGAAAAGGTAGCCACCCTGTTTTTTTTAGCTATTGCAATTTTTTTTTAGAATCGAATACGTATTTATTCATTTAGCTTACTCTTTATAGTTATAACACCACTATGGATAACTTACCAGAGGATATATTACAGGCGTTACATCACTATGCAGATGGACAGGCTACCGCTGAGGAAATTAAAGCGGTAGATGCCTGGATTTCCGGTTTGGATTTTGAGGAAGCTTTGGCTCCCGAAATAGAATCTGAGCTGGATAAGATATATAATCGCTCTCATGAGAGCCTAATGCAGGCTGTTCATGAAAACAACGAAAAGAGATTACCAGGTAATCTTAGGCCGTTGCTAACCTATTCAAAAATTGCCGCAAGTGTAATCGGGTTGATTATACTGGGTGCAGGCGCTTTTTGGGCACTGAATCACTCTAAAAATCACCAGACCGGTACTATTGTTGCCCAAAGCGGGCCAATAGTACCGGGTGGCAAAAAAGCTACGCTGGTGCTGAGTAATGGAAAACAAATTGATTTAAGCACTGTTTCTGTTGGTGGCGAGCTGGCTAAAGAAGGGAATGCCGGTATTCGTAAAACAGCAGAAGGACAGATCGCATACGATATTAGTCAGGCCGTTGCTAATAACAAGTCAGCAGGGTACTTGGGCCAACTGATAAACACCATAATAATTCCGAACGGAGGTGAGTATTCGCTAACTCTCTCCGATGGTACAAGGATTTGGATGAACGCAGCTACCAAGCTGCGTTTCCCATCCGAATTTCAAGGTACCAGCCGTACCGTTGAACTGTTAGAAGGGGAAGCATATTTTGAAGTGGCCAAAAATGCTTCCCAACCATTCCACGTTATTACATCTTCTTCTTCCAAAGAAAAAGCCATGGATGTTGAGGTGCTGGGAACCAGCTTCAATATCAACACTTATCACACTATTCAGGCTACACTTGTAAGCGGTGCCGTTAAAGTTGCTGCCAGCAATAACACACAGGCCTTTGTACTGAAACCAGGCGATCAGGCCAACATGCTTGCGGGTAGTAACATTGAAGTGGAAAAAGATGTAGATATTGAGAGTGTGATAGCCTGGAAAGAAGGATATTTTGAATACGAGAATACCCCGCTTACCAAAGTGCTGGACGATTTAGCCCGCTGGTATAACGTAAAAATC
Organism: Filimonas lacunae; assembly: GCF_002355595.1. Lineage (NCBI taxonomy): Bacteria > Pseudomonadati > Bacteroidota > Chitinophagia > Chitinophagales > Chitinophagaceae > Filimonas > Filimonas lacunae. The sequence continues at coordinate 7,456,514 of NZ_AP017422.1, forward strand.
GTTTATAAAAGCCCTGTAAAAAAAGAAACCACCATTACCGGTAAATTCAACCGTAGTAATAAGCTCGAAGAAACCCTGGAAAACATTCGCTTTATCGGCGTGAAACTGGAATACAAAGTAGAGAACAGAACCATTTTTATCAACTAAGCCAGTTATTTCCATTCATTTTGCTGCCATTTTGAATATTATCTCGTCTATTACGGCGACAATTCTTTATTGGTTGAAGAATTATTGTCATTTTTGCCTTAATCTGTAAGTGCTTTAAAGCCAAATAGCAGTAAATTAAGGTATGAATTCTATTAACCCTTCCGTATCCTTCAAAATTATTTGTGTCTTACTTCTCGTTTTCTGCATTGCAGCAAAAACTTATGCCTATAGGCAGGAGCCTACTGTTTCCCTGGATGTTCATGATGTTTCCATTGAAAAGGTGCTGAAGCTGATTAAAAGACAAACTGGTGTTGCCTTTACTTACCAGCCTGAAATATTCAAAAATGCACCCTTAGTTACCATAAAGGTTAAAAAAACTCCCCTGGAAGAGGTGTTAAAAACGCTTTTTTCCAAAGGCGGCTATCTTTTTAGGATCAATGACAAGTCTGTTTTAGTAAGGTCTGGCAATAATTCGCCGGGCGACAAAAATCAACGTACTACAAAAGACACCCTGTACGCTGTTACAGGTATGGTGGTGAATGACAATAATGAACCCTTAGCTGGGGTTACTGTATCTGTAAAAGGAGGGAATCGTTATGCTATCACTGCAGATGATGGCACTTTTACACTCACAAAGTTGGGACTGAATACACAATTGGTAGCCAACTGTCTGAACTGTGAAAGAACAGAAGCTTCTGTAGGGGGCGCACCTGCCATCACTATTGTAGTGAAACCCACCGTAGCGCAGCTGGAAGATATAAAGCTGAACCCTGTTACAGGGTATCAGAAAATACCGAAGGAAAGGGCTACAGGATCGTTTGTGCTGCTTAGCCAGGAAGATGTTAACAGGGCTTCCAGTACGGATATTTTAAGCCGTATCAGTAATATTACCAGTGGGATGTTGACCTCAACTGTAGATGGAGCTACCAGACTTACAACGGGGCCTAATACGCAGGGATTGGGGTATTCAATAAGAGGGGTAAGTACACTTTCTCCTGTTGAAGTGAATACCAACCCGCTAATCATTTTAGATAATTTTCCATATGAGGGAGATATGCGTAATATCAATCCTAATGATGTTGAATCTATTACTGTATTAAAAGATGCTGCTGCTGCAAGTATCTGGGGAACCAAAAGCGGCAATGGCGTTGTTGTTATTACAACTAAAAAGGGAGCATTTAATCAAAAGCTGCAGTTGGAATTAAATGCGAGTACTACCATTAAAGGAAAACCTAAACTGAAAGAAGCCAAAGGATACATAAATACAGAAGATTATATTGAGCTGGAAAAAGATCTGTTTGATAAGGGGTATTTTAACGATGACATAGCCAATACGACTACCTTTCCGGCATTATCTCCAGTGGTTGAAATTCTGGCAAAGAAACGTTCAGGCCAGATAACTGCTGCGGCGGCAGATGAGGCCATTAACGCTTACAAAAAGAATGATGTAAGAAATGACTGGTTGAAGTATGTATATCAGAAAGCCATAAATCAACAATATGCTGTAAACCTTCGTGGAGGAACAAAGGATGTCAGATATACCTTTTCGGTAGGACATGATAGAAACAGAGACAATCTGGTGCGAGACGGTTATCGTCGCACTACATTTAATGTTACCAATATATTTACACCTCTAAAAAATCTAGAAGTAACACTTGCAGCTAATTATAGCATGAGCAAGTATTTATTGAATAATGATATTGGGTATGGTGATATTAGTTCAAAGAGTGCTAAAACTCCTTTGCTCTATCCTTATGCGCAATTAGCAGATGCAAATGGAAATGCAATGGCAGTTGTAAAAGACTACAGGCAGGTTTATGTAGATAGCATTAGTCAATTAGGCTTTATGGATGCAACATATCGTCCATTAAATGATTTAAAGCTTGCTGATAATATCACAAACAGGAATGATCTGCTACTAAGAGCAGCTGTTAAATATAATGTAGCTAAATTTTTACAACTCGAATTACAATACCAACGGGAAGAACAGATTTCAACTACCAGAAATGAAATGAGTGAAGATGCATATTCGACTCGTTATTATGTGAATCTTTTTTCACAGTATAATAGATCTTCCGGTACTTTTATTTATAATTTCCCAAAAGGCGCTATACTGGAAAATGCACGTTATAAATGGTTAATTCAAAATGGGCGGGGACAAATAAATTATAATCAACGATTCAACGATCATTCTATTACTGCAATATTGGGGGCGGAAATAAAAGAAAGTGCTTTTAGCGGCGCCAGGGTGGCTTATTTAGGGTATAATGATGTTACAGGGACTTTTGCTCAAAATGTAAATTATAATAGCTATTATAATACTAATCCATCTGGCAGCAACACCATTTCTAATGTGTATTCAGGTAATTCAAATGGCGGGTATGTATTAAATAGATTTATTTCTTATTATACAAATATTGGGTATAATTATAAAAGCAAATATGATTTAACGGTAAGTGGCAGAAGAGATGGTACGAATTTATTTGGAGTTAAAACCAATAATAAGATAACGCCTCTATGGTCAGCTGGTTTAGGCTGGACAATCAGCAATGAGTCTTTTTACAAAGAAAGCTGGCTTCCATATTTACGCGGTCGCTTTACTTATGGTTATAATGGCAATATTTATAATGCAGGTTCTGCCTATACAACAGGGTTTTATTCTACAGATCCTACTACTCAGGTTCCAATCATTTCTATTATCGCTTTAGGAAACCCACAACTTAAATGGGAGAAGGTCCGAAATGTTAATCTTGCTTTAGACTTCAGAACTAAAAATGAAATATTAACTGGTACTATTGAGGCTTATATTAAAAAGGGAGAGAATTTGGTAGAAGTATATTTACAGCAGCCTCCACAAGTTGGTAATGCAGGGAAAGTATATAGGAATACTGGCAGTACTGTTACACATGGAATGGAAGTAAAGCTTACTTCTCTTAATATTCAACATATAAATTTCCACTGGAGTAGCACATTGTTACTTAACTTGATGAAGGATAAGATATTGTCATATAATACCCCACCAGGAGCTATTAATGTTATGACTGACAATGGCAATCTCTTGTATGTAGTAGGGAAACCTTTATTTGGGTTATTAAGTTATAAATGGGCAGGACTTGATCCACAAACCGGAGATCCCCAGGGGATTTTAAAAGGCCAAGTGAGTAAGGATTATACAGGGATTGTTAATAACTATAATATCGATAGTGTAGTATATTCCGGATCAGGTGTGCCTTCTATTTATGGCTCGTTCAGAAATGATTTTAATTACAAAGGAATTTCCTTGTCCTTTAATATTACATATAAGTTCGGTTATGTTTTCCGTCGCCCTGCTGTCTCTATTAATGAACAAGATGCTTTATATAATAATTATTCCTCTGCTTATTATTCTTCGCGTTGGAAAAAGCCGGGAGATGAAAAAAATACTGTCATCCCTTCACTTTTGTATAACTCTAATGATAACGGGTATAGGAATGCTTTTTTTCAGTACTCCGAGGCGTTGATAACCAAGGGTGATCATATTCGCTTGCAAGATATTCGAGTAGGCTATACTTTTAATACGGGCAGTACTATGAAAGCTTTTAAAAAAATGGAAGTATATTCTTACTTGTATAATGTAGGGATTCTTTGGCGGGCGAATAAATTTAATATAGATCCGGATAGTATGGATATGCCACAGGCGTTGTCGGTTTCCTTTGGTGTAAGAGCATCGTTATAGTTTGATTCAGTTATTAACCAGGAAAGGATATGAAGCAATTTAAAATATTTAATTATTGCCAGTTGTTGGTTATGTTGTTCGTTTTTGTAACGGCTTGCAAGAAACAAAATGAATTTCTGGATGCTAAAAGCAATGATGATTATGTAGTTCCTACTACATTAGCCGATTTTCAGGCGTTGCTGGATAATTCAGGTATTCTTAATTATAATTACATATCTATTGGTCTTACAGGTATTGATAATTATTATCTGGTAGATAATACAACAGTAACCCCTGTGTATTTTGTTAATGCATTTTTGTGGAAGCCTGATGTTTTTGGTATAACCACCTATGATGGCGGGTATACACAGGCATACATTATTGTGCGTTCTGCAAACATTGCATTAGAAGGATTGGCGAAAATAACAGAAACTGCGGACAATAGATTAGCATATGATTCTGTTAAAGGGCATGCCTTATTTTTAAGAGCTTTTATGTTTTATAATCTTGTAAATACCTATGCGAAGCAATATAATAAAGTAACTGCATCTGGTGATTTAGGCATTCCTATACGAACATTTACAGATGCGAATATTCTGGTTCAAAGATCAAGTGTGCAGGATACTTACCAGCAGATAATAAGTGATTTAAATGGTGCGGTTGCATCCTTGCCTGTAACTGCGAGATTTGTTATGAGACCCTCAAAGTTGGCCGCTTATGCGTTGTTAGCAAAAGCTTATTTGCAGATGGAGGAGTATGCTGAAGCAAAGAAATGTTGTGATTCAGTTTTAATGTATAAAAATTCTTTACTAAATTTTACAGATCCATCTATCTCTCTGAGTGTTACCTATCGTTTTCCAACATACACTAAAGGCAACCCGGAGATTTTGTATTATGCTGAAGGTGCTGCAAACGCTATCGCCTCACCAGGGACTACAGTAAATAAAAGCTATGTTGACACAGTTTTATATAACTCTTATAGCGACAATGATCTGCGAAAAACGCTTTTTTATACTTATCTACAGCCACAGAAGGCAAGGATAATAGGAACTTACACAGGAGGCAGGAACCAGTTTGCCGGATTGGGTATTAACGAGGTTTTCTTTATGCGCGCTGAATGTAATGTTCGCTTAAATAACCTAACTGATGGACTGAAGGATATGAATGATGTATTGCGTAACAGGTATAAGCCAGGTACTTATGTTGATTATGTTACTTCAAATGCAGATTCTGCTTTGGCAACCGTTTTAATGGAAAGAAGGAAAGAATTTCCTTCGACAGGACAAATAAGATGGGAGGACCTGAAGCGATTGAACAATGATAGCAGGTTTGCAAAAAAGTTAACTCGTGTATTTGAAGGAAAGAGTTATTCGCTGGAGCCAGGTGATATAAATTATGTATATCCTTTTAATAACAACATTCTTCAGCAGGAGGGTTTAATACAAAACAACAGGCATTAAAAAGGGTGCATTCGCACCCTTTTTAATTTATTCTGCAGAGTAAAATTCATAGGCAGTGAAATCCGCTCTTGGAATCAAATCTCCTGGTTGATAAGCTGGGGCGCCCGGGTTTGTTAAAATGCGACATATATATGCATTGGAACCTCCTTCACAATAAGAGCTTGGTGGGTTTTCCTGATCACCTGCTGTTTTTACAGCATTCTTACCTGAAACGGTTTCACCTACTTCTAAATAAAAATACTGAGAACCCCTTTTTTTGTTGGCAAACACTCCACCAATGCTGGCAATTACAGCTATTGCGAGAATAGCAATTTTAAGTTTTTTCATAAATTCTGATTTGTTTTAACGTGTATAATAGAGCTATTTTATACAGATGGTTTTATGCCATCTGCTGTATTTGAAGTTGGGTTTTACCGTACACCTGCTTGTGTAATAGAATGCCTATAATAGCCAGACCAATAAAGGCCAGGTTAAAGAACAGGTGCTGTGTCCAGTTAAAGCCTGAAATAACGCCGCCACACGAGCAGGGAATTCGTCCGTAGTAGTTTACCTTAATTAATATAATATATCCCGTAAAAAGCGCCATTAGGCCCAAAAACGACCACAATCCTGAAAGCATCGTCTTTTTAAAAATGAGCAAGCCGGCAATAATAAATTCAACAATAGGTAACCCGAAAGTTAATAAGGAGGAATACTTATTATCAAAGGGTTGGTTGTTCATATTGCTGATGGTTAATTTATAATGGATCAGCTTGGTACTGGCCGTATATACAAATAATATGAAGAGGAGCCAGGAAATAACTTCCAGGCACAATTCTTTTCTTTTCATGGTCTTTTATGCATTTTGATAAATAGAAGGAGGATTCTTCAGCAGGTCAACAGGCTTTATTTTTGTACTTGATCGTTTTTTGATTTAGGTGTTCAATGTGTGTGTTGTGTTAAGTAAAAATACCACTCTTTCAAGCGCATTCCAAGCTAGGATACTCTTAAAATTGACACAAATGTTCACAGATTATCATGCATTTTTTGTGCCGATTTACTTGTATTGTACTCATTAAAACAAGGTGATTGGTAAACTTCGCCGAAGCTTTGCTTTTTGTCTTTTTTTGTCACTTTTGCATGGCTTTTTTGTAACTGCCTGAGTTGTAATGATATTTGATTTGGCGTAAAAAATGGAGGTAAGTTGGTATATATCAATGTGTTTGTGAAGCGCAAATGGTAAAGCGGCCATTAATTGTCAGGCTTACGCATTTAAAATGTTCAGATATGATATATTTCATTAAATTGTTGTAAAACGTATTTTGTTATGAGAAACGTAGCCCAGATTAGATTGGTAACTCAATTATTGTCTAGTTACTACACCGCTGATACTAATATGTTTGATGTAGAGATTGCTTATTCCAATGATTTGAAGGGAAAGGAGGAGGTCAAACTATGCAGTTCTGTGTTCTCTTCTACTATAGGAGGTTCCCTTCATTATGCCTGTTTATTTAGAGGTGTGGAAGAATTTTTACAATATTTTCCGGTTTTTGATGAAAGCGGGATTCAGAAAATAAAAACTGTCGATTTGGAAAAGCTTTATAAAACAGGGAATGCCTGTTTGGTTTGTCATGCGGAAGAGTTGTATGGGTTAAGCTTTTTTATTTCCGGCAATAGTATGTTTTATACCGACTGTCACGACCGGTTATATACGTTAGATCAGCCGCTTGATAGCCTGGAGAAGATGGTAGAACTTACGCGATCTTCCAATCTTCATAAACAATTCATTCAGGAAGATGTGTTAATTGCTTATCTGAAAGAGTATCCTGTATTAAAAACAGAAGATGGGGCCACTGTACAGTATTTGCACAGGCATGAAGAGAAGCCGCCTGAAATTTTTATTAACCGTGTTTTGAAGATGTATAATAACCATGATGGAATGGATGTAGCTGCATCTGCCAGTATGGGGGTTGCCGAGTTTATTAAAGACTTCTGTATTTACCGGCTGGAGGATATTGTGAAAGAGAAATCGGGGCAGTTGTTAAGCCTGTATGGAAGCGGCAAGGTGGTTTTGCGATATAGCATTTATTATGGCGATTATGAACTGGAGTTTAGAAAGGAGGGCGATTCTACTATTATTCAGGAAAAAGAAACCTTGCGTGTTCTAATGACGCCAGGCCGTTCGGAAGAAAGGGATAGAAATTTATATGCAAGATGGATTGATAACTTTAATGAAACAGAGGATAATTTTTTAGAGGAAATGCGCGCTTATCTTGAAATTATTAATCCCAAACCTATTACACGGATGGACGTGCCTATTGAGCAGCTTTTTAATCAAAAAACTGCTGTAAATCCCGAAATATTTTTTCATTAAACTACTGCCTGTTATAGCTGCTTTCTTTGGACAAAGAAGGCAGTATAGCAGGATTCGTAGAAAGGCCACAGGAATGTAGCCCTTCACCCCAAGTACATTCCTGAAGTAAACACATCAGGACGGTTACATAATGACCTCTTTTTAAATATATCTTTAAAAACTGTGAACCGTAAAGCCTGATAAAATTACTGGATCTGTTTTTTTATTTTTTATCATTTACTATCTCCCACAAAACTTTTACTATCGCTGACATATTAAGGGCTGTTTTGTTGCCCAAAAATCACCTGCATGTGATGAAAGAGTGTCGCCCTTATTTATGCAACAGTTTTCAGGTGAGATATAGTTATATTTTAGATAGGTAACAGATTAAACAAGCGATTAATGCGTTTGGAAAAGACTTGTTTTTTCTATTAAAATTGGGGTTTAAAATCATCTCCTGTAATATTTATACTTAAATTTTAATAGATTTGAATCACAGTTACCCGTTGATTAAAATGTGACACTCGTAAACACCATTAGTATTGTAAAGGATAATTATTTTGCACACGGAACAGCTAAAGGTGTTTGTTTACGCATTGTTTCATTTTACCTCTGGTGGTGAAAATGACTAAATGTTATGATGCTTAACCCCGTACAGGCAATTAGCCCATCTTTTACATTACAGGCTTTTTTTCGCCATCTTATCAGATTGTTTGCTGCTGCATTTAATTTGCCGGAAGGCTTTATTGGTAAAAAGCACTTATCTCCCACTGAATCCACAGCAGGAAGCAATGATGAAAAAGAATGGTTTAAAGCGATAGCAGCAGGAGATCCGGTTGCTTTTGAGCGTTTTTATGATAGTACAAGTACCCGGGTGTACAGTTATTGTCTTAAAATGACAAAATCGGTACCCATTGCTACTGAATTAGTTCAGGAAATTTATATAAGGCTCTGGGATGAAAAAAAATACCTGGAAAACGTGACTTATCCACGCGCTTATCTTTTCAGAATTGTTTCCAGGTGCTTGTATAAATATCTTACCAACGCAGCCAACAGGCAACAGATCATCGATCTTAACGAAGCCAGTACCCTGATAACCTCCGATACGTTGGCGCATACCTCCTACGAAACAAAAGAACTGATGCTACTGGTAGAAAAGGCGGTAGTTGAATTGCCTGCACAGCAGCAAAAAGTATTCAGACTAAGCAAATTTGAAGGCATGAGTCATAAAGATATTGCCGGCGAATTGAACATCAGTGTGTCTGCTGTTGGCCTTTATATGGTAGAAGCTATGAAAAAGGTTCGGGCTTCGTTGGTGGGGGCACAGGATTAATTTTCAACTTTTTTTAAAAAAAGTTGCTTGTCCATATGTTAGACTTCTTCCTTTTCATCCTCTACGTTATAAAAGCCCCCTGACCTGGTGTATTAACGCCTTAATTAAGAGGAAGTATGAGCACAGAAAGATTGGATGATTTTTTAGAAAGATACAAGAATAATGTTGCCAGTTCCAAAGGTGTAGCAAAGATGCTTGATGCGTTAGGAGAAAAAGGGGGAGAAGAGCTTTTTGAAAAATTTACGCAGGAGAAAGGGGATGCATCTTCAACACCACATTCTATTGCACCTCCGGTTGTGACTGATGCCTCGCTTGTAAAAAAACAGGAAGCAAAGGTTTTTAAATGGAGGCGTATCTGGGTATATGCAGCGGCATCTGTGCTATTGATGGCTACTACAGCTTATTGGTGGTACGCTGCATCTTCGAAATCTGATAGTGTTGAAGCGGGTTATAAGGGTAAAGAAGTGTACGGAGTACCGGGAAAAGATGCTGCATTGTTAACATTGGCGAATAATAAGGTAGTAAATGTGAGTGAAGCTGCTTTGGGTGTTATTGCCAGTGAAGAAGACATGGATATTATAAAACTGGACAGTGGATGGTTGATGTATAAAGTAAATGGTTCTGCAGAGATGCACAAAGCTGTTTACAATACACTTACTACACCTCGTGGCGGACAATATAAATTGATATTGCCTGATGGAAGTAGGGTGTGGTTGAATGCAGAAAGCTCTTTATCATATGAAATTGACCGTGGGGCAAATGCAAGAAAAGTGCATTTGACAGGGGAAGCTTACTTTGAAGTAACCGGAAATAGTAAACAGCCTTTTACTGTAGCTACTGAAAGCTGCAATATCGGGGTACTGGGAACTTCATTTAACGTACATGCTTATAAGAATGAACATACAATAAAAACAACATTGCTTGCGGGATCAGTTGTTATTGAAAACGGGGGAGCTTCGAAGCAACTGATTCCCGGCCAGCAAGCAGTGCTGGTAAAGGGGCAGCAACAAAAGGATGTAAAAGTGTTGGATAGCGTGGATGTTAATGCGGTGATTGCCTGGAAGAATAACGTATTTGTATTTAATGGAGATATTAAAGATGCGATGTTGCAGGTTGGTAGATGGTATAATGTGAGTGTGGTATTTGAAGAGGATATGAATGTGCCATTGATTGCTACAGTTCCAAGAAATATTCCATTGCCTAAGCTCCTGGAATTGTTGTCGCAAACAGGAAGTATTCAGTTTGCTATTAATGGAAACAAAGTATTAGTGAGGAAGATAGAGATAAGTAAGTAATAGGAAGCCATAGAAATAATATTTATCAAAACCGTACCCAAATGAATAAAGCACGCCCAACAAATAGGAAACGATTGCTAAAAGGCTTTATGTCCGTTAACTGCAAGACTTACATAGGAGATTAATACAAGATAAGTAACAAATAGTTTTCATGCCGTAATAATATAAATTATACGGGGACCACAAACACAAGTAAAGAAGGCGCTGTTTCTACACTGCCTTTATTTTTTAATCCTTGTCCCGTTGTTGTTTACGTGCCAAACATTATAAACTGACTTCTTATGCTTTCCCTTCAACATAAACTCTTTACCTGTTTACGCAGGATGTGGTTCTCCTGTGCCTTTGATCGTTCCAGGTTTTTAGCTGTATTGCAGGTAGCTGCTTTTCTGTTGATAGCGTCTTTGGGCTATGGGCAGAGGTATAATCTGCGGATGAAAGAACAGCCTCTGGCTAAGGCATTTAAGGTTATAGAAAGTGTAACAGGCTATACCTTTATCTACGATGCAAGAGTGCTTGAAAAGTCTATTCCTGTTAGCATACATGTAAATAATGCAGGTTTGAACGAGATCCTGGATTTATGTTTTAAAGGGCAATCTTTAACTTATAATGTCAATGACAAATACATTGTAGTTTCCTGGTTAAAAAAGTCGTCTGGGCGTTTGCAAAAAGAAGAAGACTCTGTAAAAAAAATACAGCTGGTTGTATTGGATAATCTGGGTGAAACGTTACATGGAGCTGTAATTTCCACCAAAGAGGGTAGGGTGCTGGGAGTTACCGACCAAGTGGGAAAGTTCAGTTTTTATAGCAAAACAGACTCCATAGCTGCTGTTATCACATTTATTGGCCATCAATCAACCGAGACGGTATTAAAAGGAGCAGTTGTTACAGTAGTTACACTAGATCAGCTTACCACGGCTATTAACAGTGTTCGGGTGGCGAGTTCTGGATATCAGCCGCTGCCTAAAGAACGGGCAACCGGCAGCTATTTTTTTATGAATAACGAACTCCTGAACAGGAGAGTAAGTACAGGGATTTTAGACAGATTAGATGGCGTTACCAGCGGGCTTATATTTAATAAAACAAATCCGGAAGATGAACTGATCAGTGTTCGCGGACGCTCTACCTTATTGCCGGGCAATGCGGCTAGTCCGCTGATTGTGTTGGATAATTTCCCTTATGAGGGAGACATTAGTAATATTAATCCTAATGCTATAGAGAGTATCACTGTTTTAAAAGATGCAGCTGCTGCTTCTATCTGGGGGGCCAGGTCTGGTAATGGGGTTATTGTAATTACCACCCGAAAAGGAGAGCTTAACCAGAAAATGAAAGTGGACTTTAATTCTAACATTACAATCGGGCAGAAGCCCGATTTGTTTTATAGCCATAATTACATTCCTTCGCCTGAGTACATAGGAGTGGAGTCTTATCTTTTTAACCAGGGGTTTTATGATGCAGATTTAAGTAATGATGAAAGCTTTCCCGCGATTAGCCCGGCTGTTGAAATTATGGCTAAGACGAGGGCAGGCATTATCTCTTCGGTAGATTCTGCCAGCCAGATGAATGCACTCAAAGGATATGACGTGCGTAATGATTACAATCGTTATGTGTATACTAAAAGTGTGAACCTGCAACATGCCATTACACTAAGAGGGGGAAGTGATAACCTGTCGTATGCTATGGTAGTAGGGTATGACAGAAATAACAGTTACCTGAGACGCAATAACTATGATCGTGTTACTGTTAACTCGTATACCTCTTTTTATCCTGTTAAAAATCTGGAACTGGCTGCTAATATCATTTATACCAATGGCAGAACCAGAAATAATAATAGGATTGTATATGGTGCGGCTGGTTTTGCATTAAATAACAAGCTGTTTCCTTATGCTCGTTTTAAAGATGATGCGGGCAATAATCTGGGTGTGATTACGAATTATCGCTCTTCTTACCTGGATAGTGTAAAGGCGCTGGGGTTTCTGGATTGGACTTATAATCCATTAAACGAACTGGCTATGGCCGATAATGTGTCAACTACTAACGGTATACTTATGAAGGGGCTTGTAAGATATAAGATGTTTCCTTTTTTGAATGTTGAGTTGCTGTATCAAAACGAAAGAGAAGCTGTGGAAGGAAAGGAGCTGTATGCGGAGGGTTCTTTTTTGGTAAGAAACCTGGTGAATCAGTATACTCAATACAATTCAGCTACAGGTAGCTTGTCGTATCCGCTTCCTAAGGGCCAGATTTTATACAACCTTCATGGTCTTACCATTGCCAATAATGCCAGGGGGCAGATAAACTACCACCAGCTTGTTCAAAAGCACGAGCTTACAGGTATTGTTGGAGCTGAATTAAGGCAGATCGATTATAAAGGATATTATACCCAGACTTACGGATATAACGATGAATACGGCACGGGTATATCAAATCTCAATTTTGGCGAGTATTATGCTACTAATCCCAATGGAAGTGTGCAGCTACCGGCTGCTCAGGGACAACAACAGGCTAATTTGCGCAGATTTATTTCTTATTATAGCAACCTGGTTTATACTTATGATAAGAAATACCATTTTTCATTAAGTGGCAGGAAAGACGGGGCTAACATATTTGGCGTAAAAACAAATCATAGAGTCACGCCGCTTTGGTCTGCCGGCGTTGGTTGGGATATCAGCAAGGAAACGTTTTATCATGTGCAATGGCTTCCTTATTTGAAGTTGCGGGCTTCTTTTGGATATAATGGAAATGTGTATAATGGAGCAGGCTATTTAACTGCAGTATATGGTATTAATACATTAAATGGTACTAATGGCGCTGATATTGTAAATCCTCCCAATCCGGAGCTCCGGTGGGAAAAGGTAAAAACCTTTAATATTGGTTTTGATTTTGGTAAAGCCAGTAACGTGCTTTCCGGAACAGTAGAATTATATAATAAACGTGGGGAAGATCTTGTAGAAACAGCGCCGCTGGCACCATCAACAGGTTTTTTTTCTTTTGCCGGAAATGCTGCTGCTACATTAACCAAAGGGATAGACGTTGTTTTAAATATACGGCCTGTGAACAGAAAGGTTGTTTGGAATACGACTGTGCTGTTTAACTATTTAACAGACAAGGTAGTTACATTTGATGCCAGGTATCTGGCGCCGGATTTGGTAAGTAGTAATAGTGCAGGTAGTGGCGGGCTTGTTGCAGTAGTAGGCAAGCCCTTGTATTCTATGTTTAGTTATAAATGGGCGGGTCTTGATCCCGGCAATGGAGCGCCGCAAGGAATAAAAGATAAAGATATTTCCACTGATTATAGCACGCTGATACACACGTCTAATGATAACCTGGTATTTCATGGATCGGCACGTCCCAAAGTGTTTGGGGCTGTGAGAAATAGTTTCAGGTATGGTGCTATATCCCTCTCTTTTAATCTCACCTATAAGTTGCTATATTTTTTCAGACGAAATTCTATCTATCCTGATTATTCAAAGTTACTGTCTACTCCTAATACAGATGTAGCTAAAGCATGGAAGAAACCAGGTGATGAAAAAATCACATCTGTTCCTTCGCTGATATACCCGGAAGACGTGAATAGAAGTAGTTTCTATAGATTTTCTTCTGTGTTGGTAGAGAAGGGGGATCATATTCGTTTACAGGATATTCAGATTGCTTATGATTTAAAGCATACCTTATTTAAGAATAAAGCAATCAGCTCTTTTGAAGTGTATGCCTATCTTAATAATATTGGTATATTATGGCGAGCCAATAAAAGTCATCTTGATCCTGACTATAACGATTCTCAACTCGGTTTAGCCGCTTTTCCTAATCCATTCTCTGCTTCTTTGGGAGTTAGAGTAAGCCTATAAAAATTTGCATATGAAAACGCTTTACTTTACCTCTATAGTACTTTTTTTACTTACAGTGGCTGCTTGTAAGAAACAGGATGAATGGCTGGATGTAAAATTGAATAAGAGTGATGTAATACCAAAAGTAGAAGAAGATTTTCAGGCGTTGCTGGATAATACAAACCGCATGAATGCAAGTTACCCGGCCTTAGGCATTGTTGGGTGTGATAATTATTATGTTTCTTATTCTACATGGCTTGCGGCTAGTTTGCCTATTGAACGGATGGCTTATACATGGGACGAAAATGTATACCAGGGAATAACGCCGTTTGACTGGGGTGATGCATCGTTAATGGTTGCTTTTGCAAATGTGGCTTTGGAAGGATGGGAAAAGGCAGAAAAAAAGAATAGTGCTGCATGGAATAATATAAGAGGGTCTTCACTTTTTTTCAGGTCCTATGCTTTTTATAATATGCTTCAATTGTTTGCTCCACATTATGATTCTGCAACTGCTGCAGTTGATTTAGGCATCCAGCTCAGGCTGTCGTCAGATGTAAATCAAAGGGTTGGCCGTTCCTCTACAGGCGATTGCTATAAAAAAGTTACTGACGATTTGCGGGAAGCTTTATTGTATTTGCCTGCTTATCCTTTCTATCAATCAAGACCTGGCAAGCAGGCTGTTTATGCTTTATTGGCTCGTATATATCTTGATATGGAGAAATATCCTGCTGCAGTTGCCTATGCTGATAGTGCTTTGCAAATGGGTACTTCACTCTATAATTTTAGTACAGATATTAATTCTGCGGTTAACCGGCCCTTTCCTGTATATCCTAAAAATAAGGAGGTGATCTTTTATGCAGAATCTGCTGTATATGGAATTGCATCTCCATCCGGGTTCAGGGCAATCATTGATTCTGCTTTATATCAGCAATATGAAGCAAATGACATCAGACGTGCGGCTTTTTTTAGGGTAAACAATGGATTGAATTACTTTAAAGGAACCTATACAGGTTCTTCTTATCCCTTTGCCGGATTAGCGGTAAATGAACTGTATTTAATCCGGTCGGAAGCTAATGTCAGAACAGGACATAATATGGCAGCATTGAAAGATTTGAATGATTTAATCTCAACGCGCTACAAGCCTGGCACCTATGTAGCTTTCTCTTCAGACTCGGGAGAGGATATTTTGAAAAAGGTGATACAGGAACGAAGAAAAGAAATGCCCTTTACCAGTTTACGATGGGCTGATTTAAAACGATTGAATAGAGATAGCAGGTTTGCGGTTACTTTATATAGAAAGCTTAACGGATCTGATTACGTATTGCCGCCTAATGATAAACGATACGTTCTTCCCATCCCTGATGAAGAAATAAGGTTATCCGGCGTTCCTCAAAACCCCAGATAACTTATGAGGCAGGCCGGTGTTTTGTGTGTAGCTTTTTTTCTGTTGATGACAGCTGTAAACGCCGGTTCTGGCACAGTTGAACGTAGGGGTAATGTTGCTGACACATTTGTAGTGGTGTATAACAGTTATAAGTATTGGGGAGTATTAAATGGAAGGGAGAGTGAGTTGATTACAGTGGATAGTCGTCTTGATATAGTAGCTTATACGGGTGATAGGTTTTATTGTTTTAATCTATACAGAAAGTCTGCAGGAAAGCGGGTGTTAATTCTTGAAAATTTTATAGCATACGATAGTTGTACCTATACTTTATTGTGGAAACATCATCAGATCAATTTCGCGGGTAAGAGACGTGAGGACTTATCTTGTCAATATGACATTAGTCGCTTGCATCATCAGTACAGCCTGGGCGCAGAAGCGTTACGTTGGGATTCGGCTGGCTTTCGTATGAGTCTCAACTCTGTTATAGCCAGCTATAACAAAATAGCTGTTTCGCAGGCAGCTGTACTGGAAAGATTCCGTAAGCAGATTGGCGGAGAGCTATTGTTTTTTTTGAAGCATCAGGTACAACAAATGTTGCTATTGCAGAAGGAAAAATATTTTCATTCAATGCTTCAGCCGCATAGCCTGGTTCGGAGTGTTTTCAGTTCTGAAGTAGCAGTGCAAAAATGCAGAGCAGATATTTACAAATTGTTTCAGGAGGAGATGAATGCTGTTGTTTGCAAACAGTGGGAAAGGGACAGTGATGGATATGGGGCTCAGACTGCTTATTGGCATGCTCAGGTGGAAGTAACGTATTCTTTGAAGCGGAATCTGTTTGCTTATATCAGGCAACAGGCGGCCGGCTCTTGCAGAGACAAGGTGTTTGTGCTGTTTTTCAAAAGTAATTATTATAGAGACAATGATGTGGATGCAAAGGCTACTGAGGCGTTATTGTTAATGCAGGACAGATATGCTAAAACAGAGCTGGAGCAAATGCAGCATGTGCTTGCTGTAGGGGCTGCCGCATTTCCTTTCCATCTGAATAACAATTCTAATGTATTGGTTCATATGAAGGATTTTGCAGGTAAAGTGGTATTGATGGACTTTTGGTATACAGGATGTGCAAGTTGTGCACAGTTGTATCATGATGTTTTGAATCCTGTAGAGGAGTTGTTAAGGGAGGATGAGAATGTTGTGTTTTTATCTGTATGTACAGACAATGATAACATGTTATGGCTAAAGAGTGTTGCCGATGGAATTTATACTCATGAGCAATCTAATGTATATAACCTTTATACAGGCGGGCAGGGAGAAGAACATGCCCTGATTAAGGCTTACAACATCACCGGGTATCCAACCTTGTTGTTGTTTGATGTTTCTGGTAACCTTGCTGTTAAATACCAACGGGTACTCAAAAATAAAGATGGGTTACTTCAGTCGATACATGCAATGAAAACAGGAGAACACATCAGTTGTTCTCCTGTTAACTAGCTTAATCCGGCATAAATACCCGTGATACAGTTCCTGTAGCTGTATAGTCGGAAGCGGTTTGGCTAATGGGTACATTAGTAGTGATGCCATTAAATTTATACTCACAGTTATAAACGCCCGACTCGCAAGTGCCGGTCAGGCCATCTTTCAAGAGAAAAACGCCCGAAGCGTCGCGGTAATATTTCTTTCCATTGTCCTTTTGGTTAATAGCGGCGAATATGCCCGTGGTTACCATAGATAATAACAATAGCGCAATTTTAAGCTTCTGCATAAAATCGTATTTTGTAATGAATAAATGATGTCCGTTCTGATTGGGCTGGCTGGTGTTAGCGCATCACAAGTCCCGGCCAGCTTTGGCTATAGTTAATAGATTGGCGTATGAAAATGAATGAAACGAATGCCCGGTTTAGTCTGAGCAATGGATAATACAGATACTGATAGAAGTTTGGTTACTGCTTGCGATCATTGGTTGTGCTCTTTATGAATGACCTTACAAATATAGGAACACACTTTTTTTTATTCCGGGGCATTTATATCCCAACAGGACTTTTTCCTGCCGCTCATTTATATAATGGTTTTTTTATTTTTATGTATGGCCATTTGTATAGTGTAGGAGGGAAACCGAAAAACTCAACAAACCTTTCTCCAAAGGCCGACTGTTGCTGGTATCCTATGCTTCTTGCTATGTTATATAATTTATCTTGCCCATGCATTACCTGCTCAAATGCTTTTTGCATCCGAAGCTCCAGGTAGCCTTCACGATAAGGTTTGCCATAACCATCTTTGAACAGGCGCACAAATTCCTTTTCTCCAATGTTCATGGCTGTAGCTACTTCTTCTTTTTTCAGATGTGTTTTTAAATGCTGAAGCAGATAGTTTTCAATAGCTGAGTATTGAAAGCTTTCAGATGTGTTGGGAAGCAGGTATGTTTTTTTTGTTTTACGACCGGAAAGCACTTCAAAATTGAGTTTTTGTTGTGTGCTGGCCGAAATATCATCGTTCATGGCTATCAGGTAAAGCCTTACCAGCTGGTGCGTGCAGGTATGTAGTGAAGGCCTGTGTTGCATATCCTTACCTATATTCAGTAACAGGTGTACCACGCCTTGTTGCCAGTAGTTGAGAGGGATAGTAGGCAGGGTTAGCAGCTGTTGCGGATTTTTTCGGATGTGTTGCAACAGTTGCTGTACCTGGTAGCTTTGGTCGGCATATTGGGAGATGATAGTGGCAATATCTATCATAATAGAAATGCCCAATCCTGTTTCGGGCATTACGGCTATTTCACCTTCCGGGAGGTAACCAATACGCATAGTGCTGTTACCTGCATCGATATGTTCGCTTTGTACCTGCATGCTGGCGGCGCCTTTTACACGGATATAGCATATCACCGCCGGGTGTTGTATGGTAATAGTAAAGGTTTGTGGTTTATGTGGTAAATGGGTAGTGCGGCTGATATACCGGGTGTTGTTGTCGGTATGTGATACCGTAATCACATGTCCAAAAGGGTAGTGCAGGGTTTCTGTATTGCTATGTGGCCATTCGGGCACATAACGGCATAGCACAGCGGGTATCTCATTATTAGCAGTACCTTTTTGCCAATGGCGCAAGGTTAACAGGTCGTTCATAAGTTATAAATCCTATTGGTTAATAAATGCTGATATCACCCAAGTGGAACTGGCAAGTCGATACTAGTGCCTGTTGCACCTGTTAGCAGCTTTCTATAAGTACGGAAAAGAATATGATAACCAGAGGAGTGGAATGTGTTTCCGGCATTAAATTAATTCATTTGCATATACATCGCATATATTTTTTTGCATATCTGTGTCTAATTGCAGGCATACTTTGGTGTAAAACAGCGGCAGGCCAATTAATGCTTATCTTAGTCATTAGAAATAAACCAATTATATCTTATGAAGCAACTGCTGGTTTTGGCTTTGTTATGTTGTTTATGGAGTTATTCGGGCGCCCAACAGTTTTTGCAAGCGAATGAACAGGCCGCTCACTGGGTAGATAGTGTATTTAAAACACTGAATAAAAAGGAGAAGATTGCCCAGTTGATGGTGCTAAGGGTAAGCGAGCGGAAGGGCACAACAGTTGCCTATTACGATGATCAGGTGGCGGCCTATGCCAAAAAATACAATATCGGGGGCATTTGTTTATTTCAGGGGCCGCCTGTAAAACAGGCGCAGATGATAAATCATATCCAGGCATCTGCCGCTACTCCGGTGATGGTGTGTGTAGATGGCGAAACGGGTGTGGGAATGCGGTTTGACAGTGTGCCTAAATATCCCGATCAGCTAACATTGGGGGCTGTGTCTGATGAAAACCTGGTGTACAGGGTAGGGAAGGCTATTGCCGAACAGTGTAAACGTATAGGTATACAGGTGAACTACGCTCCGGTAATAGACATCAATAACAACCCCAATAACCCTGTTATCAATTTCCGCAGTTTTGGTGAAGACAAGTATAAAGTGGCCCGCTGGGGCATTGCTATTACCAAAGGTATGCAGGATGCGGGTGTAATGGCGTGTGGTAAACATTTTCCGGGACATGGAGATGTGGCGGTAGACAGCCATCTGGACCTTCCGGTGATTAATAAGTCTGTTACACAGTTAGATTCTTTGGAGCTTTACCCTTTCCGCCAGCTGATACAGGCGGGGGTAGGTAGTATGATGGTAGCGCATTTATATATTCCTGCTATTGACAGCACGCCCAACCGCGCTACTTCTTTATCTCCTGCAAACGTAACGGGCCTATTGCGTAACCAGCTGGGATTTAAGGGAATTACGTTCACAGATGGACTGGAAATGAAAGGGGTGACCAAATTTTATCCTGCGGGTGAGGCGGGCTTGCAAAGCCTTATTGCGGGAAATGATATGCTGTGTTTGCCGGGTGATATTAAGGGTACGATCAGCAAAGTAAAAAAAGCCATGAAGAAAGGCCTTTTTACAAAAGAACAACTGGATGAACATGTGCGACGCGTGCTACTGGCTAAGTATAACCTGGGCTTAAACACACTGCAGCCTGTACAAACCGAAAACCTGACCGTGCAATTGAATGCAGGTATTACTGATTTAAAAAAGGAAGTATATGCCCAGGCTATCACCTTATTAAAGCAAACAAATACAGCCGCCATTCCCTTTGTTAAAAAGGGGAAAGTGGCTTTTATAGGTATCGGGCTTGCACAATCCAACCGTTTTGCGCAGCTTTTACAGCAACAGTTGGGAGCGGAGTGCTTTTATTTTGACTACAAACAAACAGAAGCCCAGGCAAAAGCACTGTTAGAACAGTCGAAAACTTATGACGCTATTATTATAGGAGTACATCAGTATAATAAATACCCGGCAGGTAACTTCGGAATCAGTAATGCAGCTGTTACGCTTTTAAATCAGTTGCAGCAGCAGGATAATGTAACCAGCTTTGTCTTTGGCAATCCCTACGCTATAAAAAATCTTTGCCAGGCGCATAACCTGGTGGCTTGTTATGAAGATGACAGCCTGATGCATGAAACAGCAGTGGCATTATTACAAGGAAAGCAAACAGCGTATGGTACGTTGCCTGTTACTGTGTGCAAGGAGTTTACCTATGGCACTGGCATTATCTCCGGCAAGTCTGTTGCGGTAAACACTACTGCTATAAAAATAGATACGGCGGCACTCCATGCAATAGACTCTATTGCTGAAAATGCTATTCAAAAAGGCGCCACTCCGGGTTGTGTGGTGCTGGTGGCAAAAGATGGTAACATCGTATTTAACCGGGCTTACGGATATATGAACTATGATAAGAAGGAGCCGGTAACTACCGAAACGGTATATGATCTGGCTTCTGTTACCAAAATTTCAGCCACTACTGTGAGCATTATGCAGTTGTATGAGCAAGGTAAAATTGATATCCATAAAACGCTGGGCGATTACCTGCCTTGGGTAAAGGGCACCGATAAAGAGCACCTGGTTCTCGAAAATCTGTTGCTACACCAGGCAGGACTCACTGCTTTTATACCATTTTACAAGGAAACCATTCATACGGTGACCGGAAAGCCCCTCAGGGGCTTTTTTGTTGAAAAGGAGGATAGCAACCACCAGGTAAGGGTGGCCAAAGGCATGTTTTTAAGAAATACCTGGAAGGATACACTCTATAAAAGGATTTTACAGAGCCCATTAGGTGCCCCCAACACATATATTTATAGTGATAATGACTTTATTTTCCTGGGAAAGGTGGTTGAAGAGGTATCTGGCATGCCTTTGGATGAGTTTGCGCGCGAACATTTTTATGGGCCGTTGCATATGATAACCACCACTTTTCAACCCTGGAAATATTTACCTGTAAACACCATTGCACCTACAGAGCAGGAAAAGTATTTCAGGCTGCAACTATTACGCGGCGATGTGCATGATCCGGGAGCTGCTCTTTTAGGAGGTGTTGCCGGTCATGCAGGGCTGTTTAGTAATGCACATGATCTGGCTCAGCTTTATTTATTGCTATTAAATGGCGGTGAATGGAATAAAGTTCATCTGCTGAAAAAAGAAACCATTGATTTTTTTACCGCTTATCACAGTAAAGTAAGCAGACGGGGATTGGGGTTTGATAAGCCGGAAAAGGACAATGCCACCCGTAAAGTTCCGTATCCTGCTGCCGGAGTTACTGCACAGGCGTTTGGACACACGGGCTTCACTGGTACCTGCGTATGGGCCGATCCTGAGCAAAACCTGTTGTATATATTCCTGAGCAACCGGGTTTGCCCTGAAGGAGGGAGCAATGATAAATTAACCCGATTGAATGTCAGGTCAGCTATTCACGAGGTTATTTATCAAGCCATTCGTAACAATTAGTTCACTTTGCCATACTTTCATAATATATTCGTTAAGCATTTATCAATCTTTGAATAACAATGAAAATTCTAAAAACCACCTTATCCCTGTCGGTTGTTGCAATCATTATTTTGTTTGCCTCCTGCAAAAAGAGTGTACCTAAGCAAATTAAGTACATCCCTAAAGACGCTTCTTTTGTTTTTGCTGCCAATGCTAAAAGACTGAACGATAAACTGGAAGGCAGCCAGGTTAAAATTGACTCGCTGCTGAAAGTAGTGTTTACCGAAAGTAAGGTAGCTCCCGAAGACATTAAAAAGTGGGAAGATTTAAAAGATGCCGGTATCGACTGGCAGAGCGACATATTCGGCTTTGTTCAGCAGCGCGGTTCTATGATGAGCGGTACTTCCCAGGTGTTTGGTGCAGTGGCTGCCGTATCCAGCGCTTCTAAACTGGAAGCTTACCTGAAAAAGCAAATGCCTAAAGCCACTGTGAAAAAAGTAGATGGCTATTCTGAAATAGAACTGGATGGTGATGCCGTAGCAGGTTGGAACGATGAAGTATTGATTTTAACCGGTGCCACACAAACACGTTCTTTTTCTGATGACAATGCTGCCAGCGGCAAAACTGCCAGCACGCAATTAGCTACTCTGTTCAAATTAAAGACAGAAGAATCTGCCTTAGCTATTGATCCGTTTAAAAATTTCATCAAAGAAAAGGCTGACCTGCTGTTGTGGGTTAACAGCGGTGGAGCATTTAATGCATTGCCTATGCTGGGTATGACCAAAATAAGCGATCTGGTAAAAGATTCTTATTCAGGCATAGTGGTGAATTTTGAAAATGGTAAGGTAGAAGCTAATATCACTTCGTACAGCGGTAAGGTAATGGCCGATATGATCAAAAAATATCCACCATCTGCTGTTGATCTGGATATGGTAACTACTTATCCTTCTAACAATGTTACCGGCTTACTGTCCGTTAACTTCGACTTAGGCTTAATTGCTGAAATCATCAGGTATGGCGGTTTTGAAGCTACAGCTAACCAATACCTGACCACATTAGGCTTTACGGTTGAAGATGTTACCAAGGCATTCAAAGGGGACATGGCTGTTGTGTTCA
The DNA here is from genome assembly GCF_002355595.1 of Filimonas lacunae. Taxonomy (NCBI): domain Bacteria; kingdom Pseudomonadati; phylum Bacteroidota; class Chitinophagia; order Chitinophagales; family Chitinophagaceae; genus Filimonas; species Filimonas lacunae. The sequence goes on from NZ_AP017422.1 coordinate 7,479,392, forward strand.
GCGATTTTGTAGTAGAAGAAAAGTCTAATCCGGATTATCCTGAATACAAAACCAAAACTCCTTCTATCAAATATGTTTTCAACGCGAAAGTAGGAGATAAAGCGTCTTATAATAAAGTACTGTCTGCTTTAGCGGCTAAAGGCTGGTTAACACAAACCGCTACCGGCTATACACCTGCCATGCCATTAGGTGGTTTTGTGGTGGTAGAGCTGAACGAGAAAAACATGCTGGTTGCCAGCGATTCTACCTTACTGGGTCAATACAAAACAGGTACTGGTAAAGCGGGTATCCCTGGTGATGTAATCAGCAAAGGAAAAGGCAAAGTGGCTTATATGTATGTTGATTTAAGCAAAATATTCAGCGTTATACCTGTAGATAGTTCTTCTATTGATATCATGAACCAGGTAAAAGCCACTTTTAAAGATGCTTATGTTAGCGCCGATAAATATGAAGGCAACACTTCAAAAGGCGTAATGGAATTACGTACCGGTAATGAAAAAGAAAACAGCCTGGCTACCCTTGTAAAACTGGGATGGGCCGTGGCAAATAAATTTAAGCAGGAAGAAGCACGCGCAGCTGCTGCTTCGGATGCTGCTGAGGCTGCCGATTCTGTAGCTGTTGATTCTACTGTAGCAGTGCCGGTGGCTCCTGTTAAATAATAACATAACAGTATATTGATAAAAGCCCCGTATAGCGGGGCTTTTTTGTAACATAGATTTGTAGTGTATAATCAATAGCTATGCAACTAGCCTTACAAAACCTGGTACCGGTTCCTTTACGTGATAAAATATTACAACGCAGCAGTGATATCTGGAATACAGATGTCTTGTTGCAGCAAGGACAGCGTATTAAAGTAAAAGCGCCCAGCGGCACAGGTAAAACAACATTGATACATATATTGTACAGGTTGCGTGATGATTATAAAGGGGCTGTGTTATGGGATAACAAAGATGAGCGTGCTTATGATGCCACTGCTATGGCAGTGCTGCGTCAGCAGCAAGTAAGTGTGGTGTTCCAGGATTTACGTTTATTCACAAACCTTACAGCGCGCGAAAATATAGAATTAAACAGGGTGCTTACCCCCACGCCATTGTATGATGCTTCTGTTATTGATGCCATGGCCGAACGGTTAGGCATTACGCATATACTACAGCAGCGTGCAGGGCTTTGCAGCTATGGCGAGCAGCAACGTATTGCTATTGTTCGTGCATTGGTGCAGCCTTTTAACTGGCTACTGATGGATGAGCCTTTTAGCCACCTGGATGCAAACAACACCCGCAAAGCAGCTGCATTAATAGCAGAAGAGTGCGAAAAGCGTAAGGCCGGGTTTGTACTTACCGATTTGGATGAAGATGCACATTTTGATTATAATGTCTTTTACAACCTGTAATTAACCCTATATCATCGTATGCTGAATACCTTACTAAAGAAACTGATTAAAGCAAGCGCAGGCCGAACCAGGTTTATTATGGCAGTAACCGGTTTGTCGGTGGCTTTATTGCTGATACTGGCTGCTGTGCAGTTGCAGGTGAATTATAACAGCTTGTTACATGGTAAAACTAATCAGGATAGTGTAGCCAATTTCCTGGTACTGAACAAGGTGGTGAACGAAAAAACGGTAGGTGCTACAACCTTAAGCGACCAGGAAATTAACGAGCTAAAACAACAATCTTTTGTAGATGCTGTGGGCTTGCTTACACCCAGCAGGTTTAAAATATCGGCAGAAGGTGGAGATGGGCAATTACCTTTTTATACCGATCTGTTCTTTGAAAGCGTACCAGATGCTTTTATTGATGTGGTGGATAAAGACTGGACCTGGAACGATCAATCGCAATTTATTCCTATCATCATTCCTAATATGTTCCTGGATTTATACAACTTCGGTTTTGCCACTTCACAGGGCTTGCCACAGTTGACACAAGACCTGATAAAAAACATGCCACTTAAAGTAAATGTGCGCACTTCTTTAGGTTCTTTTCCCTACTACGCCAAAGTGGTAGGCTTTAGCGATAGAATATCTTCTGTATTGGTGCCGCAGGTTTTTATGGATTGGGCCAATCAGCGTTTTGGTAACAATACCAATGCTAAGCCATCCCGTGTGGTAATACGTACAAAAGATGCAGGTAATCCGGAGCTGGTGAAATACCTGGCAGATCATGGGCTTACTACTGATGCTGATAAAACACGTTTCAGCAAATACCGTCAGATAGTAAACACAGTAGTGAATATATCCGGGGTTACGGGCTTTCTGATGTTGCTTTTTGCCTTATTGATATTCACTCTGTTTATTCAGTTAACTATTGCTTCCTGTAAAGAAGAAATTATATTGCTTATTACATTAGGTGCAGCCCCTACGCAGTTATACCGCTTTTTGATGCGTCGTTTTTTTCCATCCAATATTGTAGTAATTGTTGCTGTGCTGGTGGTTATTTCCATCCTGCAGTTTGTATTGGCTAATGTACTGGAAGCACAGAGTATGTACATCCCTCATTTTTTATCTGCATACACTATACTGGCTGCTTTAGTTATCTTAATAGTATTATGGCTGGTAAACAGCAGTACTATCAAAAAGTATATCAGGCAATAGGTATCATTATTATAAAGGAAAAGCCGTAAGCGGGTATCTCACTGCTTACGGCTTTTTATTGCGCTTTAAAATATGCTTTTGTAATAAATACCTTTTAGTTTAAGCGGTAACCCAGGTTAATGCTAAAGGTGCGGTATTTGTTTTTGTCGTTGTTCTGATTGTCATAGATCTGGTTGATCTTGCTCAGGCCCCAATCGTAATTAACGCCTAACATCATGCGGCCAGCTTCAATACCAGCAGCGCCGTTTAAGCCGAATTCAAATCTTTTAAAGCGATCGTAGTTGTTGTCATTTTGGCCATTACCGTCAACAGATTCAAACTTAATATCAGATTTGGTTACACTTTCTGCTCCCCCGGCAACTTTCGTGCGAACGGTTGTGTTACCCCAAAGTCCCATAGATACAAACGGTCCCGCAGCTATGAAAATACGGCTATCAGTTCCTAATGGTACTTTTACCGCAAAGTTTACAGGAACCTGCAGATAATAAGGACGAAAACTGGCTTTTACATAGTTGTCGTTGTGGTTGTTGTCATCCAGGTACTGGTTAGCCTTAGCCCCCTTTCCTTGTAAAAATAAACCGGCTTGTAAAGAAAACATGTCATTTAAGGGAAGGTCACCCAAAAAGCCAGCATTAAAAGTGGCCAGGGTATTAGAGCTGCTAGTGGTTCCATCTCCATTGGTAGAAATGTTGGCAAGACTTAAACCCCCTCTTATATACACCCCGCCTGGGTTAGTGTTAGAAGAAGTGGTAGTTGTGGTTGTTTGTGCATAGGTGTTGCTAACCATTGTAAAGCCTGCAATTCCTGCCATCATCAAAATCATTCTCTTTTTCATAGTGCGAATTTTTGGTTAATGCAGGTAGAAAGACCAAGACCGTGCCAGAATTTATAAAATGATGATTACCAGCTGTATACGGGGATATTGTGCCAATGCTGCCTGGTTGAATAGTGTAGAAAAAAAATCGCCGTACGGGTAAAAGTACGGCGATTTGAAAGTTTATCGTTAAAACACCTTTATGCCTTATCAGAAGGCGGAGGAGGTGTTTGTTGTGGCGGTTTTTTATCCTGTGGTGGCCTTTGATTATGATGTGGCCGTTGTTGCCTGGGCGGGTGTTTCTGCTGCTGTTGTGGCGGTTTGTTGTTGCCACTACCTTGCTGCTGGTTATTGTTGCCCTCACCACCCTGGCGTTGAGGCTGTTGTTGCTGCTTTGGTTTTTGTTGCTGGTTGCGCTGCTGTTGTTGCTGAGGTGGTTTGTTATTACCCCCACCGCCCTGGTTGTTGCCCTGGCGTTGTTGCTCATTGCCCGCATTTCGCTGCTGCCCTCCACCACCGCCACGTTGTTGTGGCTCATGGCTACGCTCTGCTTTGGCTTCCCGCTCGTTATGACCACCACCGCTGCCACCTTTGCGATCGTTGCGTTGCTGTTGCTGTTCGCGATGGTCTTTTTCTTTACGGCGCTTGCTACCTCTTTCCAGGCTGCGCAGGCTTATCTGGCCTACTACGTCTACAAACTGCGGTTCTATTTCTTTGGGCTTGTTGTTCACCAGTTCTACTGCCTGTAACTCTTCCACCTTTTCGCCGCGACCGTTGAGACGCTTTATTTCTTTTACCCGCTGTATGGTTAAGGGGTATTGTTTGCTGCTATCGGGCAGCACATACCACATCAGGTTTTTGAAAATATCTTTTTTAATCAGGTGTGCAGTGCCACGTGTGGTTTCCAACGTGTCTGCATTGTCCGGGAATTGCTGTAAGGCATCCAGGTAAGTATCCAGTTCGTAGTTCAGGCAGCACTTTAAACGGCCGCACTGACCACTCAATTTGGTTTGGTTAATACTCAGGTTCTGGTAGCGGGCAGCTGTAGTGGTTACACTTTTAAAGTCGGTTAACCAGGTGCTACAGCATAATTCACGGCCACAGCTTCCTATGCCACCTACTTTAGCTGCTTCCTGACGTATGCCTATCTGCCGCATTTCCACTTTTACCTTAAACTCGCCGGCGTAAATTTTAATCATTTCCCGAAAATCCACGCGATCATCGGCAGTATAAAAGAAAGTAGCTTTTTTACCATCAGCCTGAATTTCTACTTCGCTCAGCTTCATCTGAATATTCAGCTGACGGGCAATAGCGCGGCAGCGCATCAACATTTGTGGCTCGCGTGCTTTGTTCTGCTGAAATAGTTCAACGTCTTTTTCAGAAGGCTGGCGTAGTATTCTTTTCATATCGGGGTTAAACTCATCCACCCCTTTTTTCTTCATTTGCAGGCGAACCAGTTCACCGGTCAGGCTTATTTCCCCTACATCAAATCCACTTACGCCCTCAACTGTTACGTATGCGCCTTTTTCAAAATACTGAAGAGAATTATTCCTGAAATATTCTTTACGGCTTCCTTTATTAAAAGATACTTCTACTACTTTACAACTGCTTTCGGGATCGCTAAAAGGGAGGTTCATCAGCCAGTCGTGTACATTCATTCTGTTACAACTACCTGTGCCGCAGCTCCCATGGCTTTTACAGCCGCCAGGTTTGCCTGTTCCACATGATCCACATCCCATATATCCTTGATTTCAATATTATTAGTAATTACTGTAATGTCTATCCAGTCAAAAATAGCGCTTTATCCTGAATAATGTGGTAGAGCTTAATGGTGAGGGCGTGGAACAGCATTTTGGCGTTGGCATTGCGTTCTATGTAATAAGCGGCCTTGTCCAGCTCCTCAATCAGCGTTTGTTGCTGGCTTACGGAAGCTATTTTGTTCAGGCGCTGGGCAAAGTCTTTTTCCTGGTCGGGCAGCATAATTCTATCAGCGCCCATTACCCGGATACGTATACTTTGCTCTAACAGGTGGTTGAAATAGCGCAAAAACTGCTTTTGCTTTTCCCGGCCCTGTTTGCTTATTTCTTCAATCCATTTTACCTGTGCGCCGGGGCCACCTTTTAAGGCAGCATTCAGCCAGTCGCGTAGCAGGCTTTGCCAGTCGTCGCTTGCATGTTGCAATAATTGCAGCGCCTCGCGGTAGTTGCCTTCGGCAATACCAGCTGTTTGCCGGGCCGTTTGGGCCGGGGCATTGGCACGTTCAATTAAAGCTTTTTCAACTTCAGCCGTTTCCAGTAAAGGCACTTTCACCAGCTGGCAGCGACTTAATATAGTAGGTAATATCTGTTCCTCGTTTTCGGCCACCAGCACAAATAAGGTATTAGGTGGTGGCTCCTCTATTAATTTCAGCAACTTGTTGCCCTCTTTACCTAAGTATTCGGGCATCCACATTAACAGGATCTTGTATTCGCTTTCAAAGCTCATCAGGCTTAATTTCCTGATGATATCGTTACACTCATCGGCGGTAATATTACCTTGTTTGTTTTCTGCGCCTATAAACTGCAGCCAGTCAAAAGCATTGCCATAGGGCTGGTTTGCTACAAACTCACGCCATTCGGTAGCATAATCACTGCTGGTAGGTTTATCGCCGCTTTTGCGGGGTATAGCAGGGTAGGAATAATGTATATCGGGGTGCATCAGCTTCTGCGCCTTAAAACACGCGGGGCAGGTGCCGCAGGAGTCATTTAACAACTGTGGAGTAGAAGGCGCTTCTGCTGCTGGCTCGTCACCAAACATAGAAGGGCCTGCTTCCTGTTTAGGCGTTTTATTTTTGCCCGAACGGGTGGTGCAGGTAACAAATTGGGTAAAAGCCAGGGCTAATGGCAATACGCCACTGCCTTCCTTTCCCAAAAACAATAATGCATGGCTTAAACGGTTTTGCTGTACCATCTCTACCAAATGCTGTTTCACTTCCTTTTGCCCGATAACCTTATCAAACTGCATATGCCTACATCAAAAATTCAACTAACAAAAAATATCTCCGCTATTCCAGGTGTTATAACAGGGCTGTTAGGTACAGCCACTGATTATTGTTCTATATACTTCAGCAGCTCAGGGCTTTCCGGTGTAACCTTGCTGTCGAAATGAGCCAGCAGGTTGCCTTTTTCATCAATGATAAACTTATTAAAGTTCCAGCCAATAGTTGCATCTAATACACCATTCTGCACTTTGTGAGTCAGGTAATCAAACACGGGTGTAATGCTGTCTCCTTTTACATCAACACGGGTAGTCAATGGGAAGGTTACGCCAAAGTTCTTCTGGCAAAACTCTTTAATCTCGCTGTTGTCCTGGTATTCCTGGCCACCAAAGTTGTCGGAAGGAAAACCTACAATCACCAGTTTGTCTTTATGCGCTTCATACAAAGCTTCCAAACCTTTATACTGTTTAGTAAAGCCACATTTAGAGGCAGTGTTTACTATCAGTATTTTCTTGCCTTTGTAGGCCGAGAAATCAATAGTGCCGCCATCTAAAGAAGCAATCTTAAAATTATAAATAGTCTTAGGCTTGGGTTTGAAAGAAGGCGTTTTGCTAATAGCAGCAAAACCTATAGCTATAAAGGCGAGGCAAAAAATGAAGTATTTCATGCTTTTTTATTTTTAATGATACTAACAAAGGTGGGCATTTAAGGGGTATCGAAAAAATAAACTGTGTTAAGATAGCAAGGTGCTGGCGATGGTGGCAATGCTTACGGTAATTTTCTGCTGTTGCAAGGCCAGTGCACACGCTTCCAGGGTAGCCCCGGTAGTAATTACATCGTCAACCAATAAAACGTGTGTGTGGGACAGAAGGTGTTGCGGGTGAACGGAAAAAGCATTCTGCAGGTTCAGCAACCGGTTTTCCCGGTTCTGGTGTGTTTGAGTGCTGGTAAATACACTACGTTGTAAAGCCTTTGTGATAACCGGCCATTTACAAACGGAGGATATGCCCTCTGCAATTAACTGCGACTGATTATAGCCCCGTTGTTTTTGTTTACGATGATGCAATGGCACTGGTATAATAGCAGTAACGTGGGCAAATCTTCCGCTGCTTTTTAACTGCTGGCCTAATTGCTTACCCAGCCATAAGCCCGTTTGCTGGTTGCGTTCATATTTCAACTGAAAAAGTATGCGTTGCACGGCAGATTGCCGGGTAAAATAAAACAGGCTACCTGCCGCCGCTATGCGCACCCGGCCATAAAACAATTTTTCAACAGGATTGCCTTCTATTCCCATAAAGGAGGTTGCCGGCAACTGGCTATGGCAGGATGCACATACAGGTATATCGGGTGCTAACACATCAGAACCGCAACCCGCACAGTTGTGGGGGTAAAACAAATGCAGCAAAGAGGTGATATAGCGTTTCATATTTAAAACAACAACTGGTATACTTCATCCACACGGCCTAATGCCAGCACTTCTATGTTCAGGTGTTTAACTGCATCCCGGTTTTTCTGGTTATAGCGGGATACTACAATTTTCTCAAACCCCAGTTTCTCTGCTTCTGCAATACGTTGTTCAATACGATTCACGGCGCGTATTTCACCATTAAGGCCTACCTCACCGGCAAAGCAAATATGTTGTGGAATAGGAACATCCTCATACGACGAAAGCAGGGCACATATAATTGCGAGGTCGGAGGATGGATCTTCTACCTTTAAACCGCCTGCAATGTTCAGGAATACATCTTTTAATCCAAACTGAAATCCGCCACGCTTTTCCAGCACAGCCAGTAGCAATTGTAAACGTCTTAAATCAAAACCGCTTACGGTGCGTTGCGGGGTGCCATATACGCTGGGGGTAACCAGTGCCTGCACTTCTATCAACAACGGGCGCAAGCCTTCCATAGTGGCTGCTATAGCTCCACCGCTTAACTGGTCTTCTTTATGCGTGATGAGAATTTCAGATGGGTTGCTCACCGGACGCATACCGGAAGACAGCATTTCATATATGCCCAGTTCGGCAGTGCTGCCAAAGCGATTTTTCAATGTGCGCAATATGCGGTAGGTATAGTTACGATCGCCTTCAAACTGCAGCACCGTATCTACCATATGTTCTAATATCTTAGGTCCGGCAATGTTGCCGTCTTTGGTGATATGGCCTATTAAGAAAACAGGTGTATTGGTTTCCTTGGCAAAGCGTTGAAACTCTGCGGCACATTCCCGTATCTGAGAAATGCTGCCGGGAGATGATTCTATAAAGTTAGACTGTAATGTTTGTACAGAGTCTACCACCACCAGTTGCGGCTTTAGCTTTTTAATCTCCTGGAAAATTACCTGGGTAGAAGTTTCGGTAAGCAAATAGAAGTTTTCATTGACAATGCCCAACCTGTCGGCCCGCATTTTAATCTGCTGTTCACTTTCCTCCCCACTTATATATAAGGTAACCACGTCTTGTAATTGCAATGCGCTTTGTAAAAACAAGGTGCTTTTGCCTATACCAGGTTCGCCTGCTACTAACACTATACTACCTGGTACAATGCCGCTACCCAACACACGGTTTAATTCGCTGTCGGCGGTAACAATTCTTTCTTCTTCAATGCTGCTTACCTGGCTAAGGGCTATGGTTTTACCCTGGCGTTTGGTTTCGGTGTAATTTTTCCAGTTATGCTGTTCGTTTTTATTGCCTTTGTCCAGCACTTCTTCTATAAAGGTGTTCCATTGGTTGCATGAAGGACATTTGCCCAGCCATTTTGCACTTTCATAACCACAATTGCTGCAAAAGAATGCTGTTTTTATTTTGCTCATGCTGTAAAGATAAGGTCACTTGCCGCCAAGTAAAAAGGCCAGCATGAATGCCGACCTTTTACTTACTAACCCATTAAATTCTGCCACTAAATTACAATAATGAGCCACAAATCAAAATTATTTTTTGCCCTTGTTGAAAACTTTTGAATCGCTGAAATGCAAGCCAGCGTGGCATAATGACACTTTTTCCGTAATGCTGTCAGGTTGGGTTATACACATTTATATAAATTTAATTCATTATACGGTGCCACCCTTTTCACAGCCCCTGAACCCACCTTAAAATCCGGAAAAAAGCGGCCGGATTATTCCGTTTTGTCAGGTGGGTAGGTTATATTTACTTAACAAAGCGTTAACTGTTATAAGAAAATGAATTAATAAGATATTCTATTTCCACTGCATGAGAATGCACATGAGAAAGAAAAAGCCCCGTTTGTTGTAAACGGGGCTTTATTTATTCGTTATTTGCTCAGGTGCATGCTTCTTTCTTTATACAACTGGCGGAAGTAAGGGTCCCGCAGGTCTTTAATAAAGCGAATGGCCTCGCCTGTGCTCTTCATTTCTGGTCCTAATTCCTTGTTTACACCCGGGAATTTGTCAAAACTGAACACCGGTTCCTTAATGGCGTAGCCTTTCAGCTGCTTTTTAATGGTAAAGTCTTTCAGTTTTTTATCTTCCAGCATCACCTTAGTGGCAATGTTCAGGTAAGGAATGCCGTAAGCCTTGGCAATGAACGGAGTGGTACGGGAAGCACGTGGGTTGGCTTCAATTACGAACACTTTTCCTTCTTTTACAGCAAATTGTATATTAATTAAACCGCGAATATTTAAAGCACGGGCAATTTTTTCAGCGTAAAACTCCATAGTGGTCACTTCCATCGGAGTCAGGTTAAAGGCAGGTAACACAGCATTACTGTCACCGCTGTGAATACCAGCAGGTTCAATATGCTCCATTACGCCCATTACGTGAAAATCAGTACCATCAAAAATACCGTCAATTTCCGCTTCCTGGCAACGATCCAGGAAATGGTCAATCAGTATTTTGTTATTGGGTATGTGTTTCAGCAGGCTGATCACCGCTTTTTCTACCTCTTCGTCGTTAATAACGATACGCATGCGCTGACCGCCCAATACGTAGCTGGGGCGAACCAGCACCGGGTAACCTACCTGGTTGGCTACTTCAATAGCCTCATCAGCAGTGTAAGCGGTTCCATACTGAGGATACGGAATATCCAGCTCTTTCAGCAGGTCGCTGAAACGGCCGCGATCTTCGGCGATATCCATATTGTCATAAGATGTACCTATAATACGTATACCTTTCTCGTGCAGGCGCTTAGCCAACTTCAAGGCTGTTTGGCCACCAAGCTGAACGATCACCCCTTCAGGCTTCTCCAGCTCAATTATTTCCCACAGATGTTCCCAGTACACGGGCTCAAAGTACAGCTTGTCCGCAATGTCAAAGTCAGTAGATACGGTTTCAGGATTACAGTTTACCATAATCGCTTCATAACCTGCTTCTTTAATAGCCAGCAGACCATGCACGCAACAATAGTCAAACTCAATACCCTGGCCAATTCTGTTAGGACCGCTACCTAAAACGATGATTTTTTTCTTACCGGACGGATTCGATTCGTTGGAGGAAAGTGTATTGCTCATTTTCGAAAGATTGCGCGAAATTAGGGTTTTTCGTCGAGACGTGGGGATTTCAATTCCACCGGCTCAGATTTTTGTCCCTTTCTCAGGCGCATGTTTAACAATTCCACTATAAATGAAAAGGCCATCGCAAAATAAACGTAGTTTTTCAGGTGCAGGTCGTGCGAACGTTCACTGTCCCAACCTTCCACTAATAATACAAAGCCAATCATCACCAAAAAGGAGAGGGCCAGCATTTTTAAAGTAGGATGTTTGTGAATAAAGCCGGCAATGGCCGGGCTGAATAAAAACATAATAATCATAGCTACCACCACCGCAGCAATCATTACTTCCACCACTTTGGCGGTGCCCCCGGCAGTAATAATACTGTCAAAGCTAAATACCATGTCAATCAGCACTATCTGAAAAATGGCCGCAGAAAAGCCCAGCGGTTTTTTAGTGCCATCTGCATGCTCTTCCTCGCCTTCCAGCTTATGATGAATTTCTTTTACCGTTTTATAAATCAGAAACAAGCCACCCGCCAGCATTACCAAACTGCTGAGGTCAAAGCCTTTTCCGGCCACTGAAAACAGATAATGGCCTTTTTGTGCTAATAGCCAACTTAAGCCCATCAACAAAATGCTGCGCATAATAATACCAAATATCATCCACAAAACACGGGCTTTGGGTTGCTGCGCTTTGGGCAGGCGATTCATGATAATACTTACAAAAATCACATTATCAATGCCTAATACCACTTCCAGAATTACCAATACAAAAAAACTGACAAGGTTGTCAGCCGTAAAAATTTGTGTCATGCCAAACTGTTCTAATATGTACAGCAAATATTCAAAAATAGTTCCGAATAATGGAAATCACCCTTATCTTTCATTTGTAACCCCAATTGACTAATACAAAACCCAACGTAGACGATGCTTAAAAAAGTGCTGAAGATTACAGGTATCAGCCTGCTGGTATTGCTTGCTCTGTTAATTACATTACCCTTACTTTTTAAAGGAAAAATCATCCGTATTGTAAAAGAACAGATCAATAAAAACATTCTGGCCAAAGCCGATTTTTCCGATGTAAGTCTCTCTTTCATCCGTCATTTCCCGCGTGCTTCCGTTTCGCTGAAGCATTTTTATGTGGTGGGTATTGATGAATTTGCCAAAGATACCCTGGTAAGTACCGAAGAAGCAGATGTGGCGGTAAACCTGTGGAGTGTGATCAGTGGTAGTAAAATGAGCATTTATGCGGTTAATATTAACACGCCACGTATACGGGCTATTGTAAATAAAGATGGTAAAGCCAACTGGAATATTACAAAGCCGGATGCAACAACCGATACGGCCACCACAGAAGGCAAGCCTTTTAGCATGCAACTGCAGCATTACAGTATTAGCAACGGCTATATTGTATATGACGACCAGGTAGGCGCCATGAGCACAGAAATTGTAAACCTCAATCATGAAGGCAGTGGCGATTTTACGTCCGACTTGTTTACACTGGATACGCACACCACAGCTGATGCAGTAACCTTCACTTATGGGGGCATTCCTTATTTGCTGAATACAAAAACAGCAGTAGGGCTGAAGTTGCAGATAGATGCTAAAAACAGTAAGTATACTTTTAATACAAACGACATTGCCATCAATGATCTGAAACTAAGTGCCAAGGGCTTTTTCCAGTTCATGAACGATAGCACTTATAACATGGATATCAGCTTTAACGCACCTTCCAACGATTTCAAAAGTTTTTTATCGTTAGTGCCGGCTGTATATAAAAACGATTTCGCTTCTATCAAAACCAGTGGTAAGGCAGGGTTGAGCGGCTTTGTAAAAGGAGTGTACAATGGTGTGCAAATACCGGCTTATAATATTAAGCTGAATGTGGAAGATGGTTTTTTCCAGTATCCTGATTTGCCTGCCCCGGTTAAAAACATCCGGGTAGCAGCAGAAGTAAACAACCCTGATGGCGTTACAGATAATACTGTAGTGGATATATCCAAAGCACATATTGAATTTGGCGCCGATCCTTTCGATTTTCATTTGCTGTTAAAAAATCCGCTTACCAAACAATACATTGATGCCGGCGCTAAAGGCAATTTAGATCTTGCCGGTGTTACCCGTTTTGTAAAGCTGGAAAACGGAACAAAGCTTTCGGGTACGGTTAATGCCGATGTGCAGGCAAAAGGAGATGTGGTAGTGGTTACACAACAAAAGCCGGGCAGCTTTAGCGCCAGTGGTTTTGTGGAGATCAATAAACTGTATTATGCTTCTCCGGCTTTTCCTCAGCCTGTACAAAACACACATGCACGCATTGAGTTTACCAACCCGGATGGGGTGCCCGACCACACTGTTATTCAGGTTCCATCTGCACACGTGGAGGTGGGAAAGGATGGTGCTGACTTAACCTTGTTGTTAAAGACGCCGGCCACTGACCCTTATTTTGAAGTAACTGCTAAAGGAGGGCTTAACCTCGCCAACATTGCGCAGTTCTATACATTTGAACCAGGTACTTCCTTATCAGGACAGCTGAATGCAGATATTTCTTGCAAAGGAAAGAAATCATATGTAGATGCTAAAAAGTACGACGCTTTTCAAACTGCGGGTACTTTACAGGTGTTTAAGGTGGAGTACAAATCCAAAGAGTACCCGGATGGCGTAGCATTGCAATCGGGCACCCTGGCATTTACACCTGCCAGAGTAAGCATCAGCAATGTGAGTGGTAGCTTTATGCAAACCAATTTTACGGCTGCCGGTGGTTTTGATAACCTGCTGGGGTATGCTTTAAAAGACGAGCCGTTGAAAGGAACACTGCAAATGCATGCGGATAAAATAGACCTGAATAAATGGATGGGTATGGTGCCTGCCAGCGCTGCTGATACTACAGCGGTTACATCAGAGCCTTTTGCAGTGCCTGCCAATATCCAGTTTACAGTAGATGCCAGCGCAGGAAATGTGAAATATGATAAAGTAGATTATAAGAATATTGCAGGTACACTGGAAATAAAGGATGAAGCGGTTACACTTAAAAATGTGAAGATGGAAGCGTTGGACGGTACTATTGCGCTCAATGGTTCCTATGCTACCAAAGCCAGTAAAAAGAAGCCTGCTATCAGCATGGCCTATGATGTACAAAACCTGGATATTCAAAAAACCTTTACTGCTTTCAATACCGTACAAAAGCTGATGCCTGTAGGGCAGTTTTTGTCGGGCAAGCTTACTTCACAAATGAGCCTGAAAGGAAACCTGGGCGAAAATATGATGCCCGATCTTTCCACTTTATCCGGAGATGGCACCTTGCTGTTACTGCAAGGTATGCTTAGCAAGTTCGGTCCGCTGGATAAAATTGCTTCTACCTTAAAACTGAACGATCTGCAGCAGATTACGGTAAAAGACATTAAAAGTCACTTTGAGTTTGCCAATGGTAAAGTGCTGGTAAAACCTTTTACTGTTCAGGTGAAGGATATAGGCATGGAAATAGGCGGCACACATGGTTTAGATCAAAGCCTGAATTATGTGATCAATATGAAAGTGCCGCGTGAAAAACTGGGCACACAGGCCAATCAACTGGTAAATAGCCTGGCTGCTAAAGCCAGCAGCAAAGGAATAAATATTACACCAGGCGATATTATCAATCTGAAAGTAAACCTGGGTGGCTTCATTAATAAACCAACTGTAAGCACCGATCTGGCAGGGGCGGGTAGCAGCGTGGCTGATGAATTAAAACAACAGGCAAGCACCTTTGCTGCTGAAAAGAAAGCGGCAGCCGACAGTGCGGTGGCTGCTGCAAAACAAGCGGTAAAAGATACTATAGCCAGCGTTAAAAATCAGTTGGTGAAAGATGCCGGCAATGCTTTAAAAGACCAGTTGCTGGGCGCGAAAAAAGATAGCACCACTACTAAAGATTCATTAAGTACCAAACAAAAGGTAGAAGAAGCGGGCAAAGGCTTGCTGAAAGGGCTGTTAAAGAAAAAGAGCTAATAGCATGTACATTCATAAAAAAGCCGCAGGAAATCATTTCTGCGGCTTTTTTCATATCATCAGTTCAAACGATAGTCTTATAACAGTTGCTTACAAATGTTTTTAGCAATAGAAGGACCTTCATAAATAAAGCCAGTCCACACTTGCACTAATGAAGCGCCAGCCTGTAACTTTTCCCGGGCATCTGCTCCGGTAAAAATACCGCCACTGGCTATAATAGGAATTTTGCCGCCGGTTTGCTGTGCCAGGTAGCTTACCACCTCTGTAGAACGGGCTTTTACGGGCAAACCACTTAAACCACCAGCGCCAATTTTTTCGCTTTCCGCTTTAGAGCTCGGGGTAAGGTTACTACGGTCAATGGTGGTATTGCTGGCCACCAAGCCGCTTAGCTTTACTTCTGCTGCCAGGTCGGCAATATCATTCAATTGCTCGTTGGTAAGGTCAGGAGCTATTTTTAACAGCAATGGCTTGGGGGCCTGCTTGCCCTGGTTAATTTCCTGTAAGCGCGATAAAATTTTACGCAACGAATCTTTCTCCTGCAATTCGCGTAAGCCGGGTGTGTTGGGTGAGCTAACGTTCACTACAAAATAGTCCACCACATCAAACAGTCGGGTAAAACAAATTTCATAGTCCTTCCAGGCATCCTCATTGGGGGTAACCTTGTTTTTTCCAATATTACCGCCAATAATCATCTTGTTGGCACCAGACTGTATTTTTCTGTTTTTCCACTTCAATAATCTTTCTGCTACTACTTCCACCCCGTCGTTATTAAAGCCCATGCGGTTGATCAGCGCTTTATCTGCCGGCAGGCGAAACAGGCGTGGCTGTTCATTACCAGGTTGTGCCTTGGGGGTAACCGTGCCAATTTCCACAAAACCAAAGCCCAGGGCTTCCAGTTCATTTAAATAAGCTGCGTTTTTATCGAAACCGGCTCCTAATCCTACCGGGTTCTTAAATTGCAGGCCAAACACCTCTTTTTGCAAACGGCTGTCTTTTAATTCAAAAGACTGCTGTACCATCGATTTTACCGGCCCAAGACTGCACCCGCTGCGCAACAGGTTCATAGAAAAATAGTGCGCTTTTTCGGGCGACAGATTAAACAGTAATTGACGAAGAAGGGGGTATATCATGGCGCGAAGATAAATGCACCCGCGGCAAATTACAAGCTGATGTTAACTTAGTTGCATAGACAACTTATTTACATTTTATTGTTTATATTTGGATAAGAAACAAAATACCATGCAGGAAGCTTATATAGTAGCCGGATACAGAACCGCCGTAGGAAAAAGCAAAAAAGGTGGTTTACGTTTTTATCGCCCCGACGATCTGGCGGTAGAAGTTATAAAAGGGCTGATGGCCACTGTGCCACAGCTGGATCCTAAACGTGTGGATGATGTGATTGTAGGAAATGCGGTGCCGGAGGCAGAGCAGGGTTTACAGTTTGGCCGCATTATAGCTGCCCGTGCATTAGGTATTGAAGTGGCGGGTATCACTATTAACCGCTATTGCGCCAGCGGCCTGGAAAGCATAGCCACGGCTACAGCTAAAATACGCACAGGTATGGCCGAATGCATTATAGCGGGTGGCACCGAAAGCATGAGCCTGGTGCCTACAGCTGGTTGGAAAACAGTACCTGCCTATTCCATTGCCAAAGACGAACCGGATTACTACCTGAGCATGGGCTTAACTGCGGAAGCAGTTGCCAAAGAGTTTAATGTTTCACGTGACGATCAGGATGCTTTTTCGCTGCGCTCACATGAAAAGGCCATGCACGCTATTCAGAATGGTTATTTCAAACCTGGAATATTACCTATTAACGTAGAGCAGGTGTATGTGGATGAAAATGGTAAGAAGAAATCGAAAACTTTTATCGTAGATACGGATGAAGGTGTGAGGGCAGATACTACCCTGGAAGCGTTGGGCAAATTAAAACCTGCGTTTGCATTGGGTGGTAGTGTTACTGCCGGTAACAGCTCGCAAACCAGCGATGGCGCTGCCTTTGTGGTAGTAATGAGCGAACGTATGGTAAACGAACTGGGCCTGAAACCTATTGGCCGCCTGGTAAATTGCGCCAGTGCTGGCGTACATCCCCGTATTATGGGCATAGGTCCGGTAGCAGCAGTACCTAAAGTATTGAAGCAGGCAGGTATGACCTTAGGAGATATTGACCTGGTAGAGCTGAATGAAGCATTTGCTTCCCAATCACTGGCGGTAATACGCGAGCTGAACCTGAACCCAGATATTGTAAATATTAATGGCGGGGCCATTGCATTAGGTCATCCGCTGGGTTGTACTGGTTGTAAGTTAACCGTGCAAATATTAAATGATCTGAAACGACTGAATAAGAAATACGGCATTGTTACTGCCTGTGTAGGTGGTGGACAAGGCATTGCAGGAATAATAGAGAATATGTAATGGCATGATATTGGTCATTGTATGCATGGTACCCCAGGTATAGTTTTATCAAAAAAATAATTCATGTATGCAAACAATTCTGGTTCCTACCGACTTTTCGTCCACTGCAAAGAATGCTGCCTTATACGCGCTACAATTAGCTGAAGATATTAAGGCCGCGCGGGTGTTATTTTATCATAGTTACGAGCTGCCTATTTCGGTAGATCCTATGATGCCCACCTTACAAATGCTGAGTCTGGATGATGTAAAGCAGGTTAGTCAAACCGGAATGGATAATTTTATTACCAATATCAAAGAAACTTACAGCACCACTATCCCTATTGCATCTGCCTGTGAGTTCAATTCGTTAACAGAAGGCGTGCAGGATATTGTAGAGCGCGAACAGGTGCAGCTTATTATCATGGGCATTACAGGTGGTGGTAAAGTAGAAGAAGTGCTGGTAGGTAGCAATACCACCAATGTTGCCAAACACACCAATGTACCTGTTATCATTATTCCGGCCGAGTGCCGCTATAAGCCCATTGAAGAAGTAATGCTGGCCTGCGATTTTAAGCAGGTAGTGCAAACTACTCCCGTGCAGCCGATTGTAGATTTGCTGGAAATGACAAAGGCCAAGCTGTTTGTATTAAATGTAAGCAGTGAATTAGATCCTTTGCCGGAAGATGCCAATTACGAAGGGCTGATGCTGGATACGTTGTTTCAGGCTAAAGGACACAAGCCGGAGTATCACTTCCTCGAAGCAGAAGACTTTACAGAAGCGATCAACTACTTTGCTATGGAAAACGAAATAGATGTGATTATCGCTATTCCTAAAAAGCATGGTTGGTTTGATGGGTTGTTCAGGCGCAACCATACCAAAATGCTGGCATTCCATAGCCACGTTCCCCTGATGATTGTTCATGACTAGATAATAAAAAAGGTAAGCAGTTGTAATGCTTACCTTTTTTTACGTGCCGCCTTTTGCAAGGCTTTGTATAGTTATCCTTTAATCAGCTCGGCCAGTTTCTTTTCCAGGTCTTCCCCTCTCAGGTTCTTACCGGCAATTTTACCTTGCGGATCAATTAAGAAGTTCTGAGGAATAGCTTGCACGCCATATTCTTTAGCAGCTGCGTTGTTCCAGAACTGTAAGTCAGAAAGATGTGTCCAGGTTAAGCCATCATCGTGAATAGCTTTTAACCATTTTTCTTTACCGGTAGGTTGGTCTAATGAAACGCCTAATACAGTAAAACCTTTGTCTTTATACTCGTTAAAAGCTTTTACCACGTTAGGGTTTTCACGACGGCAAGGGCCGCACCAGCTAGCCCAGAAATCGAGCAGTACATATTTACCACGTAAAGAAGACAGTTTTACCGGGTTGCCTAAAGTATCATTCATGGTAAAATCCGGAGCTTCTTTACCAATGCTGGTTTTCTTAGCTACTTCCAGTTTAGCCTGTAAAGCTTTACCGCTTGCTGAGCTTTTAGTAGCCTCAGGCAATTTGTTGAAGATAGGATCTAACTTCTCTACGTCAATATCATAAGGCATCCAGTTACGGATAACATATAATGCAATAGGAGTGGTGGGGTTCTTTTTCAGAAATGATTCGTAACCCGCTTTGCTAAGTTCGTCCAGAGAGTCGTAACGTGCTTCTATTGTTTTCAGCTTCTCTTCGTTCTTGGCTTCATAAGCTGCACGATATTCACCCATTAAAGCCTGCATCTGATCGCTAACAGGCTTTTGTTCTTTTTTCAGTTGATCGTAAGCTGTATTTGCAGCTCCACCTTTTACAGTAATGTTACTGAACGAATCAATACTGATGGCTTTAAGTGCACCTGCTTCTAAAAATACAGTTGCTGTATTTTTAGCTTCTGCAGTTCTGGGGTTACCTGCTCCTAAAATCAAGGTTGCATTTACAGGTTGAGCCGCATCCCCTTTAAAGGCATATTTACCGGCAGTAACAGTAGCGCTGTCTGTAACAGGCTTTCCGTCTACCGCATACCATAAAAACACTTTAGAAGGTGCTTCTTTTATATTCTTTAATTCTCCGGTTAATGTATAAGGTTTGGTTTGTGCACATACTGCGAGAGGAGCAGTTGCCAGTAGCCACAAAAATGATTTTTTCATCTCTATTAGATTTTTGAACACTGAAATTACGGTTTACTACTATATTAAGCTAGTGGGAAGATGTTAAGAAAGGTATTTTCCAACAATAGGCATACGCCTGCCTACCCCAAAAGCCTTCGGTGATACCCTTATAATGGGGCAAAACTGGTTACGCTTGTATTCGTTTACGTTCACCATTTTTAACACCCTGTTTACAAGTGCACTATCAAATCCCTGGGCCATTATTTCGGCAGGCCCCTGGCGCCTTTCAATATATTGATATAAAATGCTGTCGAGAATGGCATAGTCCGGCAGGCTGTCGCTGTCTTTCTGGTCAGGCCGCAGTTCTGCACTGGGTGGTTTGGTAATAATATTGCCGGGTATAATTTCCTGGTTGCGGTTAATGTATTTGGCCAGTTCATACACCTGTAACTTATAACAATCTCCCAGCACACCCAGGCCGCCTGCCATATCGCCGTATAAAGTGCCATAGCCGGTGCTTAGCTCACTTTTGTTGGACGTGTTCAGCAGTATATACCCAAACTTGTTGGCAATGGCCATTAACAGGTTGCCACGTGTACGGCTTTGCATATTCTCTTCTGCCAGTGAAAAAGGCAGGTTGTTGAAAACAGGCTGGAGTGTATCTAAAAATGACTGATATATATTGTCAATACGTACAACATCGTAAGGATTGTTCAGGTTTTGGCTCAGCTGTACAGCATCATTTACTGAATGTTCGGTGGAGTAGGGCGAAGGCATTAATATCGCCCTCACATTCTCTTTTCCCAATGCTTCGCAGGCCAGTGCCAGTGTCACTGCGGAGTCTATGCCACCCGAGCTGCCGAGGATAGCCTTGGTAAAGCCCATTTTGGCGAAATAATCACGTATACCCATCACCAGTGCCTGGTACACCTGTTCTATGTGCAAGGTGGGCTGCAACTGCTCAGGGTTGAGCTCTGCATCGGGCAGGCTTGCGGCAGATGCTACTATACCTGCATCCAGGCTGCCATCGTCATTTAATATTACCCCATCTACTGCTTCTTCAAACAGGGGCAAGGCCTTGCACAGGTTACCTGCCTTGTCAAATATGAGCGATCCGCCGTCAAACACAATCTCCGTTTGACTGCCTACTGCATTACAGTAAAACATGGGCAGGCCATATTTAAGCACATTGGCTTTTACAATGGCTTTACGGTCATCATTATGTGTATAATCAAAAGGCGACGCGCTAAGGTTAATCATCACGTCTGGTTTTTGGGCCATCAGTGCGTCCATAGGGCATATGCGATATAAAATGCTGTTACCCAGGTTCCAGATGTCTTCACATATAGTAACGGCCAGTTTCTTGCCTTTAAAAGGAATCACATGCCATTCGTAGGCGGGCTCAAAATACCGGTTCTCGTCAAACACATCATAAGTGGGTAACAATGTTTTGTGCACCACCTGCTGAATCTTTTTATCATACAGCATAAAGGCTGCGTTAAAAAGGCTTTTACCGCCCTCAATGCTGTTGCGTGCAGGCGAACCTACCAACACACCAATGCCATCGGCATAAGCGGCAATGGTATTGACAGCTTCGTAACACTTATTAATGAAATCGGAAAATTCTACAAAGTCGCGTGCGGGATAGCCGCAAATGCTCATTTCGGTAAATACCACCAGGTCAGCGCCTTGCGCTTTTGCCTGGGCAATGCCTTCTATAATCTTGTTGGTGTTACTCTCAAAATTGCCAATGTGATAATTCTGTTGTGCCAGTACAATCTTCATACGGTAAAGTTAGGCTATCTGAACTTTGGTAAAAAGTATCCCGTTTTTTTCACTATCCTTTATCTTCGTTTTCTATGAAGTTTGCAGGCAGGCTTTTTCTTTCAGCAGCAATAACTATTGCATTTATAACAGGTTGTACTTCGCACAAACGCCCTGTGCCGGATGTGTCAGGCATCACTGTTCCTTTTACGGTAGAGCGGTTCGACAGGGATCTGTTTTCTATCGATACCAATCATATTCCCGAAGGGCTGGACAGCCTGCAGCGTAAGTATGGCAGTTTTTTAAACGACTACCTTTTTAATATACTCGGGCTGGCACCGCAAGTAGATAGTGTGCCGGCTAAGCTAAAACTATACCTGCACGATTATGCACCTATTTACGATTCGGTACAACGGCATTTTCCGGATATGAAGCCACAGGAGAAAGAACTGTTGCTGGCTTTACAACTAACACGCCATTACTTCCCGCAATCTAAACTGCCCGAAAAGCTGGTTTGTTTTGTGGGGCCTATAGAAGGATATGGCAACGTAATTACCGCCACGGGATTTGCGGTAGGCTTACAATTGTATTTGGGAAAAGAGTTTCCTGCCTATTACGCTGATTATGTACGGGATGTATATCCTGCCTATCAAAGCAGGCGTTTTGAAGCGCCTTATATAGCCACCGCCTGCATGCGTAATTTGCTGGATGATATGTATCCTGCCGGAAACAACAACAATAAGCCACTGGTAGACCAGATGGTGGAACTGGGCAAGCGGTTGTATGTGCTGGACCTGCTGTTACCTGAAACAGCGGATAGTATTAAAACAGGCTACAAGCAGTTTCAGCTGGATGGTTGCTATGAAAATGAAGCCCTTATATGGAACTACTTTGTGAAGAATGATCTGCTATACATTACTGATCCCCTGCAAACAAGGGAGTATATAAATGATGGGCCTAAAACATCTGCATTAGGTGAAGAAGCGCCTGGCTGTATTGGCATGTTTACCGGTTGGCAGATAGTGAAAAAGTGGATGGAGCAGCATAAAGAAATGACGCCGTCTCAATTAATGACTACACCTGCACGACAAATTTTTGAAGAGGCAAAGTATAAACCACGCTAACGTACGTTCACTTGTTAGTTATACGTTAAAAAAACATCCCCAATGCGGGGCTGTCTTAGTTATTTTTAAATGGGGCTACCATTTGAAAAGGCGGGATCTTAACTATAAAGGTGGTTAACGAATTCAAATTTTCCATCAGGTAAGTACCTTGCATACGACCTATTTCGGTTTTCAGATTACAGCCACTTACATATTGAAATTGTTTACCAGACTCAAGAACGGGTTGCATGCCTACTACGCCTTCGCCTTCTACCTCGCGGTTTTGGCCGTTGCTGTCATATATAAACCAGTGACGGCGCAGCAGTTTAACAGAAAAGTGATTATGGTTTTCAATAGTGATACGGTAGGCGAACATATACTCACTGTTTACAGGGTGACTATACTCATCCTGGTAGAAAGTTTCCACACTGATTTGAACGCCTTCAGAGATTTTGGATATCATGGATAAATTCTTGCTCCGTATAAAAATAAGGAAAAAATTTAATTGATGTACCTTTGCCGCGCTTTCCAATTATTTTTACAACTAAAACTTAATCACAATGACAAAGATTGCGGTAGCAAAAGGCGATGGTATTGGACCGGAGATAATGGATGCCGTTCTTTCTGTTTTTCAGGCGGCTCAGGTTCCATTGGAGTATGAATTCGTAGACATGGGAAAATGGGTATTTGACAAAGGATTTAGTAACGGGATGACGTCTGAAGCGCAGCAAACTATTGAAAACTTAGGTATACTTTTCAAAGGGCCAATGGAAACCCCTAAAGGTAAGGGGGTAAAAAGCATTAACGTTACCGCACGTAAAACCTGGAACACTTATGCTAACAAAAGGGTGTTTCAAACTTTGCATGGTGTAGATACTGTATTTAGCAAAGCGGGTATTCCTATCGATGTTACTATCGTTCGCGAAAACATCGAAGATACCTATGGTGGTGTAGAACACATGATTACACCCGATGTGGCTTTAAGCCGTCGTTTCATTACCCGTCCGGGAAGCATGCAGGTAATTAAGTATGCATTTGAAATGGCTAGCAAAAAAGGCGCACGCCGTATTACCTGCGGTCACAAAGCCAACATTATGAAGCTGACCGATGGCTTGTTCCTGGAGTGCTTTTATGAAGTAGCTAAGAACTATCCTGACTTAAAAGCAGATGATGTGATTGTGGATGACCTGTGTATGAAGCTGGTTACCCGTCCCGATACATTTGATGTGGTGGTGCTTACCAACCTGCAGGGTGATATTGTGAGCGATTTATGTGCTGGCCTGGTAGGTGGTTTAGGTTTTGCTCCTTCTGCCAATGTGGGCGATCATATCAGCATTTTCGAAGCTGTACACGGTACCGCTCCGGATATTGCAGGTAAAGGCATTGCCAACCCTACTGCGTTATTATTAAGTGGTTTCTCCCTGTTACAACACGTTGGGTTATACGACAAAGCCAACATGATTGAAAATGCTTTATTATATACACTGGAAAGTGGAGTGCATACCGGTGATTTTGGCGACCGCAACAAACCTTCTTTAAATACCACTGAGTTTGCCAATGCTATCATTGCCAATTTTGGTAAAAAGCCAGAGCATAATCCTAAGCCGGATATGACCGATCATGCAGTGAGCTGTACCGTATTCAACCTTTCCAAAAACGCTATGATGGAAAGTGATTCTACTATCACTGAAAAAATAAATGGGGTAGACTTATTTATCGAAAGCAACCTGCAACCACAGGAAATTGCAGATAAGTGTTTGCGTCATGCGGGTGTTAAATTCAAACTGGTCAATATCAGCAACCGCGGTACACAGGTATGGCCTACCGGTTCTAAATTCACCAACCTGGTAAACCAATACAACGCCCGTTTTGAAAGCATTGACGATCATGCTTTAAATCAGCAGGATGTTATTGGCTTATATGTAAGCCTGAGCGGTGATTTCAGAGTATGTTCACTGGAATTGCTTAACACCTTTGGCGATAAAAAAGCTTACAGTCTGGCACAAGGTCAGTAAGCCTTTACCATAAAGGTTTTCCCTGGTAGTAGTCGAGTAGTTTAATGCGTATGGCTAAATCGTACCCGGCTACTATCAGGTTAATATTACTCTTATCGTAGTTGTTTTTCGCTACCACATAATCTACCGAGTTAATCGCGCCTGCGTTAAACTTCACCTCTGCTACTCTGAATGATTCTTTAAAAGCAGCCTGCTGTAGCTTCAATACTTTATACTTATTTTGTGCGGCGGTCATATTAAAATAAGCCTGCTCTACATTCTGCTGCAATTGTATGCGCACTGAATTGGCAGTAATGGCTGCATCCTGTGCAGTAATTCGGGCCTGGGCTATTTTGTTCTTGTTAGAGAAGTTGTTGAGAATAGGAATGGTAACGCCAATGCTGATACTGTTGTTAAGGTTGTTGTTCAACTGTTTGGTATAAGGGATTTTGTCAGCGGCATACGTATTGGATTCTTCAATTACTGGTAACTGGCTGCCATTGTATTCCACATAACTGCTACCTGCCTGGTGTGTGGTGCTTACCAGGTTTTGCAAAGTGCCCGCGCTGGAATAGTTGGTAGCCAGCGAACCACTTAAAAATACAACAGGCCATCCCTTACCCTTTGCCACCTGTATAGCCTTTTCTGCGCTTTCCTTGCGCAAATCCGCCGCCTTTACTATAGCAAGGTTGCCCGATGCGCTTTTGTATACTTCTTCTGCATTGGCATCATATAATAATTGCGGGGCTTTATCAGCACTTACCCGCTCAACTGCCAGCTTGTTGGTATAGGGCACGTTCATCAGTTGTGCCAGTGATAGTTTGGCATTTTCCAGGCTGTTTTGGGTGGTTACTACCGTAAGCTGGTCATTGGCCAGTTGTCCGCGTAAGTCATTAAGCTCTTTGGGGTCGGCAGCACTGTCTTTATCCCGGATGTCCAGCCTTTCCACCTGTTTGTTGCTAACCCCCTGTTGCTGGTACGCCAATGCCAGCAAGTCTTCATTGGTCAGTACCTGCAAATACGACATAATCACATTCAGGGTCAGTAGCTCCTTTTGTTGCTGCTCTTCATAACTGGCAGCGTTAAAAGCCAGTTTGTTTTGCTTAATAGCATTTTGCAGTGACAGGCCCTGGAACAAGGTTACACTGGAATAAATGCTGTAGTTGGCATAGCTCAACTGCTGATCTATATAGCTGTTGGTATAAGGGTTAATGCTACGGCCCTGGTTATTACCGTGATATGCATCGGCATTTAAGGTGGGTATCATGTTCTCCCGTGCCTGGGTCCAGCCCAGGTGGGCCGATTGCTTTAGCAAATCCTTCCGTTGTACATCTGCATTGTTTTTAATAGCCGTTTCCACGCATTGCTGCAACGACAGGCGAAGCGAATCGCCAGTGCCTTGTGCGGTAACACTACCGCAGTAAAGTGATAAAACAAAAGCGAGGGTAACTATACTGCGCATGCTCATGATATATACTTGATAGGGTTTATTTATAATTCAATTCTGCCATCCAGCAGGTTAATGATGCGTGAACCATAGGCTGCATTCTTTTCGGAGTGGGTTACCTGTATAATAGTTACTCCTTCTTCTTTATTCAGTTTGCTGAACAATTCCATAATTTCTTCCCCCTGCTTCGAGTTTAAGTTGCCGGTTGGTTCGTCTGCCAGCAGTAACTTAGGTTTTGCCACTAAGGCACGTGCAATACCTACCAGTTGTTGCTGACCACCCGACAATTGTGCGGGAAACAGGTCTTTTTTACCAACGATCTGGAATTTATCCAGGGTGTCTGCTACAATAGCCTTGCGTTCGGCAGTTTTTACATTCTGGTACAGTAGGGGAGTTTCAATGTTTTCATATACGGTAAGCTCGTCAATGAGATGATAAGCCTGAAACACAAAACCAATGTATTGCTTATATAATGCAGTACGCTGCTTTTCCTTTAGCTGATGCACTGGCTGATCAAAGAACATGTATTCTCCTTCATTGGCCTGGTCCAACATGCCAATCACGTTTAACAGCGTAGACTTACCCGATCCGGAAGGCCCCATAATGGATACAAATTCCCCTTCTGCAATATCCAGACTTACATCTTTTAATAAAAAGGTTCTGGTGGCTCCTGTATTTACCCATTTGGATATGTGCGCTAGCTTTATCATATGATAGTGATTTGATAGAAATGTGCCAATTTGATATTTGATTGATTATTAGTTTGTTGCAACAAGTGTTGTTGCCTTCCTGTTCGCTTTCGATACAATTTTTGTATCTATTTGGTACAACTGTATTGGGGTAGAAGTTGTCATTTCCCGTTGGTTATGGTTTTTAGGTGTTCCTGCCGTGTGTTCTGTAAATATAAAGGCCAGAATAAATTCCCCTCACTGTTGATACAAATTCCGGTACTGAAATTATTGTAAACAGGATATCGGGTAAAAAAAATGGTGGCTCAAGTTTTTTTACTCAGCACTGGCCGAAAA
Organism: Filimonas lacunae; assembly: GCF_002355595.1. Classification (NCBI taxonomy): domain Bacteria; kingdom Pseudomonadati; phylum Bacteroidota; class Chitinophagia; order Chitinophagales; family Chitinophagaceae; genus Filimonas; species Filimonas lacunae. The sequence continues at coordinate 7,506,001 of NZ_AP017422.1, forward strand.
ATCTGGAGTACTCTGTATTTTTTACTCAACACTCCTGGAAAAATCTTCAGCGCTGTAGATTTTTCCAGGAGCACTGGAGAAAGAATTTAAGTGGCCCAATATTTTTTATCTGCGCCTGTAGAAATGATTTAGGTGTCGCAAGATTGTTTCCTCGGCACTGTAAAAATGATTTATGTGGCGTAATATTTTTTATCTGTGCCTGAGTAAAAGAAAATAGGTGCCGAATAGTCTTTACCCAGTCCCTGTGAAAGAATCTGGAGTGCTGTTTTTTTCTTACCCGGAGCTGAGTAAGAAAAAAAGAGTGCTGAATATTCCTTACTCAGACGCATGTGAAAGCTAATGGGCTGTGATTTTTTTTCACTGCGGCGCAAGTAAAAAATATTGCGACACCTAAATCATTTCTACAGGCGCAGTTAAAGAATATTGCGCCGCTATATTTTTAAATTGCGCCGCAGTTTTTTTTATTTGAGGGGCTAAAAAGCCTGGATCAGGCGCTAAAAAGTGCTTCCGGATGTTATGATTAGGCGAGATAGGGGAGGTTTTGAAACCTTTATATCATAGTACACTTATATAATACAGGCTCTATTGTTCAGCTCTTGTAACTACATAATAGGTAAAGTGCTGCTGTTCAGCCTTGTTTCCTTGAAAATATTTGCAAAAAGGGGTAATTATATTTGGTAGCGTAACAAAGGTTCTTATCTTTGCCGCCCACTACACAAATAGCGGAAAGTTCTTTAAACAGCAAGCGGTAAAAAAGGTTGAAAATAACTAAAAATAAATTTGGTAAATGTTTCGAAACTGTTACCTTTGCACTCCCAATAAAATGGGAACAGTTCATTGAAAATCAGCAGTTTATAAAGAATTAACTTCAAAAATAATTCAAAAATAAATTTGCTAATTTGAAATAAAAACTGTTACCTTTGCAACCCGAATGAAACGAAAGTGACGGACGGAAACGCAAAAAAAGCTCTTCTACTTTGAAAATGATGACCGGCTCTAAGGCCTACGGGATCGAAACCTGACCATCAACAATTTTTAAGTTCTTTGAAAGAATGGAAGCAACAGTACTACTTTAAATAGTAGGTAAGTGTAAGCAACGTAACAAAATTAAAATTCACAGACGCAATTTCGAGAGAAATTAAGTTAGTGATCAAAACTCATTTACAATGGAGAGTTTGATCCTGGCTCAGGATGAACGCTAG